>OMJJ01000036.1 GCA_900299305.1 bacterium | reverse complement strand
TTGTGGACAACCTCTTGCACGTCGTGATGTGATGCAACGCAGAACCGTGCATTATGGAAAATCCAACTATGTCTACCTCAAGTTTCGATGTTCGCACTGTAAAAAACTAGGCGAACTCTACGTGAAGCCAGAAGACTGGAACGATAACCTCTTTCAGTCCGGGCGGGGTGAGACAACTCTCGCTGAGCAAAAACGCTTCGCACACTTAGGAGACATCACCTATGACGAGATGCGCGTCGTACACACAGAATTAGAGGGATTGACTCGTATTCCGAGCAATCTTTTAGAAGATTAACAAGGCAGGGGCTTACCCCCCTGCCTTGTTTGGCATAACCCCATGAAACTCTCCTTTTTACGGCACGGCATTGCAGAAGAACCCACCTTCGGAATGACCGATGCCGAGCGTCGCCTCACCCCAGAGGGTATTCACAAAATGGAGCAAGAAGCGCAAGGCATGGCACGTCTCGGCTTAAAATGGGACTGCCTCTACTCCAGCCCCTACCCCCGCGCCCTAGAAACCGCCCACATCGTCCAAAAAACGCTACACCTCCCCCAAGTAGAGGTTATTAGCGGAATGGCAGTCGGTGGCTTCGGGCTAAACCTCCTACAAGAACTCACCCAAAAGCACAACAACAGAACCGAACTCCTCTTTGTAGGACACGAGCCAAACCTCAGTTACCTCGTGGAACAACTCTGCGGAGCCGTTATTGAGATGAAAAAAGGCAGTTTGGCGTGCATAGAGACCTACCGCCCCGAACCCTCACAAGGGGTTTTACGCTTCCTCCTCACTCCCAGCCAACTCGTCGCACTAGCCGAGGCTTAGGTTTGGGCTAAAATAGAGATAGGGCGCGAACCGCTAAGTTCGCACCCTATCCTCACTCTCCCAAAACGACCCTAACCTTACTTTACCGTTAAGGTCTTGCTATCGTCGGAACTACCTATGTAGTTCGTCTCCCCATCATAAACTACCTTAATGGGATGACCTCCTACCGTAGCATCCATCGGTATCGTGTAGTTCAGCGAGGCAAGCCCTGTGTTGTCCGTCTCGCCCACTCCCACCTCCGTACCATCTATCATAAAGTGAAGAGGCTTGCCTACCAAACCCATCTTGTCTGTGTTGCGAATAAGTTTCGCTTTCAGTACTACCACTTTCCCGCGCTTTCCCGATACCGCAGAGGCGCTCGTTTTTGTGGGGGCTTGGTTAATCACTAGGCTCCCGTTAGCACTCGCGGCGTTATAGTTTGCATCGTTAAAGAACTCAGCGGTAATTGTATGTAGCCCCGGCGCACGAGTTCCATCTATAAAGTACGCAAAAGAGGCTTTCCCAGTACCATCCGTTACCGCAGAGCCTTCCGCATGGGCATCCAACTTAAAGGAGAGTGCAATACCAGCAATAGGCGCGTTATCGAACTTACGCCTAAGCGTTGCAGTAAGGAACTTCGTCTCGCCGATTTTCCCTGCCACGTTGGCAACGCCTATCTTGGTGTCGGCTTTGGTAATCGTCAACGTAGCCGTAGCCCTAGAAGCCTGAAACAGCATATCCCCTGCAAAGGAGACCGTTATAGGGTACGGCACACCCGTCGTAGCATCTAGCGCATTGGGAAAAGTAGTAACGGCTCTACCGCTTGCGTCTGTTTTTGCCGCCCCCAAATCCACTCCGTTCACGTTAAAAGCAAGGCTTTCAGAGATAAGAGGCATTTTAGTCACCCCATCTCTCAGCACCGCAGAGGGGTTTATCGGCATACCGTACTGCAAAGTGAGATTAGAAGCAGAGAGTTTGGTCTTTTGGGCAACTACCTGTACCGAAAGACTGTGCAACGCCCCCGCCGCAATAAAAGTCTGCCCAGAGAGTCCCGGAACGATTTGCGGGGTAGACTTAATACTATCCCCATTATCTCCCAACTGCCCCTCTTCATCAAAACCCCAAGCGAATATAGTTCCATCGGGGGTAAGCACCAATGAGTGAGCCGCTCCAATCGCGACCTGTGCGACTTTAGGAAGTCCCATCACCTGGTTAGGAAGGTTGGTATCATGGGCATTCGTGTTGTCTCCGCCAAGCCCATCCCCCAACTGCCCTCTATCGTTAGCCCCCCAACTCCACACACTACCATCCGACTTTAGCGCAAGGGTGTGCGCTCCACCCCCTGCCAACTGCACCACCCCGCTAAAATTCGGTACTACCACCGGTGTATTCGAGCTCTTAAACGTTCCATCACCAAACGCGCCTGTACCATTATAGCCCCATACCCAAACCGTTCCGTCTGCGCCTAGTGCCATGCTATGCGATTGACTACCTGCTACCTGCACGATGTTGGTGAGTTTCAAGGTCTGCACAGGAACGCTTTTGCTAACGCCCGTACCATTGCCAATCTGCCCATTGCCGTTATAGCCCCATGCCCAAACCGTTCCATCTGACCTCAGAGCCAGAGTGTTGTCGCGCCCTGCCGAAATCTGCACGATGTGATTAAGCCCAGAGACGACCACCGGAACATTTTTATCGCTCGTATGGTTGGCATTGTTGCCCGTTCCGTCGCCTAGTTCACCGCTATAGTTCACTCCCCAAGCACGCACCGTTCCATCTGCCAACAGAGCCACCGAATGTTCAGACGCGGCGGTAAT
>OMJJ01000035.1 GCA_900299305.1 bacterium | reverse complement strand
CTCGTAAAGAGGTTCTCAAGCGGATTGCTACCGCCGCAAAAGGGGCTTCACAAATCTACCTCGCCTCCGACCCAGACCGTGAAGGGGAGGCGATAGCATGGCACTTAGCAGAGGCACTGAATCTCAAAAACGCAAAGCGGATTCAGTTCAACGAGATAACGAAGTCGGCGGTGCTACAGGCACTCGATACCGCGCACACGTTGGATATGGACAAGGTGAACGCACAACAGGCACGCCGCGTACTGGATAGGTTGGTGGGCTATAAGTTATCCCCTATCCTCTGGAAAAAGATTCAGAAGGGGCTTTCTGCGGGGCGTGTGCAGTCGGTGGCGGTTCGTATTATCTGCGATAGAGAACGTGCGATACAGGCGTTTGTACCCGAAGAGTACTGGTCGCTTACGGCGAACGTTACTCCACAGCCCCCCGAAAAGCGGTTTCCTTTTAACGCCAAACTGCACTCTCGTGATAGCAAGAACCTCGAACCCAAGTCGGAAGAGGACATCCATGCGATTTTAGAGGACTTAGAGGGCGCAAAATACCACGTTTTTGAGGTGAAGAAACGCGAGACCAAGCGTAACGCCGCTCCTCCCTTCATTACCAGTACCCTTCAGCAAGAGGCGGCACGGAAACTCTATTTTACCAGCCGGCGTACCATGCAGATAGCCCAAGACCTGTACGAAGGGATAGATTTGGGGGCGCAAGGTAGCGTTGGGCTGATAACCTACATGAGAACCGACTCGGTGCGCGTGGCAGGAGAGGCACAAGCAGAGGCGCGTAAGTTTATTGGAGAGCGTTTTGGGGCGCAGTATGTTCCCGCTACGGCAAAGCAGTTTAAGACGAAGGGGGCGGCGCAGGATGCACACGAGGCGATACGTCCTACCTCTTGTCTTCGCGAACCAGAGGCGATAGCACAGTACCTCACCCCAGAACAGCAGAAACTGTATAGGCTGATATGGCAACGCTTTCTTGCAAGTCAGATGTCGCCGGCGGTTTTGGATGTGACTACGGTAGATATTCATGCGGTTGGCGGGGCAAATACGGGCGCACCCTATAACTTCCGCGCGAGTGGTAGCGTGATGAAGTTCGATGGGTTTACGCGGGTGTATACAGAGGGCAAAGATACCGAAGAGGTGACGGACGAGGAGCAACCGCCGTTACCCCCTCTTGCCAAAGGACAGGCACTCGACCTGCTACAACTGAACCCAAAACAGCATTTTACTGAGCCGCCGCCCCGCTTTACAGAGGCGACCCTCGTAAAGACCCTAGAAGAGTTGGGGATAGGGCGACCTAGCACCTACGCGAGTATCATCTCGACGATTCGGGATAGGGGGTACGTAGACCTCTCGGATAAACGCTTCTTCCCTACCGACCTCGGCTTTACCGTAACAGACCAACTTGTGAAGCACTTCCCTAATGTGCTGGATGTCACCTTTACAGCAGATATGGAGACCAAACTCGACTCGGTGGAGGAGGGCAAGGAGGACTGGGTCAAACTGCTCCACGACTTCTATACCCCCTTCGAGCAGACGCTACAGACCGCCTCCACCCAGATGGAGAGCCTGAAACCTGCACCCGTTGAGACCGAGTACCGTTGTCCTGTAGAGGATAAAGCCTTTCTACTACGTGAGGGACGCTTTGGGGCGTTTTTGGGGTGTAGCGGTTTTCCCAAGTGCCGCAAAATCATAAAGGTAGACGAAGAGGGCAAGCCCCTGAACTGGGATAACTTCAGTTGTGGAATGGGCGCAAGCGCAAAATCTGCCAATGCAGGAAATGCTGTTGACCCCAAAACCCTCCCCAATGCTACCGAATATACCTGCCCAGATGGACATGGGATTATGCTTCTACGTAACAGTAGACGCGGGGCGTTTTTGGGGTGTAGTTCCTATCCCAAGTGCAAAACGCTCTTGAAATGCTCGGCGGAAGGGGTAATGGAGCCGGGACAGGAGTTTAAGTGTACTTTTGGCGAGGCGGCGAAGAAGACCCGTAAAACCACCACCGCAAAGAAGTCAACGACGACAACCCGTACCCGCAAAACCACCAAAGGCGGAGAGTAGTAGAATGTCCTCCCCGCGTATCCAGAGCATCACTGCATCCCTACTAGAGACCCCACTCTATCAACCTTTTGTTACCTCACAGGGGAGAGCGGATAGAGGGAGTTGTGTTGCTATCTGCCTGAAACTGGATGACGGGCGCGAAGCGTTTGGAGAATCCTCACCAGTAGAGTACGTTACTCAGGAGACCGTTACCACGGTTCTTAGAACAGTAGAGCGTGCCGCACCGCAACTCGTTGGCTTAGAGGTGCTGGCGTATCGGGAGGTGCTAAACGTAATCCAGGCGGTTGCCCCCGCAGAGCCGAGTGCGCGGTGTGGTTTGGAGATGGCTTTACTGAATGCTTGGTCGCAGGTGTCGGGACTCTCTTTAACTCAGTTTTGGGGTTCTGCGGTGCAGACAGTAGAGAGCGACATCACCATACCCATTGTTGATGGCGTGGGCGAACTGGCACGCATGGCGTGGCAGGGGGGTATCCACACCTTCAAAATTAAGGTGGGCGGCACGAATCTGGAGAACGACTACGCACGAGTAGCGGAGGTCTGTTCGGCGGTTCCCTCTGCGCGTATCCGCGTGGACGCAAATCAGGCATTTACGGTGCGGCAAGCACTGGAGTTTACACACCGTCTTGTAGATACGGGGGTAGACCTCGAACTTCTGGAACAGCCGGTACCTCAAGCCGACTTTGCGGGTTTGGAAGAGGTCGCCGCAAACTCGCCCGTGCCTGTTTTTGCCGATGAATCGATACAGACCCCCGCACAAGCCGTGCGCTTGGTACAGACTCCGGTACAGGGCTTCAACTGCAAAGTGAACAAATGCGGTCTCTTTGGAGTACTGGATATTATCGCGATTGCCAAAAGCGCGGGGCGCAAACTGATGCTTGGGTGTATGCTGGAGACGCGGCGTAGTATCGCGCTCTCGCTTGCGCTGGCGTGTGGTACGGGGGCGTTTGACTATATTGATTTGGACTCGCACCTACTGCTGAATGAAGCGGGGCAGAATCCCTTCTTCTATCAACTGGGGGGGCAGATGTCGCCGCTCTTTCCGAAAGAGGGGTAGGGGATTATGGAGGACATCTCTGGTTCGGAACTTGCGGCATTGGCTATGGCAGGAGGGGCGTTTCAATGGTTGGAAGATGAGCCTGACATCTATGACGACACCTGTGGGATAGAAGTCACTCCTTCTCTGGAAGTGAGCGAGGTAGAAAGTCATGTTACGCACTGTTAGGTTATAGCCCTCATCATCAACCCCCGTGTCCCCAGTTTGGGCAAAGAGGCGAATGCACTGTGTAGCAGAGTAGTAGCTTTTTGTAAAGGCATACCTTGCTTATAACAAGCATACCTCTCTACTCTCTCTTTTCCCCAAAATTGGGGGAAAGATGTCCTGCAAGGACAGAATGAGGGCGAGTGCCTAGCATGAAGTTAGTCAAGGCGGGGGGACATCGTTTCGTAGAACCTACTAGGAGGAACCGAATGGAGATAGGAATTGTGGGTCTGGGGCGTATGGGGGGCAACATGGCAGAGCGTCTTACGCTTGCCGGGCATCGTGTGGTGGGCTGTGACCCCTCCCAAGCGGCACGAGACCGCATGACTCGCATTGGGGCTACTGGGGTGAGCACCTACGCCGAACTGATAGGCGCGTTGGAGCAGTCTCCGCGTGTGGTGTGGGTGATGGTTCCTGCGGGGCAGATTACCGAGAACGCCCTTACCGAGATTACCTCCCTGCTTTCAGAAGGCGATATTGTGATAGACGGCGGCAACTCTAAGTACACCGACACCATTCGCCACCACGACACCATTCAGGCACTGGGCAAACGCTTTTTGGATGTGGGAACCTCTGGGGGTATCTGGGGACTGAAAGAGGGCTACTGCCTGATGGTAGGGGGCGAAAAGGAGACGTATGAGGTGGTTGAACCCCTCCTTTCTGCTTTGGCGCAAGAGGGCGGCTTGCTCTATGTGGGCGCGGCAGGAGCCGGACACTATGTAAAGATGGTACACAACGGAATCGAGTACGCCCTGATGCAGTCCTACGCCGAAGGCTTCGAGATTATGAGAGGCTCTCCCTATCCCGACCTCGATTTGAGCGCGATTTGTGACCTTTGGATGCACGGGAGTGTAGTGCGCTCTTGGCTACTGGAGTTGGCAGGGAACGCCTTCCAAGCCGACCCATACCTCGATTTGATAGACGACTATGTAGAGGACTCCGGTGAGGGACGTTGGACAGTCGAGTCTACCATTGAGTATGGGGTTCCCGCGCCGATTATTGCGCTCTCGCTCTATCTGCGCTTCCGTTCCCGCCAGCAGGAGAGTTTTAGCGCGAAGGTGCTCGCCGCTCTGAGAAAAGAGTTTGGCGGACACGCAACACACCCTAAGAAAGACGAATAGGTAATGCCGACAGGAATATCGCTTCCCGAAATTGGATATGAGCAGGTAGAGGCGCAGAGTTATGAGGTCGCACCGTGTGCGTTTGTTCTGTTTGGTGCGACGGGCGACCTTACACGCCGTAAAATCGTACCTGCCTTGTTTCGCCTGAAATTGCAAGGGCTTCTTCCCGACCCCTTTATCATTGTAGCGTTTGCACGGCGGGAGAAAGACGACACCAGTTTTCGGGCGGATATGCGGGAGGCTGTGCGTACCTTTGCGCCGCACCTCCCTGTAGACGGCGCGGAGTGGGAGGAGTTTGCACGTCACCTCTACTATCTGCGCTCCACGCTAGACGATTCGGAGGGGTATGCACGTCTCTCGTCTCGGCTTAGTGAACTGGATACGGAGTACGGTATTCCCGGCAACCGCGTTTTCTACCTTGCTACCCCTCCAGAGAACTTTAGCGAGATTATTCAGCACTTAGGAGAGGCGGGGTTAAATCGTCCCGGCACAGAACAGGGGTGGGCGCGTCTGGTAGTAGAGAAGCCTTTTGGGTACGACCTCGCCTCTGCCAAAGCCCTCAACTCCGAACTCAAAACCTACTTTGCCGAAGACCAGATATACCGTATCGACCATTACCTTGGTAAAGAGACGGTGCAGAACATCCTTGTTTTGCGGTTTGCAAACCAGATATTCGAGCCGCTCTGGAATGGGAGGTACATCGACAACGTGCAGATAACCGTTGCAGAGACGCTGGGTGTGGAGGGGCGCGGTAACTACTTCGAGCAGTCGGGTATTACTCGCGATATGGTGCAGAACCACGCGATGCAAGTCCTTACACTGATTGCGATGGAACCGCCGGTTGCACTCAATGCCGACGCGATTCGAGATGAGAAGGTGAAGGTACTCAAGTCTATTCGCCCCTTTACCCCGCAGGATGTGGCAAAGTGGACGGTGCGCGGTCAGTATGGCGCGGGAGTACAGCAGGGGGAAGAGGTGCTAGGATATCGGCAAGAGGAGGGAGTAGACCCGCGTTCTGATACGGATACCTTTGCGGCGTTTCGATTTAGTATCGAGAACTGGCGGTGGGCAGGGGTTCCTTTCTACGTTCAGGCGGGCAAACGCCTACCCCGTCGTGTGACTGAAGTGCAAATACAGTTCAAAGCGATACCCGATATTCTTTTTGCACGTCAGAACTGGTCAGCGATTCAACCGAACCGCCTCGTTATCCGTATTCAGCCGGACGAAGGGGCGTATATGGAGATAACGAGTAAAGCCCCCGGAGCGCAGTTCAAGGCGCAACCAGTACGCATGGATTTCCGCTATGGCGCGAGTTTCGATACCCCCATCAGCGACGCTTACGAACGACTGATATACGATACCGTGCGTGGGGATGCCTCTCTGTTTGCGCGTGACGACGAGGTAGAGACGGCGTGGGCACTGATTTCTCCTATATTAGAGGCATGGCGCACCCTCTCTTGTCCGCTCTTCCCCAACTACTCGGCGGGGACATGGGGACCAGAAGCGGCAAACCAACTGCTGACGGGCAAAGCGGCGTGGCACATCCCACAATAAGCACTGTCTACCCTTCTCAAGAGACCTCTGAGCAGATAGCCACTGCCCTTACCGCATGGTTTTTGCGCCATAAGCGCGACCTCCCTTGGCGCGGAGCCACTCCTTACGGCGTGTGGGTCTCCGAAATCATGCTACAGCAGACCCAAGTGGCTACCGTTATCCCCTTTTACCTCCGATTTATGGAGCGTTTTCCCGCCGTTCAAGTACTCGCAGAGACCCCCATTGAAGAGGTACTCAAGTACTGGGCAGGGCTAGGGTACTACGCACGAGCGCGGAACCTGCACCGTGCCGCGCAAAAAGTGGTAGAGGAGTTTGGGGGAGAAGTACCCGCTACCCCCGCAGAAATCGAGAGCCTACCCGGTATCGGACGCTACACCGCAGGAGCCATTCTCTCTATCGCCTATCAAGTGCCGCGCCCTTTGGTAGATGCCAACGTGATACGGGTGTTGAGTCGCCTCTTTGGAGTGATGGGCAACCCGAAATCGAGTGCGAACCAAGAGATACTGTGGGGGCTTGCCGAGCAGTTGGTTCCGCAAACCAATCCCGGTGACTTCAATCAAGGGCTAATGGAGTTGGGTGCACTCGTCTGTGAACCCGTAGAACCTCACTGCGATACCTGCCCCCTCCTCTCCTTTTGCGTGGCAGGAAACTCTCCCGACCCTACCACGCTTCCCGAACTCCCTCCCGGTAAAGCCAGTATCGCTGTGACCCATGTTTCTGCCCTCATTCGTAACGAGGCGGGGCAGTTCCTGCTGTTTCAGCGTCCCTTGCAAGGGCTATGGGGCGGCTTGTGGGAGTTCCCGCGTGTGGTAGGCAGGGCAGGAGAGACACCACAAGAGGCAGGTCTACGTGCTGGGCAAGAGGTAGTTGGGCGCACGTTAGAACTGACGAAACAGATAGCGAAAATTAAGCACAGCGTAACGCACCACCGTATTACTTTGTACGGGTTTTTAGCCACTCTTGCGGAGGAGACTCCCTTAGAGGAGGTGGATAACCTACGTTGGGTATACCCATACGAACTAGAGGAGTACGCGCTCTCTGCGCCGCAGGTGCTTTTGCGAAACGCAGTACAGGCGTTTCTCGTCGAAGAGAAGAGGGGCGCAGTTCAGCCTACTTTGGACTGGGGGTAGAGAGTTTTGGCAAAAGGCAAAAACAGACGACGCGAAACCGACTTTGAACCGGAACCCGATATGCGCCAACCCGTGCAGACACAGCAGTCTTCGGGGTGCTTGCGGCGTGGTTGCGGGTGCTTGTTTGGGTTACTGCTGTTGCCCCTACTTTTGGGGGCAGGATTTATATTCTGGTGGAGCCACCGTCCACAGCCCCCGAACCGCGATAGGGAACTGTTTCCGGGTACGGGGATAACCTACGTCCGCGAAGTTCAGCGGGAGGGGCAACATCAGGTGATTCATGTGGTCAGCGTTCCCCTTAACTCTCCGGACATCTCTTTTTTGGTAACACCTCCCGACGACAAGAAGGCAAAACGTCCCCTGAAAGCCCGTAAAACCTCCGCGTTTCTAAAAGAGTTTAAGGTGCAGATAGCCATTAACGGAGATAACTTCTATCCGTTTTACGAGAGTACCTTCATGCACTACCAGCCTAGTATAGAGGATTTGCAAGACCCCGGCAAACTCCCCTCCAAACTCTGGTCTTCCTACCCGTCGGAAGGCGACCCCGTAGAGACGGAGGGGCTTTCTGCTTCACGAGGGGTTCTGTATTGCGATGCTAAGGAGAAGCGAGAGAGTTTTCCAACCCTATTTATCACTAAAGACAACAAGGTCAGTTTCCTAAGACCGCTTGGGGAGATATATAACGCCATTTCGGGAAGCACCCTTCTACTAGATAAAGGGGTACGTCTCGAACCGGACTTCAAGAAACCTGTGTTTACGGAGAGACACCCGCGAACTGCTATCGGGATAGACAGAGATAAAAAGTGGCTGATACTTATGGTAGTGGATGGTAGGCAACCCAACTATAGCGAAGGCATGACCCTCATGGAGATGACCGATACCCTTGAACACTATGGGGCATATACAGCGATGCTTTTGGATGGAGGCGGCTCTAGTGCGTTGGTGGTAGAGGAGGGCGGGCAACCGCAGATACTCAATACCCCTATCGAGAAACGCATTCCGGGACGTGAACGCCCCGTTGCAAACCATTTGGGCATCTTTGTAAAAGGGGTTGGCGCAGAGGCGAAGAAGGGGGCGGGTGCTACTCCCTAAAACACCTTGCTCTTACCCACCTATTGCGGTAGACTATATCGCGCTCCCTGATATGCGGAGTATAAAGGAACTGTCTTGTGATTCCAAATCGCGAACCGCGAACAAAACGCTACTGGATTGCCCTCGCCCTGCTTGTTCTTAGTGTAGCACTAGGTACGTGCCACAACCGTGCTCTGAACAAGGAGGGTATCGACACGCCTACGAGTATGGTGCGCGGGGTGACTGCACCCCCGGTTGGGGTTTTGGGACGGGTTTCGGACTGGTTTGGTAGGCAGGGGGAGTGGATTTTTCGGGGTCGCCGCTTTGCGGAGGAGAACCATCGCCTAGAGGCACGTATCGCAGAACTAGAGGGCGAGAACGCTGGTCTGAAGGAGAAGGCGGCGCGTTATGACCAACTTCGTGAGGATTTGGGCTTCGTAAAACAGGCGCAGTCTCAGATGCTACCTGCCGATATTCTGGTGCGCCGTATTGATTTTAAGTTTGAGACTCTGCTACTAGCGCGGGGGGCAAAAGATGGGGTGAAGATAGGCAACGTAGTGGTGACTCGCAACGGTTTGGTAGGGCGCATCACGGAGGTGACAGGGAGTAGTTCTACGGTACTGCTGATTACCGACCAGAAGTCGGGAGTAGGGGCGCGGGTACAACGCGCTGAATCGCGTGCGTTAGGGGTCTGTAAGGGCAATAACTTTCCTACGCTTACCCTCACCTATCTCGATAACGCCGCCGACATCCGTATCGGTGACGAGATTGTGACATCGGGGAGCGGAGGGGTGTTTCCGGGAGGGTTACGTATAGGGACGGTGCTAGAGGTGAAGCCCGACCCCGGCAGTGCCGTAAAGACCGCACGTATTCGTCCCATCGTCAACTTTGACCGTTTGGAAGAGGTCTACATAGTAAAATGAGTCCTGCTTCCGCCCGTGCGCTACGGCTAGGCACACTGCTTTTTGTAGCGATATGCGCTCAGTGCGTTTTTGCGAACACCTTGCGGGTACGTAGCGTTACCCCCGATATTCCCCTTGTGGTCGCTATTCTTGGCTCTATGTTCCACGATGCAAATGGCGGGGCAACAATAGGCTTTGCTACGGGGATATTTCATGCTGCTCTTGCCGCGCCACCCTCTGGTGGGTTTACCGCGCTTATTGTTAGTCGTCTGCTGGTCTGTTTTGGGGTGGGTTGGCTAGAAGAGCGCGTCTTCCGTGAGAGCGTCCCGCTTGCGATAGGGCTAGTGGCTTTGGGTTCATTGCTGGCAGAGTGTCTCTTTTTTGTGATTGCGCCTCAGCCCAATATCGCGCACTGGTTTCGGCAGATGCTTGCTACTACGCTCTATAACATGGTGTTTGCGCTTCCTATCTACCTTATTGTACACCGATGGATAGGCTCTTTGCGGGATACAGAGGATAACTTCTTTTAGTGGGTTATTGTAAACACAGAACTTTCCCATCTACCAAGGCAGGGAAAACGTCTTTACGTAGGTCATGTATTTTATGGTCTCTATGACCCCTTCTTTGATGCCAAGCCCCGAATCTTTGATGCCCCCAAAGGGTTGGCTCTCCACTCGATACGACGGCACTTCGTTGATGTTCACCATGCCTACTCGTAGGTTTTTTACTGCCCACATCGCTTTATCTATATCGCGTGTAACGACACCCGCCGAAAGCCCATAGTCCGAAGCGTTCGAGAAGCGTACCGCGTCGGCGATGTCTTGTACACTGAGTATAGGCGCAAGCGGACCGAACGACTCCTTGACAATCATTTCGGCGGTACGCGGTACGTTGGTGATGACCGTTGGAGCGAGTAACGCCCCTTGCCGTACCCCTCCTAGCAAAACTTTCGCGCCCTGCTCTACTGCCTTGTGTACCACTGACTCTAGGTACTGGGCAGAAAGCTCGTCGATTACGGTTCCTACGAGGGTATTGGGGTCGGTAGGGTCGCCGTAGGTATAACGCTTTGCCCGCTCTACCATGCGTTCTGTAAACTCTTCCCGAACACTCTCTTGTACCAGTATCCGCTTGATGGCGGTACAGCGTTGCCCGGAGTTACGAAATGAGCCTTCACACGCAAGCGTCGTTGCTAGTTCCATGTCTGCATCTTCTAGCACGATAAGCGGGTCGTTGCCGCCGAGTTCTAGTATCAACTTCTTGTAGCCTGCGGTTCGTGCAATCGTTTTTCCTACGCTCACGCTTCCCGTAAACGCAACGACCTCCGTTCGTGGGTCTTGTACAAGGGGAGTAGCCACCTCTTCGGTTCGCCCCAGAAGGACGCTTAGATAGGGGGGAGGCAGTCCTGCATCGTAGAGGAGTTGTGCCAAACGAAGGGCGGAGAGGGGTGTCTTTTCGGAGGGCTTGAGGATAATGGGAGTACCCGCGGCAATCGCGGGAGCCACTTTGTGCAGTACCTGATTTAGGGGGTGGTTGAAAGGGGTAATGGCGACCACAAAGGAGTGGGGTTCACGAGTGGTAACGATTTTACGCGCCTTGCCAATGGGTGAAACGTCTCCCGAAAACACCTGCCCGTCGTCTTTCATGGCTTCGTGAGCCGAGAACATCAGCACATCCGCACACCGCCCCAACTCGTACCGCGCCTCCCGAATGGCAAGCCCTGTCTCTGCGGTAATCCCCTGTGCAAACTCCTCCGCCCTCTCTTGAAGGCTCTGACGCGCTCTCATTAGGATTTCGTAACGCTGATAACGGGTGAGCGTAGAGCGGTAGGCGAGTGCTTGCTGTATGGCACTCTCTACATGGCTTCGACTGGCGAGGGCAACGGTTCCTACTACCTGCCCATTATAGGGGTTCGTTACCGTGAGGGTTTCGGTGGAGGAGATGGGTTCTCCCGCTACAAAACAGGCGAGTTCTAACATTCTGCGCCTCCGTTGAGGGTGAAGTCGAAGAGGTCGAAGTTGCGCGGGTCGCCGAACGCCTTCGCCCGATAGGTAGGGGAGAGCGGTTCAGAGAGGAGGAGGGGAACCATCTCCTCGTAGCGTCCTCCATGAGAGCGCAATCCCCCCTCTAAGGCATTGAGGTCGTGGTGTGCTTCTGTGCGCCCCAAAACAACGTCGCGCCCGCTCATTACGATAAGCTCCCCAATTCTATCGGCAGGCAGTTCGAGCCGCCGTACTGCCGCCTCTTTCTGAAACACTTCAGTCACTCCTGCCAAGCTCTCTAGGTAGGAGGCTACGGGGGCGATAAGGTCGGGAGAGGGGAGGTGGATAACGGCAAACGAGCCGAGCGCACCATGATGTACTACGTAGGGGTCGGTAATAGGCAGTATCAACTTGATACCCCCGCCGAACTGACTATTTAGCAGAGTTTCGAGGTAGAGAACGTTGGGAGAGCCATCGGGTTTTTGCTTTGCGTTCATGCCGTGGTCAGCCGTCGCGCCTACTACCGCGCCTAGTTCCAACATTCGCCCAATCTCTGCGTCGATGTTTGCATAGAACGCTACCGCTTCGGGGGCATCGGGGGCGTACTTGTGCTGCATATAGTCGGTTAGGGAGAGGTAGAGCAGGTCTGCCAGCCCTTTTTCTATGAGGGCAACTCCCGCTTGTAACGCAAAGAGGCTTGCTTCGGGGCTATAGATGGGGGGCTTGGGGCGACCCACCAACTCTAGCACGTTCTCTATTCCGTGTACCTCTTGGGTGGTAGCATCCGCTTTTTCGGAGGAGAAGGCGATACCCTGCATCCCATGCGAGAGGATTTCGCGCAGTTTGTCTTTTGCCGTTACCATTGCCACACGCCTTCCTGTCCGTGAAGCCACTGCGAGGAGGGTTT
>OMJJ01000034.1 GCA_900299305.1 bacterium | reverse complement strand
GGGCAGTTCGTATCTAGTGCAGTCCTGCTAGCGCGGTCTTACCCTTCTGTTGTGCCACCTGCAACGCCGCTACCTGCTTCGCTAACTCTGCCAACTGCTTCGATTGAACCTGCTCCAGAGAGGCAATCTTAGCCTTGAGCGTTGCGACCTCAGAAACCTTCGCCTCTAATGCCTTACGTGCCGCTCGCTCTTTCTGAAGTTCGTTGATTAGCATGGGAGTTAGCAGGTGGTAGCGTACCGTGAACGGCTTACCCTGCTTGTCGTACTGCACGAGGTCGGGAGCCACCTTCGCGACTTCTTCGGCGATTAAGCCGTACTGCAACACGGAACCGTCCTCCTTGTAACGGAAGGTAACAGGGTGGAGGTTCATCAGTTTGTCGCTTTTGCTTCCCATACTCTTGATGTCTTTCTTGAAACGGCGTGAAGAGGTAACAGTTCCCAGTTGACCGTTGGAGTTGATGTAGACAGCCACTCCGTTGGAGGAAGTCACGCCGTTGATACCCGCGATATAGGTGGACGTGTGGGTTACTGTGTCACCGATGCGTATAGTTCCACTGTCTCCTGCTAATCCCATGTTGCCAATCTCTATGTTGTTGGAGCCTGTGGTTTGGCTGCCTGCCTCTTGGCCGAGTGCAATGTTGCCTTTCCCTTTAGTATTTTTATACAGAGCGTTGTTACCAATTGCTGTATTATAGTATCCAGTGGTGTTGGAGTAAAGTGCATAGGCACCGTTCGCCAAGTTGACGTAACCAGTTGTGTTGGATCTAAGGGAGTTAATTCCAGTTGCCGTATTATAGTATCCGGTTGTGTTGAAGTAAAGAGAATTGGATCCAATAGCAGTGTTGAAGTTTCCTTCTGTATTGGAGTAAAGTGCTTGAACTCCGTTGGCAACATTGGAATTCCCCGTAGTGTTGAAACAAAGTGAGGCAAATCCAGTTGCTGTATTGTAGGTGCCTACTGTGTTTTTATAGAGAGAATGTAGTCCAGTAGCCGTATTGTTGTACCCCGTTGTGTTGTAGAAGAGGGAGCAATATCCATTAGCCGTGTTGAAGTACCCCGTTGTGTTGGAACCAAGTGAGCAGTATCCTGTTGCTGTATTGTTGTACCCCATTGTGTTGTTGTAGAGAGCTTGACTGCCATTCGCCGTATTGTTGTACCCCGTTGTGTTGGAGAAGAGAGAGTAGGAGCCAATAGAAGTGTTGTTCTTACCGGAATTAACAGACAAGGACTTATATCCTATCCCCACACTATCCGTATTGGGTGCGGTGTTTGTCGCCGCCCCCGAACCATAGAAGGTTTGTGCAGAAGCAGACAGGGAAACAAGCATAATAGCAAAAGTAGAAAGAAACGCGAATGGTTTCATGGGCGAATATCCTTTCAAATTAATGCAGTAAACACTATTTCTTTACCTCCATTCAATATTCCTCTGAACAGACAGAAAAAAAGCCCCGTATTGGTGCCTGTTTGGCTCTTGTGGGGCTTTTTACTAAGTGTATTTTGCGTATAAAGGGACTAATGTAACCCTGCCAGAGCGGTCTTCCCTTTCTGCTGTGCCATTTGCAACGCCGCTACCTGCTTCGCCAACTCCGCCAACTGCTTCGACTGAACCGACTTCAATGCCGCTAACTCCGCCTTGAGCGTTGCCATTTCCCGCTTATCTGACAGTCGTGCCGCTCGCTCTTTCTGAAGTTCGTTGATTAGCATGGGGGTTAGGAGGTGATAGTATACGGTTTGAGGGTGACCTTGTGCATCCCACTGCACGAGGTCTGGAGCTATCTTCGCGACTTCCTCTGCGATAAGACCATATTGGGTTGGTCGGGCTCCCTTTTCAACACTTGCCTTGTAACGGAACGTTACAGGGCGGAGTGCCATGAGGGACTCACTTACCCTTCCCATATCACGAATGTTCTCCTTGTAGCGACGGGACGAAAGTACCGTTCCCAATTGACCTGCGGAGTTGATATAGACTGCTACTCCTCCACTTACGGATACCTTATTGACACCTGCGAGAAAGGTAGAGGTGTGGGTGCCACCTGTCCCGATATGGATGGTATTACTTTCTCCTGCTATACCCTGATTGCCGATGTTAATGTTGTTACTTCCCGTAGTCAAATTCCAACCTGACTGATACCCTATGGCGATGTTGTTACTACCAGTCGAGTTTCGTAATGCCGCAAATCCCTGTGCAGTGTTGTAGCTACCCGTACCACTTGACATGAGTGCCTGACATCCACTAACTGTGTTGTAGCTACCCGTACTATTAGCATAAAGGGCATGGTCGCCATTCGCAGTATTGAAACCTCCTGTCGTGTTGCTTAGGAGAGAGTATGCACCACCTGTGGTATTATAGTTTCCAGTGGTATTCGAGTAGAGTGCTTGGACGCCGGTAGCAGTGTTATAATTACCCGTTGTGTTGTAATAGAGAGCACTGTATCCGTTCACTGTGTTCCACGAGCCAGTTGTATTTGAGTAGAGTGACCAAGATCCATTGGCAATATTACTGTCGCCAGTTGTGTTTGAGGCAAGAGCATAAATTCCATTGGCTACGTTGGAACTGCCAGATGTGTTGGAGTAGAGAGAATGATATCCGAAAGCGGCATTGTAATTGCCCGTCGTATTTGAGTTAAGGGCACCGCTTCCAGATTTTGTGTTCTGCCCGAATGCAGTGAGAGGAGCAAGAGTAATTGCCATGGCAAGTAGGGGGCGTATTGTATAGTATATTAGTTTCAAAGTTTTTCTCCGTAAATTAGTTTTGATAGTCGGTATGCCTTAAATTGAACATTCCTTGTTACCATTAGACGAGAGTTTTTTGCTTAAGGTTCCCTGTACAATTTAGAGCTAGTCACTTTTTTCTGAATACGTTATTACCCAAACTGCTAGTTTTGAGCAGTAATTGTCAACAAGAAAGTGTTATCAAGTAGCGATAAGTGTCAAAATTAGCAAAAAGCCTCCTGATGACTTTGATGAGTGGTCTATTACCCCAAAAAACCTATGATTTTGATGCTCTAAAGAAATGTTTTGAGATAGGAGCAACTTGCAGGTTGGGTAGCATAGTAGCAGATGCAGATAAAAAAACGAAACGTTTCATGTGCAAGGCTCCTTAAATGGAATTATGACTTCTACAATTAAGCGAATGTATGCAAGAATCCTTCTTTTTGCATAGTGTAAAAAGAAGATTGACTGGTGTTACGTGCTTAAGGGTATGAGCCCCATCACAAACCGCTTCGTCTAGAATTGGGAGCAAGATGTCCTTATGAGCAGAATGAGGGCTAGGAAGAGGCAGTTACCAAACCGCCTCTTCCACCAGTTGCACCGTCACATCGCCCCCCAAGAGGAGGGCTTGGCAAGCGAGGCGGGAGTTTGGGAGGCGGTTCTCGGCGGAGAGAAGGCGGTCTGTCTCCACCTCTTCCGGTAGTGAAAGACAGTCCGCCCCCTCCAAAATATGAACGTGGCAGGTGGTGCAGGCACAGTTACCGCCGCACTCATGGGGCAACTCTACCCCATGTTCCAGTGCGCTGTCGAGGAGGGTGTCTCCCTTGTGTGCCTCCACCGCCACGTTCGTAGGCAGAAACGTAAGCCGAATGTTACTCGTCGAACACATTCAAATCGGTCACTGCCCCCTTACTGCTTGTGGATACCAGTTTGGCATATTTTGCCAGTATGCCCCGCGTGTAGCGTGGTTCGGGGGCTTTCCATTCAGCGCGGCGGCGTGCCAGTTCCTCTTCTGATACGTTTAGTTGTAGCAGACGGTTGGGGGCATCTATGGTTATGGAGTCACCCTCTTCGATAAGTGCTATCGTGCCGCCGACAGCCGCTTCCGGTGCCACGTGTCCCACAACCATACCGTAGGTTCCTCCTGAGAAGCGACCATCGGTAATAAACCCAACCGAGTCGCCTAGCCCCGCCCCGATAATAGCGGCGGTAGGAGAGAGCATTTCGCGCATACCCGGTCCGCCTTTTGGACCTTCGTAGCGGATAACCAACACATCACCTGCCTGTATTCTGCCCTCTAGTATCGCGCTAAGAGATGCCTCTTCGCTCTCGAAAACGCGGGCAGGTCCGGTAATAACAGGGTTCTTCACACCCGTTATTTTGGCGACGGCTCCCTCCGTAGCAAGGTTCCCTTTGAGAATGGCGAGGTGTCCCTGTTCATACAGAGGTTTGTCTATGGGGCGAACCACGTCCTGACCTGCGGGGGGGGTATCAGGAACATCTTTCAGCACCTCTTCGATGGTCTGCCCTGAGATAGTGAGGCAGTCGCCGTGCAGTAGCCCCGCTTTCAGAAGCATCTTCATAACCAGAGGAACGCCTCCCACGCGGTGCAGGTCGGTAGCGACGTACTTACCAGAGGGCTTGAGGTCACAGAAGACGGGAACTCGTGCGCGTATCTCCTCAAAGTCCTCAATTTTCAGGGGAACTTCTGCCGCGTGAGCAATGGCAAGCAGGTGGAGTACCGCATTGGTAGAGCCGCCCTGTGCCATTGTTAGGGTTATCGCGTTCTCGAAGGCTTTACGGGTAAGGATTTGGCGTGGCAGTATCTGCTTACGCACGGCTTCCGCAAGCACTTTCGCCGACTGCGCCGCGCTCTCTGCCTTCTCTGCGTCTTCTGCCGCCATTGTAGAGGAGTAAGGAAGGCTCATGCCCATCACCTCAATGATACTAGACATGGTGTTTGCGGTGTACATCCCCCCACAAGACCCCGCCCCCGGACAGGCTTTGCGCTCTATGTTCGCCAGCTCCTCCGCGTCGATTTTGCCAGCACTATACGCGCCCACCGCCTCGAATGCGCTTACAATCGTGAGGTCATTTCCGTTGTGATGACCGGGCTTGATGGTTCCGCCATAGATAAAAATAGAGGGGACATTCAGCCGAGCAATCGCAATCATTGCGCCGGGCATATTCTTGTCGCACCCCCCAATGGCGATAAGCCCATCCATGCTCTGCCCATTGATAACGGTCTCAATGCTATCGGCAATCACCTCGCGGGAGACCAGCGAGTACTTCATACCCTCTGTACCCATCGAGATACCGTCCGCAATGGTGATGGTTCCAAACATCTGCGGCATACATCCCGCTTCGTGCGTTGCGACCTCTGCGCGTCGTGCCAAAATCGCTAGTCCGAGGTTACAGGGGGTCAGGTTGCTATACCCGTTTGCAATCCCAATAATCGGCTTCTCAAAATCCTTATCTCCAAAGCCTACTGCGCGTAGCATGGCACGGTTTGGGCTACGGTGCGCCCCTGCGGTTACGGTACTACTTCTCTCGTTATGTGGCATCTCTGCTCTCTCCTTAAAGGGTGGTTCATCCTAATATCTCATTTTACCAGAAATCGAGCGGCTTTAAGTGGGTACGCAAGGGGGAGAACCCGTAAATATACGGTCAAGAAAACCAAGAAAATGCACATAATGGTAGATGCGCTAACTATCTTGATGTAATGGCTACAGCGCAAGGCGGTTCACTTCCAAGAAGGAGTAGTACTGAGTTGAGCGATGCAAGTAGAACGAATCCCCCGCTTGCAGAGATACATTTTCCTCTAAGCGGTATCAAAGTGACGGGGGTGATAGTAAAGATGGACACTCATGTGATTGGTTTACGTATTACTGCCAAACCGTCCGTTTTCTCACTCATAGGCGAGGAGGAGGATGGAGAGGTAGTCTTTGCTGTGCGTGGACTATTGCATCGGCTACAGATAACTTATTTATCGTGTCAGGATGGTATTCTCCTATTGGGTATTGGAAATATATTAAGGGGAGCACAACTACGCAAAGCGGAACGTGTGGATGTGGTAGTGCACGTCTCTTGGAGAGCAGGGCGCGACGACGGCTCTCATGGGGCATGGTACTCTGGGTTTACGGAAGATATAAGCATTACCGGAGTAAAACTGCTTATCCCACCCCCGCAAGAGGTGCCCAAGCAGATAGAGGCACTTATCTACCTGAAAAATGAAGTGAGTTCGGAGGCAGGAGGGGCTTTGGAGAAGTTGAATATCTCACGTCATAGTAACGCCAACGAACCGCCCGTCAAAATTAGGGGCAGTATTCGCCATGTGGCTCAACTTCCGGACGGGAATGTTACCTTGGGGGTTCTCTTCTCGCGTATCTCCGATGTGGATAAGGTACGTGTCCAAAATTTCCTCATATCCTGTAAGCAAGCAAAATATAAAATGGGGAAGGAAGCGTGTAGTGCATAAAAGTGCCGTACTAAACAACCCTATCCAAGCCGAAGTTCGTTTTCCCTGTATAGGGGTACGGGAGACCGGCTTGATAACACAGATGGATACCGATATTATTGCCCTCTCCCTTCCCACTGGAAGCACTACCTTGAAGCGTGTGCCACAAGGCGAAGAGGGGGAGGTGATTATCATCGTGCAGGAGATAATACACCGATGCCAAGTCGTTTTTACGGAGTTTCACAACAACACCCTTGTTGTAGAAATTGGGCATATTCTGCGTAGCTACCAAAATAGAACCACAGACCGTATCAAAGCCACCATGCCCGTCTCTTGGAGGGTGAGGCGCGATGGGAAACTCTGTGGGGCATGGTATGCAGGGCAGACTCAAGATATTAGTGCCTCCGGTGTACGTTTGCTACTGCCGTACCTCTTGGAAATACCTCAAAACATAGAGATGCTTCTCTATATTGGTAGCTCTCCTATGTCAGACTTGGGTAAGCCTAGTAATGTCCGCCAAATTTCGCGGCGAGATGGGGCACAAGAGGCACCCATTAAGATAGTAGGCAAGGTGCGGCATTTCTCTCCCTACATTGGCTCCTATATGTCTGTTGGGCTCTCTTTTACCACCATTACGGATGTCGATAAAATTCGACTGATAGGTCATCTTATCTCCTACAAGTACGGAAATGAGACAATAACACAGGAGTACGCTCATGCCTAGTATTTTTGTCGCCGATTTTGCGCTGCCGGGGCAGGGTGTTAGCCTTTCTGGGTATATCGCAGAGATGAACCGAGAGCAGGTCATTGCGGAGTTTTTGCCCGACCCGCTCCCTCTGCCCAATGCCTGTTCACAAAAGGTAAACATCCTCTTTTCACTGAATGGAACCCTAAGCCAACTCGGTACAACCCTTGTTAAACGAGAGGGGCAGCGGGCAACTCTACAGATATGTGAGCCTCTCAAGCGTGTGGTTATGCGTCGAAATACGCGCTACCCTTGTGTGGCTCCAGTACAGTTTCGTCCTATTCGTTCCAATGGGGTTACGGCGGTATGGAAAGAGGGAGGTAGCACAGACATCAGTTTAGGGGGACTGGCACTCGATATTCCTCCCCCTGTAGACATCTCCGAAATGGGTGAGGTGCTCATCAATCTCTCCGAACTATGGCTCAAGTCGCTCTGGAAGAAAACCCAACAGGAAACGGGGGAGCGGATTAACTTAGTAGACGACCTTTTGTGGCGAGAGGGAATGGATACCCGCCCCCTACGGCTTCGCGGCAAAATCTGCTATACCCGCCCTACCTTACAAGGTACAATATCGCTTGGTATGGAGTTTGTTAGTACCCAAATACCCGATAACCTTCGCTTGGCACGTATTCTTTTGGATGTGTTTGGCTAGTGTGCGAAGGATAGGATACTGATGTGCCGCTTTCTACGCTAAAAATGAATCTAGGCACGGGGTTCTGCCTCGATGTAAGGGCGACCCTCACCAGTGGGCAAGCGTTTCGGTGGCAACAGAGTGCCGATGGGCTTTGGTGGGGAACGGTAGATGATACGGTTTTGGTCTTGCGTCAAACAGAGGAGGACACTCCCTACCGCTTTGAGTGGCAGACGTACCCCCTTCCAGATAGGTGGGAGGTAGTAGCAGACTACTTTCGCCTCAGTGTCCCCCTAGAGAGCCTTTACGAAGAGTGGGAACACGCCGAACCTACTCTGCACGAAGCGATAGAGCGGTATCGGGGTTTGCGGGTACTGCGTCAGCCCCCCCGTGAGTGCTTTTTCGCGTTTCAGTGCGCGACCTGCAACACAGTGGTTAAGATAGAGCGTAGTGTGAAGAAACTCGCCGAACGCTACGGAACCCCCATAGAGACCCCTTTGGGAACTGCCTACACCTTTCCCACTCTCTCTGCGCTTGCCAATGCTGATGAAAGGCTTCTCCGCTCCGACTTATGGGGCTATCGCGCCCCACGTGTAATCCATCTCGCCCAACATCTGCTTGCCATGCCTCCCAACTGGCTAGAGTCGTTACGCACAGTTCCATACCCCATTGCAAAAGCGGAACTGGTGGAACTGCACGGTATTGGGGCGAAAATAGCCGACTGCATCTGCGTTTTTTGCCTCGATAAAGACAGCGCGACCCCCGTAGATACCCACATACGCAAGATAACCTGCCGCTTGTTTCGTCCCGACCTTGAACAAAAATCGCTTACCCCCCGCGTGTATGAGGAAGTTGTACAGGAGTGGCAGAGCCGTTTTGGAGAGTACGCGGGGTGGGCGCAACAGTATCTATTCCTTGCCGAGATGAGCAAAAACACGAAAAAATAACGCTTTTCCCTCTCATTTCTACTATTTTCTGACCTCACCCTACAAATTCGTGTGGTGCTTTGTCCATAATGAAG
>OMJJ01000033.1 GCA_900299305.1 bacterium | reverse complement strand
GGTGCAAAGTCTCGACGGAGAGCCTACCAGAAGGGATTACCGTTGCCGAAAACGCAGAGGGGACGGTAGTAGGGTATCTGCGGCGTGGGCATTTTAATTCGGCTATCGCTTACGATGAGCAAGAGGTAGAGGTACGCATTACAGAGTACGCAGCAGAGGGGAGTGACGCGGCGGGTATCGCGCAAGCCCTCTACTCTCATGTCGCGCACGAACTCAAAACCGCCGGGGTAAGCCGCCTACGCTTGGGAATGTTACTCGATAACGTCCTAGAATCAGCAGTTAGCCCCCTCCTAGAGACGATTGAGACCGCAGAGGCGCGTTACGGAATGTTTCGGGTACTACACCGTACCAACCTGCTCAAGAGTCTTACCTTCGGCATGAATGAGCGTTGGGTACAGGCGGGGAGACCAGAGGGCGCACTCACCATTCAGACTCCTTACGGTGCGGTTCGTATCGCTCCCGCAGGCTCCTTTCTACAGGTAACTGAAATCGAAAGCAAAGAGAACGATTTAACACAGAGTCAGTTTCTGGGGCTACTCTTTGGGGCATACACTCCTCCGCAGGTTTTACCCTCTCCACTTATCCCCTTTGCCGAAGCACTCTTCGAGCGACACTACCCCTGCTTTTGGGGAGCGGACGGCTTCTAAATCACGGCGGGTATAATCTACCATACCTCTCTAAAAATTCACCCTACTGGAAGGTCTAATCCATGAGACGAAATGTTACATTTGGAATACTCTCTGCTCTGCTCATCGCTCAACTCTCGTGTGCGGTCTTCGCGCAAAACACGGCGGTCATTCCCGAACCCAACACTCCCAAAATATGGGCAGACCGCTGGAACCAGAAACTAGAGCGCGTTAAAAAAGGCGACATCGACCTTATCCTTGTGGGCGACTCCATCACACACGCTTGGGACAACCCTGAAAACTACCCCGTATGGAGTGCCTACTACGAGCCACGCAAAGCGGTTAGTTTGGGCTATAGCGGGGCGCGTACCGAAAACATTCTCTGGATGCTAGAGAATGGCGAGGTAGACGGAATCAGCCCTAAAGTCGCGGTAGTGATGATAGGAACCAACAACACCGACTCGAAGCACTTCCGCATCGCTCACACAGGCGAGCAACTGGCAGAAGGCATTACCAAAGTGGTAGAGACGCTACGCCATAAACTGCCCACCACGAAAATTCTTCTACTAAAGATATTCCCCCGCGCCGATATTCCCGGTACCACCGAACGGGGGGCAGAGGCGAGCGAAATCGCTTCTAAACTTGCGGATAATCGGCACATCTTCTATTTAGACATCAACTCTGTATTCCTGAAACCAGACGGAACCCTTGACCCCGCCCTTATGCCTGACCTGCTTCACCCAAACGCAGTCGGCAACCTAAAATGGGCAGAAGCAATGGAGCCTACCCTCCGCAAACTGATGGGCAAACCCGAAAACAACGCGACCCTTCCCGCCGTAAAGTGCGAACAGGACTTCTATAGCTGGGACGAACGGCACGAAGCGGTAAAGGCACAGATTAAAAAACAGCCCGTGGATGTGGTACTTGTCGGCGACTCGATAACGCACATGATGGGTGGAGTACCGACCTCGAACCGCGTACTTGGCGGCGATATTTGGGAGAAACACCTTGCAAAGCGAAACGCCGTTAATTTGGGTTTTGGGTGGGACAGAACTCAGCAGGTACTCTGGCGGCTACAGAACGGGGAACTAGAGGGTATTCACCCCAAAGTTGCCGTTGTGCTTATCGGAACCAACAATATCTCGCCCCATAATGCCCGCGGCAACACCAATGAGGAGACGGTTGCGGGTATTAAAGAGGTGTGTGCTACCATTCGCCGAAAGTCTCCCCATACCAAGATACTCCTCTTGGGGTTGCTTCCCCGTGACAAACAGCCGAACACTCTGAACCGAGTGCGTATTCAGCAAATCAATGCGGAATTGGCAAAACTGAACGGTAAGCGCGGCATCACCTTCCTCGATTTTGGCGACAAGTTCCTCCAACCAGATGGAACGATGCTCCCCGACATCACCACCGACTTTCTGCACCCCAACGAAAAAGGCTATGGTATCTGGATGGATGCGATGGATCCGATTCTCTCCAAACTGCTTGGTGAAAAACGCTAACTGGAGCCGAACCAATTACGGAAATACGGTACGGAAACCAGTTGCCTTTATGGAACGTATAGTGGATGCGAGTAGTCGCTCCCAGTACCCAAAAAGAACGAGCGTTGTAGGAACTCGCTAGAGAGAGAACACTATGGCACGAGTGGGCAACCCCAAAGACTTCTGGAAGGTCTTAAAAAGCATATCGGCAAGCGAAATCGCGGACGAGGCGAACTGCGTCCTAAAACTCGCGATAGTAGGCGATACCGCGCAACGAGAAGAGGTGGTTCGCTACCTCTATGCTACGCCAACCGTCGCCGCAAACCTGACTTCCGAGGTCAACCCCTCCGAACGCGCCCCCTACTTCATCGTGCAGGAGTACGACGATTTCTCCTCGGAAAAGGGCTTTCCCCAACAACCGCAAGCCTTCGATTTTATACTGGATGCGGGCGCAGACCGACTAAACGCTCCTGCCGCTAACCTTATCTATACCATCAACGACTTTGGGGGTATAGATAACACCCTAGAGCGCATAATGGAAGACAAACCCGAATGGAAAATGGCTCTTGCGCGAAACTTTCCTGTGCTAAGAAAGCGGGTAGGTGATTTCCTTATAAACCAGACATCGGTAGTGAATGCGGAGTTCTCGCTTCTTACAGGGATAACCGCCGCATTCCCAATAACAGGCATCCTGCTTCCCGTCAATGCCCTCAGCGATATTGTGGTGCTTACCAAAAATCAGGCGATGCTGGCACTACGCCTTGCCGCCATCTACGACCTCCCCGTAGACTACATAAAACGCTCTAAGGAGTTGGCTCCCATTTTAGGAAACGCCTTTGGGTGGAGAGCGATAGCACGGGAGATTGTGGGAATGATACCGGTGGGCGGTATGGTAGCAAAAGCGATGATAGCCTACGCAGGTACAGCGACGATTGGTCACGCCGCCCAAGTGTACTATGAAACAGGCGAAAACCTGAACCGCGAACAGCTCAAGCGTATCTATCAGAGTGCCTATATCGCCTCAAGGGGGAAGGTGAAAGTGCTTGCCGAGAGGCTACGGCGCAACCGCCCCGCAACGGAGAGCGAAGAGAACGAAGACGCTTCCCTAGCCCCCAAAGACGCGATTGAGGTAGAATGGATACCGATAAAGGGGGAAGAGGCTCCTATAGAGCGAAATACGCCCCCCAATGCGGAGAAGTAGCACCTAATGAATGAACTGGACAGGTATCTATTTGACCTACAGGGGTATGTGATTATTCCGAACGCGCTGGACAGCGACACCCTAAAGGATTTGAATGTACTGGTAGACGAGCACGTCGCGGCGAAAGTGAGCGAAGATGCGGCGCACCACCGCTTCCTTTCGGTAGTCAACTGGTCTGCCGCAATTCGTAATGTGATAGATAACGCCGCGGTCAGTCCCTACCTAGAGGAGTTACTAGGAAAACAGTTTCGCTTAGACCACGACTACCTAGACGTTATGCGGCGCGGAAATGGTCCCACAAAAGCGTGGCTACATGGGGGCGGTACTCCGTTTGACCATCGCCAGTTCTACCGTTGGGATAACGGCAAGATGTGGAACGGCTTGACAGTAGTAGCGTATAACCTGCGCGATGTAAATCCTGGTGACGGCGGCTTTGCCTGTATACCGGGTAGCCATAAAAGCAACCTTCCTTACCCTGAAGTTTGGCGGTACACTCACAGCAACCCTCCGCCTATGCAGAAGGTAACGGGTAGCGCAGGAACGGCTATCGTCTTCACAGAAGCACTTACGCACGGAACCGTCCCTTGGACAGCCGACCATGAGCGCAGAACCCTCTTCTTTAAGTTTAGCCCCAACGCGATTTCGTGGTCGGCGCACTACTACGACGCATCCCTCTACCCCGAAGTCTCCGAACGCACCAAAGAGATTCTGGAAGCACCCAACGCCCGCTATAAGGGTCGCTTTGAGCAAGGAAATATCGGGTAAGCCCAAGCCATGCCTCACTCCCAAAAGCCAGTTCGCGCCTGTATATGTTATCCGAACACCTTCGCAACGCTTAGGCAGAAAGCGCAAGAGCAGGGGTGGCACACCGTGGAACAGATAACGGCGGCAACGGGATGCGGTAGCGGGTGTGGGATGTGCCGCCCCTACTTGCAAAAGATGCTGGATACGGGCGAAGTCGCGTTTGATGTGATTATTTCGGAGGAGGTAGCGGCGTTATTGAAAAGGAGGTAGTCCCCTTCATTGCATGAAACCGCTGCCCTCTGTTGTGAGTAACCTACCCAAACGGAGGCACTATGTTATCGGTACTCGCTCTCTTCACGCACCTGCTTGTAGCGAAGTCTCAGGCACAGCCCGACAAGATGTGGACAGGCAAAGCCGCAGGGTATACCGTGCGCGTTATTAGTGTGGATATGAAAGACCCTCGCGTATCGGTGGGTGTGGCGGTGGCTAAAGGCTTTCCGTATGGGGTAGATGCCTTCTCTACGTTTCTTGCGCGTACTAAGCCCACCATCTGTATCAACGGGGCGTATGCCTCCAAAACCGACTTCCGCCCTATTGGAGACATTGTGGTAAAAGGCAAACTTATCTATGCGGGATTAAATGGAACTGCATTCTGTATTACCAAAGACAAGGAGGTTGCGGTTAAGCGGGTGGTAAGAGACCATGCTACCGACTGGTCGGCGTATGAGACGGTACTCGCGTGTGGTCCGGCTCTGGTTTTGAATGGAAAAGTGGATGTAATGCCCGAATTTGAGCGGTTTCAAGACCCTCATGTAATGGGGTCAGCACCACGTATGGGGTTAGGGGTAACGCCCGACAACCACCTTCTTTTGGTGAATACTATCTCATCCGTTACGTTTCTACAGTTTGGGAAAATCATGCACGCGCTGGGGTGTCGGGATGCCATGAACCTCGATGCGGGGGCTTCTACGGGGCTGTACTACCGTGGGAAGACGCTCATCACCCCCTCCAGGCACATTACGAACGTCTTTGAGGTTCATATCGGTACACCTAGCCCCAACCTCTCGGCTCTCTATCCCGACTCTGCACCTACTCCCACCCCCAAGTCCCCACCACCCCCAGTAGACCCTGGCAACTCCACTGCCAAGACCGCAATACCGGTTACTCTGTGCGCCGATTCGATGGGAAAAGCCTCCCCCTACTGCCCCCAAACGGTAAAACGGCGGCTTGCCGCGAACAAGATACCGCGCCCCTGCCCTTTTCATAAACGCCCGTTGGGAGAGTAGAGGCTAAGGGATTTGTGCGACCAGTGAGCTACCCTCTGGCTTCTTTAGGAACGCGACAAAATCCTCTGTTTTCTGTAGTCCCTGCCGTGTGCCTAGTGCTTTTCCATCGGGAGTTACCACCGTATAGGTAGGGAGAGCCACTGAATTGGTAAGTTTCTCCTGAAACGCTTTGTTCTTTTCGTCTTCGGGGGTCTCCCTATCCGTCCAGAGGCGCACGGTGATATAGTTACTGAGTTGCTCTTTTACGGTGGGATTAGGAAACACGTTGCGCTCCATGAGGCGGCAGTTGACACAAGTAACACCCGTAAAGTCGATAAAGAGCGGCTTGCCGGTATCCTTCGCAAGTTTTACGGCTTCATCGTAGTTCTCTATCCACTCGGCTTGCTTTTTGACTTTCTCCCATCGACCTGCATACTCTGGTGGAGGTGGGAACGCCTCGAACCAGTAGAGGTTTGCGCCAAGCATCGCCGCAAAGAGGTAGAGTGCCATCCCAACGGTTCCAACTCCCAATACTCTACG
Source organism: bacterium (assembly GCA_900299305.1). GTDB lineage: Bacteria > Armatimonadota > Chthonomonadetes > Chthonomonadales > Chthonomonadaceae > CAIJLM01. Next base: position 642 of record OMJJ01000033.1, on the reverse strand, counting down.
GGGTAGCCCGATTTTGTCCTCTGCGTTGTCGTGAGGAAGGCGTAGCACTCCTAGCAGGTGCATCCCCGCAATCGCAAATACCATTGCCCATATCGCCAAAAAGACGGGGCGCGTTATCCAGTGTCCGCTCCAAACCATGTCGGCATTCGAGAGGAACTTCATGGCGGCGGCGAGTTCGATAAAGCCCATAAACGCCTTCACCGTTACCAGCCACGAGCCAGACTTAGGCAGGGCGGCAAGTTTCTGTGGAAACACCGCCAACAGGAAAAACGGAGCCGCAAACGCCGTGCTAAACGCGAACATCCCCAACATAGGATAGAGGTAGCCGTTTTTCGCCCCCGAAGCGAGGAGGGTTCCCACATAGGGAGCCGTACAGGTAAAAGAGGTAAGCGTAAAAGCAAGCCCCATGAGGTAAGGTTGCAGGTAGCCCCCTTTCTGTGAGGAGGCAGTATGTACCTTGTTTGCTAATCCTGCGGGAACCATTATCTCGTAAAAGCCCATAAGGTTGAGAGCCAGCACGATAAAGAGAACCGCAAAACCGAGATTGACATAGGGATTTGTACCGAGTTGGGAGAGTTTTTGCGCCCCGAACAGTGCCGACACCGCGACCCCCAAAAACGTAAAAGTGCTAACGATACCCCC
>OMJJ01000032.1 GCA_900299305.1 bacterium | reverse complement strand
TAGAGGTAGAGGAGGCGCGTAACTACGTACTGGCGCACCTCAAGGCGCATACCCCTGCCCTTACCCTCGAACAGGTTACGCAGATGTTTCGTTGGCAACCCCTTTAGAGGGACAAAACACAGAAGCGGAAGAGTCCTGAACAGGACTCTTCCGCTTGCTAAAATCGGGGTTAGTAAGGTAGTTACCTTACACGGTAACGAAAGGGCGGCTACTCTTCCCAGACGATTTGGGGGCATCCTCTTTCGCCACACGGCGCACGTATTCGAGGGCGGTTTGGGTCTCTTTCTGCAAGAGGGTTCCTTCGTGAATGGCTTCCTTGAGTGCGGTGCGGGTGCGATTACCTTGTGGGAGTTGTTTTGCCTCTTGTACTGTCCAGAAGTGGGTTCCCACGGGGCAGGATTCTACAATCCAGATGTTGCGCTCCATGTCTACTACCAGCGCAAAAACCATTCCGGGGGCAACGCGCCAAGTTTTGTGTACTTCGGCGATAATGGGTTTTGGGTTCATTCTGCTCATCGTATCCTTCTCTCTTGTAAGGCGTATCGGTTAGATGCCTTGTTTACGTGTGGCATTTCGGTTTGGAAAGCCACTTTTGTTAATTAGTGGTACTCTTGTTTTCGGTATTTCATGCGGACTTATGTATAGAGAACGCCGAAAGATAGCGTAATGTTCCACAAAGTATTATTCAATTCCTGCTTATTATGCAAAAATTTTGAAAATTTGCGATTATTTTCAAAAATAACTTATTTTTAGCCAATTGTTGTTTGGGATATGATACCAGACGCAAACTTTGCCTGTCTGTGAGATACTTCACAGGGCTGGTATCAACTGCTTCACATTATCACAGGAGAGAAGAGTGGTAACAGTTCATATTCCTGCCGCCATGCGTATCCTTACTTTAGGAGAGGCGCAGGTATCGGCAGAGGGTAGTACTCTAAGAGAGGTTATAGAGCATCTGGAAGCGCACTTTCCAGGGCTACAAAGCCGACTTGCAGAGGAGGAGCGACTGCGTTCCGGCTTGGCGGCGTTTGTGAACGGGGTCAGTGTGCGCCCTTTGCTGAGTACTCGCATTCCAGAGGGGGCAGAGATATTCTTCGCCCCTGCCATTGCGGGTGGCTCTTCCCCATAAGAAATTTTACGAAAAGTAGCGCGTAGAGTGACACCGAAAGCATACCAACGACGTATACTCTATATAGAAGACTGTTTTGAAAGCGAGGTAAGAAGCGATGTGGTGGTTATCAATGGTACTCTCTCCTATTCTCTTGGGGTGGATATTTGCACGTATCGCCCAGAAATGCACCGGAAAGAATGCGCGGAACGCCTGTAATGCGGCGAGTTGGGGGTTCTACCTGCTACTGCTGTTTCATATCCCCTTCGACCTTATCCCGCTGCTGTTCGCACTGAACAAGGTAATCTATCTTATGCCCGCCGCAATCTGCTTTCTGATGGCGGCAAACAGTATGCTCAAAGAGATGAAAGCACAACGAGTAGGTGAGTTCACCGACGCGGCTTAGTACTCTCTTCATAACCTGCCTTCCAATAAGCGTTCCCAGTATCTGCTATGCGGTCTTGGGAACGTTTATTTTATATATCTGCTTTGCTCTCCCCTAATAGTTGCGTAACTGTCTCGTTTGCATTTTCTCCATGATTTCAAGTAAAATGAGTGTATAAGTGCTACTCTCTTGCTAAAAAGGAATGAGATAGAGTTTGAATCTCCCTCCATCCAACCCAATACATCGCTTTTCTTTACCGAAACCATCCGCTAGGTGGGGGCATCTGTTACGCCTCCTTATGAGGCTTCCTGTGCTCTTTGGGGGCATGGCGGTATTTCTCATATTTGCGGGGATTTTTATTATTACAAAATCGGGGATTAGTAGCCTAGATAACGACGCTTACAGCTATATCGACGAGGCGCAATGGGTGATAAAACATCGCTTTAATGGCGAACTGCGTCCTTATACCGGTAATGTTCCCAAGCCGCTACTGGTGCTTGTATATGGCACGCTGTACTCTTTGGGGACGGGGTTTTGGGGGATAAACTTACTCTGTATTCTTACTGCGGGGGGGATTGTGGGTGGGATGTATCTGCTGGGAAAGCGTCTGCACAGCCCCATTGCGGGGGGGATTGCCGCCCTCCTCACTCTGGTCAAATGGCCCTTTTGGGAAGGGGCTGTCTCTGCAAACTCTTCCCATTTTTTGCTCTTATTTGTGGTGTTAGCACTCCATTTAAGCCTACGTAACCCGCTACATCCGCGTCGTATCGGTTGGATATGTTTTTGCTTGGCAATGGGGGGGCTAGTGCGCCCAGAAGGATGGCTTATCTATCTGTTTGCGGTGTGTCGGTTTTTGTGGTTGGGTTGGCGGTATCGCTCCAAGAAGATTATCCATGTCTCTTTTGCACTTCTGTTCGGAGTGCCTCTGCTGGGAATGGTTCTCGACAAAGTGTGCTGGGGAGACTGGTACTACAGCCTTCACTCCTTTCAGTATTTTGTAAAGACGTTCCTTGTGCCAACCTCCCCTCCTCTCACCTTCCGACATCTGCTCAAGGAGTACCTACTGGTTTTGTGGCGTTTGGGAGACAGTGGAGTAAGTACCGTTATTACCCTCCTGCTTGCGGTAATCGGGTGGCGATCTGTTCGGCATTTGTGGCATCGCAGGGTGATTGAGAAGGTGGTTTTACCTGCAATGCTACTCTTGCTCTGTTTTCAATTCAACACCTATCGGCAGGGTTTTTTTGTACCTCGCTTTGTGATAGTTCCCATTATAGGGGCTATCCTGCTCTCTGGTATAGGGTGTTCAGAGGTTTTGATACGTCTTGGCAGATGGCTGGTAGAGGGGGTGAGGCACTGGTCGGTAGGGCGCACCCGCTTTAGGATAGTAAGTTCGGTTTCTGCGCTCTTCGTATTGGGGTACTTGCAACTCTGGATACCGCTACAGACCACCTATACCGAGTTTCAGCGTAAGCAGAGGCTAGATGGCTACATGGCGGCTTGTGTATACGCAATAGACACCTATCCTAAAAGCAGTATGCGCGTTTTGATGACAAATTCGGTGTATAACCCAGTAAGGTTTCATGTTCAGCACAAAAAAGGGGTTGTTATTGATAGAATGCTGGAAGATATAAATAGGCAGAAAAGCGGTGATGTGTTGATACAGAGTTATAGCATTTTATGTCTTGGAAACAGCAGTAGTCGGAATGAATACATCCTGAATGCGGTGCAACGTGATGGAGATAGTTGGGAAGCACGACATACAGACATTGGAATATCACTCTATTTGTATATTAGGAAAGAGGAAAAAAAGTGAAAAAATTTTCATGTGAAGGAAGGTTTATGATAAAATGATGTAGAATCACAAAACAGATGTCTGAATTATGTAATATGCGAAAGGCTGGGGGTGCAGATATGAGCAGTGACAGCGATTTCGATTTTGAGGATGTTCTTGAAGAGAGCGACACTGGCAAAGAGCGTATTAGCCCACGCTTAGACCCCATGCGCCGCATGGGGCTAAGTAGCTTTGCAAAGTGGGCGTTTCTTATGGCATTAATAATGGGAATGGGATGTTATGTAGGCATATCAAAAAACCTTAATACCACTCCACAAAAAGTAGAAGTAGCCTACTACCTTGTAGAGCATTTTGCCAGCATACTCCTCGCTACGTTTCTGGGAATACTCCTACCTACTGTCGCAAGTTCGGGGCGTAACCAACAGGATACCGACCCCGCAAGCATCGCCAGAAACGCGATAATAGTGGGTTTCATTATGGGGACACTCTACTACGCCTCTATTCTGGGGCTGAAGGCGTATGCCTATCCTCACCTCCCACCCCCCAACACATCTACCTCCCAAAGTGCAGTAGGCGGCAATCCCGCTACCAACACGAATAGCACCTCTTCTCTTACCGACCCAGATAGTAAGAAATACGAAAGTATGTACTTGGTGCAAACTCCTCAAGAATGGCTCCGGTACCGCCTACCTCTTGCGCTGATATCTGCCATTATCGCTTTCACTTGTAAAGAGTTATTGGCATACCGAGGGAGTTTGAAACGAGAAAACACCTTCTATCTGGTTTTCATGAATGCGGTACAGATAGTGATTCTGCTCTCTGTCCTCTACCCCCTGATGTACGCTATCCGCGAACTGATGAAATTTCCTGCTACCGCGTTTGCACTGGGGGCAATCTCGGCAGTATCGCTTGCCTCCTCTGTGGGGGTGCTACTATGGGGGCTATCCGCAGATAGCAAGTTGCGCGAACTACAGAAAAAAGGAGACAGAAGGGCTGGAGGCATCGCAGGAGACGGTATGCAACTCACCCTTACTCTCGTGGGCGGATCCTCCTCTGGAAAAACCTGCTTTTTGGCGGGGGCATACCAAGAGTGGAACACCGCACTACCCGCTCAGGTCGCTATCGAATCGAGTACAAAGGACGGTATCAGAGACGACATCATAGAGCTGGACAAAATTGCAGACCATATCTATATCGACAGAGAGTTTCCCATCGGCACGGTAGGGGTGCGTAAATTTGGTTTTCAACTACTTTATGAGGAGGAGGTTTTTGCTCGTTTCAGTATTTTGGACTATTCTGGTAAGGCGGTTTCTGGAGGGACAGATAGTGACGATGTAGATACTGAGTCGGAACGAGAACTGAAAAAGCGTATTGAGCAGACCGATGGGCTGATACTGATTGCTGATATGTCGCAGATACGAAGAAACAAGCCCTATAATGATATGACCCGAGTGCGTAAGGCGTATCAGGATACACTAAGAAAGGTCGCCCACCGTAATGGAAACAGCCGCGTGGTTCCGGTGGCACTGGTACTCACCAAAGTAGATGAGTATAAAGACCCCGATGATGACAGCATTCGTTATCGTGACATGGAAGGGGGGCTAAAGAGCTTTGGATATCTGGACTACGAGTCCAAATGGAAAGCATTTTGCCAACCTCCCAAAGGTCCTGGTATTGTACGGTTTCGCCGTTTCTTTAGTAGCGCAATTTGGCACTCTACTCCCCATAAAGACGAGAGCGGAAACGAAGATAAAAGCATAGGGTACGAAATATCGAAGGCACTGCTCCCTACCCCCAACGGTTGCCTTGCCCCTCTTTTGTGGATATGTGCGAATACCATGCGCTGGAACGTAACACTTTATGACGACTTGGCTGGGTGGTTATGGGGAGGGAGCCGCAAGGCAAAAAGGCGCATGGAGGTTATTTTAGAGCTAGAGAGACTCGCAAGCAGTATGGAGACCAAAGTGCGGGGAGTGAGGAACCGACATGAGGAGGAGTGATATGGGAGCACACACAGCCCCCCCTTCTGTCGCGGCGGAGTGGGTCTACTGTAGTTCGGGGTTAGCATCGGATGGTGTAGACCATGGAATGCGGACATCGGACGGTGTAGACGCACCTACTCGCGAGAAGGTGAGGAACTTCTATCAGAAATTTGTTCATGCAGTGGCTTTGGAGCAGAGCGCCCTACCGAATGAGGCTCTGCTCTGGTTTTGGAGTACCTCTAGCGGTGAGAAGAGAGTGGTTATTGTTCGCAAGAAGCCCGTACCGGGGCGGCTTGCATTTAACTGCGTGGCACTCCTGTTTAGGAAAAACGATTTTGATAAGTATATTAAAAACCCTTTTCGTATTTTAGAACAGAGGGGAGATGACCTCGTTCTAAAACGTTATGAGGAGGGGGATAACCATCCCGTTACCCTTAATCTACCTGTGCTACCGCCTTTGAGGGATAGGATTTCGGTGGATAGAACGTACTGGCAGGGAGATAAAGTCTATTCGGAGACAAACCTTTCGGAGTGGAAGGAGGTTTGTACTCAATTAGCCTCTGATGGGGAAGTGATTCCTAGTTTTGCAACGTGCTGGCCCCACGCCGAGCGAAGTGTAACGGATTTTGAGGTTGTGTTTCGCCTCTCGCCTAAAACACGTTTGAGTTTTGAGGGTTTAAGTGATAGGGTAACTCGTTACTATACTCAAATAACGGAAGCACTACCCAATACCGCGGCGATGCAGAAAGCGGGGCGCATCGAAAATATCGTTTCGGGTATGGGAGGCAGGAATCGCAAGTCGCAAGAAGAGTGGGAAGAGTGTCTTGACACCATTGCGGAGACTGCGAGGAGTATCGCCAATGAACTGTCTATAGCCACTGCTCCCCACTTCCAAAACCTAAGAGACAACTATGAAGCACTCGCTAACGAAGTAGTTCATGTTCGGAAGCCTTTAGCCGCCAATGAGGGTACATCTCCCTCTGACAAAGAAAAGAAAGTAACGAAAAAACCTGCCTCCAAACCACGTAAGGAGAAGACTCTTGCTGGTAAGTATCCGCAGAAAATGGGGAAGGTCGCCTTAGTGACTACTGTGCTGGCTCTTTCGGGAGCAGTGTACTATGGGGTTACAAAAATACCTCATCCACCCAATCGTGATAGCAAACCTACTCCCATGACGGAACCAGAGGCGTTTCGTCTTTTGGATAAGTGGATACGAAAGGAGCATTGGACAGCCCAAAATGGGGTGTTTGATGGTGTTAAAGGCTTGGTTAGAGCGAAGAAAACCAGTGGAAAGTACACACTGTCTGGTCAGAAACTATCCGACATTATTAATGGCAAAGAAAAAGATACTCCTGAAAAAATGGAGTTGCGTAGACGTGTTAGCCATGCGCTTGCCACCCTGTTACTATACGAGACTTTGAAAAATAGTCTATCCAGTAAGATGGAAACTCAAGCACTCTCTAAGTTTTTTTCACCTACCAGTATGGTGGATTTAAACTACTGGGAAACGTGTTCAAAAAGTCTAGATACCCTTCCGGAAGGTAAAAATGGGGGATTGTCTACCTTAAATGGCAGTCTTGCTGGGCGCGTGCTAAAGGAGGGAGTAGAGGCATCAAGAGAGGATAAGAGTGCTAGGGACAGAGATACAACACCTACTACACCACCGCCCACTTCTCGTCAAGTCCGTAAGAATGGACACAAGAAGAGTGAGGTGAAAACTGGAACCCCCAAAATAGACAGGCATAATGATAAGTCTAAAGAAGATGGGAGTGACTAACCTATGTCTAGTAAAGTACAAACAACCTCTCGTATACTGATGCTTGTGGTCGTTAGTGGGCTTCTACTATTCGTCTTTTTCGGGATGCTACACCTTCCTCCCCTCACGCCCCTACAGCCTCCCAAAGCAGATACCGTAGACTTCAACTTCTTGAATGAGGTTGTGAAGAACGAGTATCTGTTGAAAGAGATAGATAGAGGAAAACTAGGACTCCCTGCATTTTTCAAAAAAAAGAAAAAGGATGCTAAGTACCTGCTTGCGGAACAGCAAGTGTTGAGTGTTATTCGAGGCACAAATGACACTCTGCGCCAACAAGTACGTAAAATGTTCGCTATCGACGGGCTACTGTACTACTACCGAGAGAACCTACTGAAAGGAAAGCAAACAGAACTAGATACACTGGATAAGATATACACACAGATGGGGCACTCGGGGAGAGACTGGAATCAGAAGTACGATTTTCTGTATAACCGATGTAAGCCCAAAGATAGCGGAGTAGGCTTTGCCACCCTGCTTGAAAGGTGCTTACCTATTATAGATGAACTGATACAAAAAGAGCGAGAGACCGCTAACAGTCCGCTGAATAGACCTACCCCCACTACAAGCAGAAGGCAAATTTCTGGTAAAGTAGAGGGCTTCGACGACAGCAAGGACACTCCGTTACCCGAAAATAACCGCTCCAAGAGCGGTGGCAGTAGTCCCGTTGATGGTTCAGAGTAGGAGAGGTGAAATTCTATGACATGGCTTTACAAAGCAATTGCTACACTACACCTTCTATATGGTAGTCTCTTTTTGCAGGCACAAGACGCAGTGTCTCAACGCAACTATCAAAAATTAGAAAAAATTATGAAGACCACCAGAGAAGATGAGGTGAGAAACAGTAAGACTAAGACGTGGGAAGAGAATATGGGGCAGAACCATATTACTGTTTCAGAGGAAAACAGGCAGAGATTGCGTAAACTGCTCAAGGGCGTACCAGAGTTTCCAACTAACCTGTTTGAAGAGGCAGGCAAACTCACAGCGGATACGAAGCAGTTTGACGAGAAGTATAATCAGATAGAACGAGAACGGGAGGTATGGAAAGAAAACTTAGAGCGGTGTTTTGGAAAGTTTACACGGATACTCAAAAAAGAGGACGCAGAGCGCAAAGGCACTCCTTTCATTATCCCGCGTGATGTCTACTTCTACCATGAAAAGAAGGCAGTTCGTGCATTAGACTTTAACCCTCAGAAGACACAACCTTGGGAATATGCTAGTACAGGTACAGACCGAGTAGTGGCGGTACACAAACTAGAATTGACAGCAGAAGATATAGTAGAGAAAAAACTTTTGACGAGTAGCCTCTATGTAGCGGGCGAGAAAGGCATACGGTTTCTCAAGTATAGCTCTGATGGGAAATGGTTCTATACAGGGGATGACGATAGTCATGTGATTCGATGGGTGCCAGTTATAGAGGCTGTAAAGCCTACTCTGTATCCAAATACCCTGAGGACAAAAGAGCCGAAAGATAGGAAACTGACCGCGCTTTGTATTGATAAGCAAGAACACTTTTACTATGGCTACTACACCAGCAACGCATGGCGTGATAGTATCTATGCTAGTAAAGAAAGCAGTTCTGAGAACCCTCAACAAGCCCTGTTTGCTGGGGCATCGGAAGGGAAAGAGGAGAATCCTCTTTATAAAATGTGCCTTAGTGAAGACGAGAGCGTGTTGGCGACAGCATCATCACAATATATGTACTTTTACAACGTTCCACCAGATACTAACTTACTAAAGAAAGCCCCGCTGAGGCACGAAGCAGGAGCCGATGTGCAAGGAGTGAATGGGATGGTCGCTCTGCCTGATGGGTTATTTGCCTACTCTCTCTCTAAAGAGAATAGCGTGTTTTGGTGTGATAGCAGTACATTAAAAGCGAGCAAAATTCCTAACCCAATAGGAGTTATTACCTCTCTGGTTTATGACAGCACGAGAAGTCTGCTCATAGGGGGAGAACTTCAGAGCGCAGGGCAAGCCGGTGGTAACATGATAGTATGGGATATGGAAGACAGAGAGCATATTAAGTATGCCCTGATAAAAGGGGTAGGAACTCTGGAGAGAGCAGGACACAACAGTACTATCTGGTCTCTTGCCATAAGCCCCGATAAGCGGTGGCTTTTGAGCGGGGGAGATAAAGGCGAAATTTGCTTGTGGGATATGAACGAGATCGAGGCGTATGTAGGTGCAAAACAACAGCACAAAACACCTACCCCTCCCAAGCCCAAAGCACCCAAGAAAAAATTAACATAGTACCACTACCCCAACCTCCTCACATCCCCCTCCCGGTAGGTAAAGCGCACCGCGTCAAGGTGTTCTAGGGCAAGGAGGGAGGCTTTTCGGTTGGTTTGGGTCATATCGCGGAACTCGGCGACGGTGATGCCTCCGTGAGTGGTAATGTAGTTTTTCACCTGCTCTTTTAGGTTGATAAAGGTCTGTGCGTCGTAGTAGATACCCTCCGCTACCCGCTCGAACCGTCCTTGCTCTGTTCCTACTCGCAAAAGCGGCTCGATTGCGTCGGGGTGCGCCATTACCCCCTTGCTAACCTCTTGTACGCTAGGAGTAACGATACCACACTCCTGATAGAACGCCTCGATACGAGAGAGCAGAGCCTCCTGCTTCTCCGAGAGTTGCACCTTGAAACCCGTTGCACGAACGGTAATCCCTGTTACCTCTACCGCTTTTTTATCCTCCCAGTGGTGTAGTAAGGCAGGAAACAGGCGCGTATCTACCTCCCTACCCAGCGCAGAGCGTAACTCCTCTTTGGGCATACCCGCCTTGAGGGGATTTTGCGTGTGGTACTGGTTGAGTAGGAAGGTCGCTTTGTGGGTGAGGTTTTGGAGTATTTGTGTGTGGAAAATGCGGTCTCCGGTCAGAGCGATGGTCTTACCTTGCGCGTAGAGGGTCTGTATTGTTGTATCCGTGAGGTCGGCGGGTAGCCCAACTTGTAGAGCGATGTCCTTACGTACTATCCCAAGCGGCTGATACTTGAGAAGAGTTTCGATAAGGTCTTCGGGAGTTCCACGCTCTTTCGCTTCGAGGGCGTTGAGAACGGTGCTATCGGCTTTGCGGTGTCTTTGGGGAGCAGAATCTAGCACGATGCCGCCCCCGATAGTCGCCATAGGGGAGTAACTTCGCACTACAAACCTATCGCCCCGCGTACACGCCAACGGCTGTTCACTGCGAAACTGAATATAGGCACGGGCGTTCTCCTCTAACTGAGTGTTAGCATCCAGCAGAACCATGCGCCCGATAACCTCCTCTGTTCCGATATGCACCCGTACCCGCGCCCTATCCTTGAAGGGCTTATTGAGGTTGGGAAGCAACTGGAGTACCCCATCGAACGCGGATGTCGGAAGCAGGGTGTTGGGGGGAACGATTTGCGCTCCACGCTCAATGTCTCCTACCTCTACCCCCGCGATGTTCACGGCAACACGCATCCCAGCAACGGCTTCCGACACTTTCTGATTGTGTACCTGCAAGCCTCGCACACGGCTAGGTATCTGCTGAGGAACGATTTCTACCACATCTCCAACCCGCAACGTACCCGCGACCAATGTCCCCGTAACCACTGTACCAAACCCCGCACGGGTAAACACTCTATCTATAGGAAGGCGGAAAGGGAGAGAAGGGTTACGCCTTTCTGCACGGCTTACGGCAGAGAGTAGCGTCTTTTTGAGGAACTCTATTCCCTTCTTTTTTAGCGCAGATACCTGTACAATGGGGGCGTGTTCTAGGAAGGTTCCTTTGAGTTGAACACGAATGTCCTCCTCTACTGCCTCCATCCAGTCGCGGTCTACCATGTCGCATTTTGTGAGGACAACAACCCCGTTTTTTACATCCAGTAGGCGCAGAATATCAAGGTGTTCGCGTGTTTGGGGCATTACTCCTTCGTCTGCCGCGATAGCCAGCATCACCACATCAACCCCACTCGCCCCCGCCAGCATATTCTTTAGAAAACGTTCGTGTCCCGGTACATCTACAATTCCCGCGAGAGTACCGTCTGGAAGGCGCAACGACGCAAAGCCGAGGTCTATCGTCATACCTCGCTCTTGTTCTTCTTGTAGGCGGTCTGTGTTCGTGCCGGTAAGGGCTTGAATAAGGGTGGTCTTGCCGTGGTCTACATGACCCGCTGTGCCTATGATAACGTGCTTCATCCGAGTTGTTCGAGTATTCTGCCTGGGGTAACGTAGCATCCTTCATGGAGAACGGGGTCTGCGGAGGTCGCCTCTGCCCACTGCCACAACCTGTCGGGGTGTCGGAAGCCGGAGTAGGTTGCCGCGCCGCCTACCATGCCATCCTTACGAAGCGCGATAAGTGCCGCGCCGTAGTGGTCGTGGGCTTCGGGGGGGCGTTTTCGGATAAGGTAGCGAAGTGCTTCGGCACAGGCTTCGGTGGGTGTCATACCGCGCTCCATATTCATCACGGTACGAAAACTGACACACGCTTTCATCATCTCGTCGCCATGCCCAGTACCTGCCGCCCCCCCGATTTCGTTATCTACGTAGAGACCAGAACCGATAATAGGAGAATCACCCACTCGTCCGGGAACTTTCCAAGACATCCCACTGGTGGTACAGCCTACCGCCAAGTCACCGTTTGCATCGAGGGCGCACAACCCAATGGTGTCGTGGTTATCGGGGGTAAAGAGGGGCTGAGGAGGTTGGCTATTGGTGGGACCCAAATCGAAATGAGCGACATCCGCCCCCAACTGAGTTTTGCGCCATTCAATATATCTCTCCTGACTCTGTGAGGTGAGCAGGTTCGCTTCGGGGAAGCCTTGTCGAAGAGCGAACTTACGGGCGTTTTCACCTACCAGCATGGTATGAGGGGTCTGCTCGAAGACACGCCGCGCTACGGATATAGGTTTCCGGGTGCGCTGTAGCCCCCCAACTGCCCCCGCGCAGTGTCCTACCCCGTTCATAATGGCGGCATCTAGTTCCACTTCCCCCGCCGCGTTGGGTAGCCCCCCATAGCCTACCGAGTTCACTTCGGGGTCTTCTTCGGTCAGGTTTCCCGCCGATTCGATAGCGTCAAGGGCAGTTGCCCCTTGCGAGAGGCGTTTCCACCCCACACGCGCCGCCGCGACTCCAAATCTCCACGTGGCGACAAAGACAGGTTGTACAGGCATAAAAGAATCCTCTCTCTTTCTACTTTTTAGGCTCGAAGGCTTTGTTTGGATAGGGTAAGCGGCTGGGTAGCGGCACGGGCTTTTCACGAATGAGTTTTTGCAAGTGAGCGATTGCCGCTTTCAGTTGTGCGTCCTCACCTTTGAAGGTCTCGTAGGGCAGGTTATCTACCACGATGTCGGGATCTACTCCATGCCCCTCTATTAACCACTTGCCTTCGGGGGCGAATACGCCGGTTTCGGCGGCAGAGGCGATACCGTTATCTACAAGGTAGTTATCGAAACTCAGCCAGACCTCGCCGCCCCAAGTTCGTGTTCCGATAACCTTGCCTAACCCCAAGCGGCGGAAGCCCTCGGTAAAGGCTTCTCCATCCGAGCCAGTGCGCTCATCACAGAGCACAACAACGTGCCCCCGAAATGCCCACTGCATATTCCAAGTGGGCTTCTCGTTGCGTGCTTGCCAGTAGAACCACGCCTTGCGAAGCAGTTTTTCTAGTATCCAGCTATCTATGTTGCCACCTCCGTTATGGCGTACATCGACGATAAGCCCCTGACGGTGAAATACAGGATAGAAGTCCTTTGCCCACTGAGCAATATCGCCCGACCCCATAGCGCGAAGGTGTACGTACCCGATTTCTCCTTTGCCCTCCTCCTCTACACGGTTGCGGCGATTGAGTTCCCAGTCGGTATAGCGAAGTTCGGAGGCACTCGCAAGAGATATGGGGGTTACGATACAGTCGCGAACGGTTTTGGTAGCTTTGTCTAGTACACGCAAGTAGATTTGCTTGCCGCGTTGATTTCGTAGCAGGGCGGCTATATCGGGTGCGCTCAGAGTATCTACCCCGTTGATAGAGAGAATTACGTCCCCTTCTGAAACTTCTACCCCCGGTTGTGAGAGGGGAGAGGCGGTATTGGGATAGTCGGGGTCGTGCGAATAGATACGCTCTACACGCCAACCGCCCTGTGCTTGGTCTTTAACGAGGTAAGCCCCTAACGAAGCGGGAGCAACTGCGTCCTGCCCCCCTCGAAAATCGCCCCCCGTTACAAAGATATGCAGAGCCGAGAGTTCACCCACCATCTGCCCCGTTAAGTCGCTCAGTTCGCTACGGTCTCGTACCCGCTCTACTAACGGCAGGTGACGCTGTAGGATGGCTTGATAGTCTACGCCGTGCAGGTTGGGGTCGTAAAAGTAGTCGCGTTCTAGTCGCCAAGCCTCTACCAGCATCTGCTTCCACTCTTCGCGGGGCTGAACCGAAAATGCCCAACCCGATAGGTCTACCCGCCCGCTCTCTAAAGAGATAGCAGGAGAGAACGCATCCGCTACTGAGATTTGGTCGCCTGCCGTAACAAGTAGTTTCTTACCGTCTAATGAGAGAGCGTAGTCGGATACACCAGAGGCAAGCGGCTTTGCACTACTCTCTTTGTTGGAGATATCGAGAGAGGCAAGGCTAGACATTCCCTCGCGTTGGCGAGAGACCCAAAACAGCCGACTTCCATTGGTGGTGAGGTGAGAGTAGTTTCCTGCGGGGACAGGGAGTTCCCAAAGCCGCTTTTGGATACCGGACAGAGTGATGTTTATGGTTTTGCTGGAGGGGGAGGGCTTACCGCTATCTGGGTGCAGTTCGTCTTCGGGTTGGAAGGGAGAGCGTAGCCCAGCAGTTAGCCCGATTTGATAGATTTTGGTCTGTTTATCGAAGAAGGGTTCGGGTTGGCGGGGTCCCCAAGGGGAGCCTACCAGTGAGCGGAATGTTCTATCCGACAAAAAGTAGAGCCACTTCCCATCAGGACTCCATGCGGGGCTGTAACTGTCTGCGCGTTCGGTGGTGATGGAGGTCGTTTTGTTCTCTTTTAGAGAGTAGAGCAGGATACGCCCGAAAGTAATGGAGGGAGAGGTGAACGCAAGCCACTGGCTATCTGGTGACCACGCTATATCGCCGTGTTCACCATACTCAGAGGTAGCAACTTTTGTGGATTTGTGGTCTTCGAGGCTAGTGAGCCATAACTCCTGATTTTTGTTGGTGTAGGCAATCCACTTACCATCGGGAGAGACAACCCCGCTGTTACGGAGTACTTTGGAGTCGTTGGTTATCTGTTCTGGCTTGCCGATACCATTCGCGGGGAACTTCCACCATTCGGTCTCACCCGTTTCATCAGAGAGAGCGATTACCGACTTGCCATCCGCAGAGAACAGAGCATCGCGGTAGCGTACTCCCTGCTTGCGCGTGACCTCTACAAAACGCCCCGACTTGGCAGGCGCGACAAACACTTGCCCCCGTGCAGTAAGCACCACTTTACTACCATCGGGAGAGAGGGCGGTGTGTGTAAGGTAACTAGCGGGGTTTTGTATCCAGTGTTCGCGGGTCTGGTCGAAGTCGGTGGTGAGGGTGATATTCACAACGCTGTCTTTATCCGCCGCAATATCGTAGTGATAGATGTCTGCCCCCCACTGGTATACGATATGACCGGAGTCGAGGGAGGGGTCTTTGACATCGAAGTATTTGTGGTGCGTGTGCTGTTTTAGGTTCCCGCCGCTACTGTTCATCGACCAGATATTCATGGTTCCGTCGCGGTCTGAGGCAAAGTAGACGCGCCCATCCCAAAACATCGGGTTTTTACTGGTACCTGCGAAGTTGGCGGTTAGGGGGACGGCAGTTTTTGCATTTGGGTCTAGTTTCCATAGGTTTTGTGCGGTGCCGCCCTTATACCGCTTGGTCTGGCTTCCCTGAAACGGGAGGCGCGTAAAGTAGAACGTGCCTCCCACCTTGTCGTAAGTGCCGTCGCTGGCTTGGTTTAGAGGAATGAGCGTTCGGGTCAAGGTGGTTGGTGAGATAGTGACCAGTTGGGTATCGGGTAGGGTGGAGTAGAGCCGAGAGCTGTAGATAACGTTTCCGTCGGGTGTCCAGCCGATAACGATAGCGTTGCCTCCCTCGTAGGTGAGGCGGGTGGGTAGACCACCTTCTGTCGGCATAACATAGACCTCGTTAGGGCCCTCATAACTACCGGTAAACGCTATCCATTTTCCGTCGGGGGATAGGGATGCGTGTGTCTCTTGTGCGGGGTGCGTCGTAAGCGCGTGTGCCGCCCCTCCGCTTAGGCTCACTTTGAAGAGGTCGCCTTGTGCAGTAAACACGAGGGTGTCTTTATGGAGGGTGGGAAAGCGGTAGTAGCCTTGTGTGGTTGGGGCGGCATGGGCAGTAACGGCAAAGCAGGCGAGTATCAGGGAAAATAGCAGACGGCGCATATAACGGCTCCTTATAACATGGCGACAAATTCGCTTCTGATTTCGGCGTAGTGCGTGGAAATTCCTGCCGACGCATTGAACTAGCGTGTACTCCACGATTGTAAAGGGGCTTTGGCAAGACAAATTACGGTTACGCACGTTCACAAGAAATACCAAACTGGAAGGGGGTTCACCGCCTCTAAATCTCCCCCTTAAAAACAAGGGGAGACTTGCAATACACCCTTTCCTGATCACTTTTGAGATTTAGAAAGCCCTTCAGGATACAGTGCATTCGCCTTGCCCCTTGCGAAGGGGAAAGGTTGGATAGGGGTGGGTTTTAACCAAACTAGCGTAGTTTTGGGAAGCAGGTTCGGGCGTTCTTTGTGGTGATGTGAGCAATTTCGGAGTAGGGAAGAGCGCGAAGTTCGGCAAGCCTCTCGGCGACGAGACGGGTATAGGCGGGTTCGTTACGTTTTCCACGATGGGGCATGGGGGCAAGGTAGGGAGCATCGGTCTCTACCAGCAGAGAGGTTAGCGGTACGGCGACGGCACTAGCGCGTACCGCTTCCGCGTTCTTAAAGGTGAGAGTTCCCCCTATTCCGAGCCAGTAGCCTAGAGCGGTGGTCTGCTTTGCCTCCTCTACGCTTCCTGCCCAACAGTGCATTACCCCGCGCACCTCCGCAAACTCTGGCTCTGCAAGAATCGCTAGGGTTTCGGGGTATGCTTCGCGGCAGTGGAGTATAACGGGAAGCGACACCTCTTTGGCGAGGCGCATCTGACTACGAAACGCGGCGTACTGGTCGGGTCGGGGTGAGAAATCGTAGTGGAAATCAAGCCCAATTTCGCCAATAGCCACTACGGCGGGATGCAGAGAGATTTGGCGGAACCACTCTTCGGTATCGGTATTCCAGTGTTTAGAGTCGTGAGGGTGAACACCTACGGCGGCATAGACTTGCTTGGGATACCGCTCTGCAAGTTTTACCGCCGCTTCGCTACTATCTCTATTAAAACCGACTACAATGCACTGCTTTACATCGTCTGCTTCTGCCCGTAGCAAACACGCCTCTATCTCGTTCTCTAGGCGTTCGTGGTTGTAGTGGCAGTGGGTGTCGATTAGCATTTAGGCGGCGTTTACTAACTTTCGCATGGAGAGCGATGCGCGTTTGGCGCGTTGCTTTTTGGGGGCGTTTGCGCTCTCCATTGCATGACGTAGCAGTTGGCGACCGCGGTGGATACGAGAACGCACTGTACCGATAGAGGAGTTCATCTCGGTTGCGATGTCTTCGTAGGAGTAGCCCTCTACATCACAGAGCCATACCGCTACACGAAAGACTTCGGGGAGGCTGTTGAGTGCGGCACTCAACTTCTCGTCCATTACTGCCTCCATAAGTCTGTTTTCGGGGCTACCTTCGGGCGCAGGAATCTGCAAGAGTAGGTTCTCTTCACCACTCTCTTCGTTTACGGGCTGGTCGAGGGAGAGGGGCTTTACCTTTGGGCGGCGGCGCAACACATCTACAAAGAGATTGGAGAGGATGCGGAAAAACCAACTCTCGAAGGGCAACTGGCGGTTGTAGGTTCCAAAAGAGCGGTAGGCGCGAAGATAAGCCTCTTGAGTGAGGTCTTCGGCATCGTCGCGGTTCCCGGTCATTCGGTACGCCATATTGTAAGCCTGTTTTTGGGTTCGCTTCATCAGGCTTTCAAACTCGGTATGTTGAGGGGTTTTGCCCCAGTTATTTGCGTTCATTACTTCGTTCACGGTTGTCGTTTCCCTCTCTATGGGTTCTTTGCTTCTCTGTGGAAGTCTCTTTCTCTGATAACACCAGAAGGCTCTAAAAGGTTCCTTTAGTACGAACCATTCCGACCTAATTCTGGGTTATTTGTTGTGCAGGTCTCTGTACTCTTATAGACGGGAACAGAGTACGAAAGTTTCTTTTCTTAGGCGGGCTTTTCCAGCAGTTTTCGGACGGTGGTTAGCCCCGTTTTCAGTATGTCGCAGTCTCGAAAGGTCTTTGCAAGCATAAGCGAGCCTTGTATAGAAGCGATAAGGTGCTGTGCCAAGTCTAAGGGCGCAAGGTCGTCTCGGAAGGCTCCTTCAGAGATACCTTGTAGCAAGCAAGCGTGTAGATAGCCTTCTATACGCCGAAAAAAGTAGGAGAGGCGTATCCGAAACCGCTCACTCTGCTCACAGTCGTCATCGGCGAGAGCCGCCGCAAAGTTCCCAAAGGGGCAACCGGAGTAGCGGTACATCTCGGTCTGCATATCGCAAAGCCCTTCAAAGAATCGTTCTAGCCGCTTACCAGCCTCTACAGTTCCACCACTAAGGGAAGTCCGCATAAGAGCCTCATAATCCTCGAACTTCTGGTCTAGCACCACACACGCAAGGTCTTCTTTGGTCTTGAAGTGGTAGTAGAAGTTGCTCTTTGCCACCCCGCAGAGCGCGAGTATATCGTCTACACTGGTCTGTTGGTAGCCGTTTCGGAAAAACAGTTCCGTTGCGGTAGAGAGTATTTTTTCACGGTTGGACATGGTGTTGCTTACACTACTTTAGGACTAACTGGTTCTATTATAGTATCAGACGTTGGAAAATACAAGTGGTTTCAGAAAATATTGGAAATTTTTAGTACTACAGCGTACTATTTCTTTGATGTGGCAGTTATGGGCAGGTGTGATATACTAAAGGGGTGTACCTCATTCCCTAAGAAAGCGCACACCATGAAACATCTTTTCGACCTTACCGGGAAAGTAGCCCTTGTTACGGGAGCGGCGCGTGGTTTGGGGCAGGGCATGGCGATAGGCTTGGCAGAGGCGGGGGCGGATGTTGTTCTTGTTGACCGCGAAGATACTTCTCAAACCCAAAATGCCGTTCTAGCGTGTGGACATACCCCCTACCCGCTCTACTATGACCTTGCGAACCTTACCCCGCAAAAAGCCTCTGAAATGATTACCCATGCGGTAGAGATTACGGGTAGAATAGACACTCTGGTTAATAATGCGGGCATTATTCGACGCGCCCCCCTACTCGATTTTACGGAAAGCGACTGGAAAGACGTTCTCGATATAAATCTTAGTACCGCGTTCTATCTCTCTCAGGCAATAGCAAAGCACTGGGTTCAGAGCCAACAACGGGGTAAAATGGTGCAGGTTGCCTCGTTGCTCTCGTTTCAGGGGGGGCTACTGGTTCCCTCTTATGCGGCGGCAAAGAGCGGCATCGCTGGTATTACCCGCGCCCTTGCCAACGAACTGGCTCCGCTAGGTATCAACGTAAACGCGATTGCCCCCGGCTACTTTACTACCGAAGTGACCGCCGGTATTCGTGCTAATCCAGACCGTAACCGTGCCATCTTAGAACGTATTCCCGCAGGACGCTGGGGTGAACCGGAAGACCTAAAGGGAGCCGTTGTCTTCCTTGCTTCTGCCGCCTCCGACTACGTACATGGAACCCTGCTTACTGTTGATGGGGGCTGGCTTGCCCGTTAATCCCTTTTTAGAAGGAGTTTGAGACCTCTTTATGACCTACTGTCTGGGCATTGTTACCCGTAAGGGGCTGGTAATGGCTTCCGATTCTCGCACTAACGCAGGCTACGACCAAGTAAACGTACACCGTAAAATGTACTCCTTCGTGCGCCCCAACAATCGCGTCTTCTTCGTGCTTGCGAGTGGAAACCTCTCGATTACTCAGTCTGTTTTGGCACTACTACAAAAAGATTGGGAGCAGGAAAAAGGGTTGGCTCAAGTACCCACTCTCTACGATGCCGCCCGTGAAGTTGGCAAAAAGGTACGCGCCGTCTCGGAGATGGACAGAGAAGCACTGGAACGCGACGACTTCAAGTTCAATATCAATCTCCTCTTTGGTGGGCAGATAGCGGGAGAGAAGCATGGTCTCTACCTTATCTACCCCCAAGGGAACGCCATCTCTGCCTCCGAAGACTCTCCTTATCTTCAGATTGGCGAAACAAAGTATGGTCGCCCCATCCTAGACAGAGGGGTACGCTACGACCACACCAGTCTGGCAGAAGCCGCAAAGTTCGCGCTTATCTCCCTCGACTCCACCATGCGCTCGAATCTTACCGTTGGTCCGCCGATAGACCTTGCAGTATATGGAGAGGGAGAACTGGATGTACTGCACCAGAAACGCTTCCCCGAAAACGACCCCGAACTGGTGGCTATCCGCTCTCAGTGGGAACAGACCCTACGGCAAGGAATACGTGATTTACCCGAACTGCGCTTTTGGACGGATACAAAATAGCCCTGCCCTCACGATTTACCGCTAAACAACAAGGAACCAAACCTAATGACACACAACCCCAAAATCACACGCCGAGAGGCACTTGGAGCCACCACTGCCCTTCTCACAACCCCTGCCTTCGCACAAGAACCTATCAAAGAGATTTCGGTGGCTCTGGTGGGCGGGGCGCATATCCACACCCCACAGTATGTAGATGCTATGAAGCGAACGAAAGGCATTAAACCGAAATACGCTTGGGATGCCGACGCAGAACGGGCGAAAAAACGGGCGGGTGAACTAGGGTGTAAAGCTACCGACGACCTGAAAACGATTTGGGAAGACCCCGAAGTCGCGGCGGTGGTGATATGTTCCGAAACCACACAGCACCACGACCTTGTACTAGCGGCGGCAAAGGCAAAAAAACATATGTTCGTCGAGAAGCCGCTAGGAAGCACCGCAAAAGAGAGTTTCGCAATGGCGGCGGCAATTGAGAAAGCAAACCTGCTCTTTACCACAGGCTACTTTATGCGGACAGCCCCTGCCCATATCTTCCTAAAAGAGCAGATAGCCGCGGGAAACTTGGGGAAAATTACACGAGCACGTGGCTCCAACTGCCATAGCGGTTCATTAGGAGGCTGGTTCGATGGCGAATACCGATGGATGGCAGACCCAAAAATCGCAGGGGTAGGTGCGTTTGGCGACTTAGGAACCCACTCGCTCGATATTATGATGTGGCTACTGGGAGGCGTGGAGACCGTTACCGCCGACATAAAAATCGTTACGAATCACTACCCTAACTGCGATGAGAGTGGAGAAGCACTCCTCAAGTTTCAAAACGGGGTGACGGGTACACTGGCGGCAGGGTGGGTAGATGTAGACAACCCTGTTAGCCTAGAGATTAGCGGCACACAAGGTTTTGCCTCTATCATCAATGGGCAACTGTTCTATCGCTCGGAGAAGGTAAAAGGCGCAGAGGGCAATCGCCCCTGGACAGAGTTACCACACGGTACACCGCCTCCCATCCATCAGTTTTTCGAGGCACTGAAAGGGAAGCCGCACCCCTCTCTGGTACTCCCCAGCGAAGCCGCCGCTCGTGTTGCGGTTATGGAAGCCGCCTACAAGGGCGCGAAAACACAGTCTTGGGCAAAGGTAGAGAAGCCGAAATCCGCTTAGTTGGTAAGTCCTGCGTAGATTCGCCTTGCCTACAAAAACAAAAAGGATTGTAGGTACACAACGTATAATCTGACGTTGGTACTATTACCGCTTGCCAAGAAGCAAACTGGGGGTACTCAGGTACAAAAATAGGCTTCTGGCTATCATCAACCTTGTCCGTTTTTGTATGAGGGAAGTGGAGGGCAAGTACACCGATGCTGTCTCCCTTTGGTGTTAAAAAAGAGATACCAGATAGCGATGTAAAACTATCTGTGTTCCACGACAAAGTTTTTTACGACTGGACCGTGTACAAAAACATACTCCAGTTTTCAGAGAACGTAAGTTACAAACTCTACCTCGATACGTCTATCGAAGAACGCAAGGCATGGTGGCTTATACGCTCAAAACTGTGGAGAGCATCGTACCACGAGCCAAAACAGCGTATTATGCTCTGTACCGAAGAAGAGTACGACTATGTGTTGCAAAAACTCCAGCAAGAGAGACAGCAAAAAGCGCAACTGCTTATACTAGAGCAGGAGTTAGAACGTGCTCAAAGCCTGAACTTTACAGAAAAAAGCCTCCAAACACTGGTCAACATACACATCATTCGTAACCGAATCCCCCTCTTTACCGTGCCTTATACCCTGATTCCCGCTTATGGGAGTTTCATAGACAACTTGGGGGAAGACGGCATGGCTTACGGAGCCGATGAACAAGAGGCGATTCTGATATACGAACATCTCCTTAGCGAAAACTATATTAAACTTATCGCCGACGGTGTGCCTCAGCACTTCTCTATCACGTCTAAAGGTTACTTAGAGGTAGACAAAGCCCTTAGAGGACACCCAGAGGCACTAAAAACAGGCTTGTTTATTCGTCCCTACGACTCCGATAAAGATGCGTTCTTCCGAGAAGTGCTAAGAGCCGTAGAACAACAGACCGGATGTGCTATCAAGGCGGTTTGGGAGATGCCGCACAGCCAAAGGATGGACGAACGGAACTTTCGTAACATCAAAGAGTGCGCGGTCATTCTACTCGATGCCGCAAGCAGTACTTTCAACGTCGGCTTGGAGGTAGGATATGCGCTTGCCCTACAGAAGCCTATTATACTCATTCGAGAAAAAACCACCGCCTCCTTACCGTTCGATATAGCCACCCTAAACTGCTACGACTACAGTTTTGATAACAAACAAGAACTTATCGCCGTCCTATCTGAGCGCGTTAAAGTCGCCCTAGAGACCGCGAAGTCTAATCGCCTGTAAGGACTACAAGGAGATAATCACCATGAACCGTTGCCTTGCTATTCTGCGGAACGCTCTGCTAATGCTGGCTCTTAGTGTGAGCGCACAAGCCAAACCCGAATATGCTCGCGCAGAGAACAGAGCCTGTGGTTTTTGCCACGTCTCTGGTAGCCCAAACACCTACGACCCCCTCACCAAAGAGCGGCAACCCACAACACGCAACAAGCGCGGAATGTACTACGAAACCCATAACCACTCGTTTGTGGGCTACAAGGTGACGCGGGTAACACAAGAACGCCTCAACTCTAAATTTATTTGGGGAGAAGAGACCGACGATATGCCCCGCCGTATCGCGTCTGGTGACGTAATGGGAGATGGCAAGCCCCGCTTCATCAGCCTACACGAGACCCCCGACGACAAAGGGAGCGTTTTGAAGGTGCGCCGCTGGGATGGCAAAACGTTCGTTACCGAACTAGAGGAGAAGTCGGAGAGTAGCCCAGACAAACTACAGGTAGGCAAGTTCGCAGGAGAGGGTTCCCCTGCTATCATTGTCACCGAAAAGACGCTTTGGGCATGGAATGGCAAGAGTTTTAGCCGCAAAACGCTCTCTAATCCCCGAACCGTTATCGGGGCGACTATCCTAAAGAACAAGGAGGAGCGTCTCTTAATTGCGGATGCTCCTGCCGACATTCGCTCGTACCGCATAAACCCAAAAGCACCCGGAGACTGGCTAGTCGATTCGATACCCGCCCCCAAAGCCTCTAAAGATGTGGTGTGGCTTGCGATGCACGGGAGTCTGCCCACGTTGGTTGCTACGGGACTAGGAGAGGAGTACGCCGATGGAGGCGTATTGGGGTTCTGGACACCCTTTCAAGACGACAAACTCTACCTCTACTATGTAAAGGTAGACCGCGATGCCGATATAGACAAAGCGACCAAGAAAGTGACCATTAAAGGAGAACACTTCTACGTGGTTATGTTGAATATGAGGGGCTTTGAGGTGTGGGCTTCGGCGCGTTTAGATATGCGCCCCCTGGATGTGATTATAGATAACATTCGAGGAGACGGTAAGCAAGGGATGATGGTACTACTTAAAGAACCCGTAAAAGGCAAGCCCCGCCAAATCGGGTTCTACGAACTAACCCCCTCCGACAAAGAGCAGTAGCCCCTACTCTCCCATCAGAGTACGCACCCGCTGAATCAGTGCCGCAGGAGTGAAGGGCTTGGGAAGGAACTCAAGCCCCTCCTCCAGCACCCCATGATGCACGATTTCACTCTCGGTGTACCCCGATACATAGAGTATTTTCAGGGTGTCTCCGTGCAGTGCCAAAAGGCGTTCTGCCAGTTCGCGCCCATTCATCTGCGGCATAACCACATCGGTCACTACAAGGTCTATCGGCTCTTGTAGGCTCTCTATACCCATCAACGCCTCTAAGCCGTTTTCGTAGGCGTGTACCAGATAGCCCTGCCGCTCTAGCACCGCTTTCGCCATTGTCCGAATCATATCTTCGTCTTCTACCAGCAGAATATGCCCCTTCCCCATAGGAAGTTGGCTTGCTTTGGGTTCAGATGCACCTGCATCTACGCGCTCTGAGGTTTGGCGCAGGTAGATATGGAACGTAGTCCCCTGCCCTACCTCACTATAGACGCTGATATGCCCCCCTGCCTGCTTGATAATCCCATGACACGTCGCCAAACCAAGCCCCGTTCCCTTCCCAATATCTTTGGTGGTAAAGAACGGCTCGAAGATATTTTCGAGTACTTCGGGGGGGATACCGGTTCCCGTGTCTGTAAGTGAGATACGCACATAGTTGTCGGGCTGTAGGTCGGTAATATGGCGCGTTACCTCTTCTCCCAAGTACTCCTTTTGCGTCTCGATAACCATCCGCCCTCCATTGGGCATGGCATCTCGCGCATTTACCGATAGGTTGATAAGTACCTGCTCCAACTGTCCGGGGTCTACCGTTATGGAGCCGACATGGGGGGCTAGTTTTATGCTAATGGGGATATGCTCTCCTATCAGCCGCTCTAAGAGAGGTACAAGGTGTTGGATAAGGGCGTGGGGGTCTATCTCTTTTGGCTCTATCATCTGCTTACGGGCAAACGCAAGGAGTTGATGGGTAAGCCCCGCCGCACGGTTCGCCGCCTGTAGTATCTGCTGAATACCCGTATAGTAGGTATCTGTGGGGACGAGTGAGTCTGCAATCATGTCGGCATAGCCGATAATCACCGTAAGTAGGTTATTAAAGTCGTGTGCAACACCTCCCGCCAACCGCCCAATACTCTCTAATTTGAGGGCTTGCCGTAGTTGCTCTTCTAGGTGTATCCGCTCGGTAATATCTATCGCAAAACCACCTAATGAGTATCCTTCTCCTCTCCCCTTTAGGCGGAACTTCTGAACATCCCATATCTTTATCTCTGGGTGGGTCTCGTCGCGAAGTATGTTGTGGGTAGGTTCGTCCTGCTGTAGCGTGATTTGGTCAGAGGCGATAGTCTCTTCTGCGATATAAGGGACATATATATCACGTGCGGTTTTGCCCAACCACTCTGGTGCTTCCAATCGGTTTTGCCAGCGCTGGTTTCCGTAAACATACCTTCCCTCTTCATCCTTTATCCACACGAGGGCGGGGAAGGTATCCATAAATGTAAGGAACAGGTTCTGCCCTTGCCTAAAACGTTCCTGTGCCTCAATCTGTTCGGTCATATCGCGTAGCACAACAAGCCCCACCTTCTCACCATTCAAATCGATGCGGACTCCTACCGCGTCTACGGGTACGGTAGAGCCATCGTGGTGTAAATAGTGCTCCCGTTGGGCGATGGGGCTCATACCACTATCAAGTTCTTGTTTTCTCTTTTTGACTAGGGTATGAAAATCGGGATGAAGGATATCGTAGAGGCTTTTACCAATAATCTCCTCTGGGCTGTTGTACCCCAACATTCGTGCTAAGGTGGGGTTGGCAAAGAGTATCTCCACCTCCTTTGCCATATAGAAACCATCGGGTAAGAGGTCTATTAGCGTTCGATAGCGGTTCTCGCTATCAAGCAGTTTTCGCTCTGCCTCTTTACGTGTAGTTACCTCGCGAATCATAACGAGGACACTATCTTCATGATAGAGTACGGCACGTGCCTCCCAATCGTACTCTCCATAGTGGTACTCCCATATCTGCGGCTCTTTTGTCTCTACGGCACGACGACACCAGTACTCTCCCTCTCTTACTAACCATTCGGGAAGCAGGTCATAGATAGGTTTACCCATAAAATCTTGGGGAGGGGCAAAGAGTAGCATCTCGTCCGGAGCATGGTAGTCGATAAAGTTCCCATTGTTATCTAACATAAAGAGAACGTCGGGGAGGGCATTTAGTACGGCTTGGTGTCGTGCCTCACTCGCGGCTAACGCCTGCTGTGCTTCGTTACGCTCCGTAACATCGACCAACGACCATGCTTCGTTATCAGAGAAGATACGCCCTCTAAACTCGACTACCCGCACCTGCCCTGTTTTGGAAGTAAACGTTACTTCGTAAGCAGTAGGAAACCCTGCCTCACGTGCCAAAAGATACCGCTCGTACTCTTCTTTACTCCGTTCACCAAACAGCGTATCAAACCAGAGCGGTATCGTAGATAGTTCGTAATTGGTGTATCCCGTTAGTCCTTCTACATAGAAGTTCATCACGAGTGTATCCTTGTTCTCGAGGACAATCCCTATGGGCAGATGCGATGCGACCTCCCAAAGCGCGGTATCGCTGGTTCTTAGTAGGCTGGCGGCGGCTTTTACACGTAGAAAGTCGTTCTCGGCTTTAAGGCGTTCTATCTCTTTTTGTAGTTGTTCACTATCGGGTTGGTTCATTGTAAAAATATAATAGAATCCCCCCTCCTAGGTATATACAGGAAGGGGGAACAGACGTTACAAATCGTTACGAAAGCAGGGAGAACGGAGCCTCTAGTACCTTCTTAACCTCTTGCAAGAAACGCGCCGCCGTTAGTCCATCCAGTACACGGTGGTCTGCGGAGAGCGTGACTTTCATGCGGGAGCGAATCGCGATTTCGTCGCTATCAGGTAGTACCACCGCATCACGAGAGACACCTCCGATAGCCAGTATCGCCGCTTCGGGTGGGTTGATAATGGCGAGGAACTCATCTACGCCCATCATCCCCAGATTAGAGATGCTGAACGTGCCTCCCGAATACTCTTCGGGTTTGAGTTGGTTGTTACGGGCTTTGGCAATCAGGCTCTTTGCCTCTCCCGATATGTTACGTAACGATTTCGTCTCGCAGTTACGAACTACGGGAATGATAAGCCCTTCGTCGATTGCCACCGCGATACCGATATGTGCCTCTGCATATCGGAATATCGTTCCATCAGAAGCCCATGTTGCATTCACTTCGGGAACCCGCTTGAGGGCAACGGCGCACGCCTTCACGATAACATCGTTGACGGTAATTTTACCTTCGGGGTTATCGGCGTTCAGGTTCTTTATCATTTTAAGAACCCTATCCATCTCAATCAGCATGGTAACGTAGAAGTGCGGGATACCTTGCGTACTCTGTAGGGTACGCCGCGCAATGGCTTCGCGCATTTTGCTCGGCTTGAAGGTCTCTCCTGTCCCTGTAGGAGTTCCACCTACCGATGCAAGCACAGTGGCGGCGGCAGGAGCGGCTTTCGCGGGTGCTGTAGTACGATTTGCTTGGAACGCCTCTACATCTTTTGCCACAATGCGGGTATTGCCCTCTCCGCTTCCCGAAAGTTGGGTAAGGTCGATACCCAACTCTTTCGCCATGCGCCTAGCAAGTGGCGACGCTTTGACTCGTCCCTGTAGCCCAACTACTACGGGCATGGATACTGCGGGGATGTCTACTACCGTCCCCTCTTTCACGGGATTAACTACGGATGTCCCATTGCTTACAGGAAGCGCAGAAGCCTCTCCGATAACCCCGATAGCAGCTCCTACAGGAACGGTCTGCCCGACCTGAATCAAGATTTTGGTCAGTTTTCCCGTCTCATACGCCGATATTTCCACGTTGGCTTTGTCGGTCTCTATCTCCGCGATAGGCTCTCCAGAGACGACTTCGTCGCCCTCCTTTTTTAGCCATGCGTTGATGGTTCCCTCTTCCATTCCGTCGCCCATTTTGGGCATAAGGATTTCTGCCATTCACATCACCCCTTCTTAAGATAGTGCGCGTCGTGCCGCTAACACAATATCGTTTTCTGTAGGGATAGCGGCGCGTTCCAGATTTTTTGCGTAGGGCATGGGTACATCTGCCCCTGCCACACGCTGAATCGGTGCGTCTAGTTCATCGAATGCCTGTTCGTAGATACGTGCCGCTATCTCTGCCGCAAAGCCGGCGTTGCGCCACTCCTCTTGCATTACTACAGCGCGGTGCGTTTTGCGAATCGAGGCGAGAACGGTGTCCATGTCGAGCGGAACCAGCGTTCTTAGGTCGATAACCTCTGCCGAGATACCATCTTTTGCCAAGATGTCTGCCGCTTTCAGGCTCTGCTGTACCCCACGAGAGTAGCCGATAAGAGAGATGTCGGTTCCTTCCCGCCGTACCGCCGCTACTCCAAAGGGAACTGTGAAGTCGGGGTCTTCCGAAACCTCACCAGAGGAGCCGTAAAGCCCTGCGTGTTCCATAAAGATAACCGGGTTGTTGTCCCGAATCGCGGTTTTCAGTAGTCCCTTTGCGTCTTCGGGGGTTGCGGGCATAGCCACCTTGAATCCGGGCGTATGTGCAAACCACGCCTCTAGGCTATGGGAGTGTTGCGCCGAGAGTTGGGTTCCTACCCCTGCGGGGCCCCGAAACACCACGGGGCATTTGATACGCCCACCCGACATATAGGTTATTTTGGCGGCATGGTTCACCAACTGATCCATGGCAGACATGGCAAACGACCACGTCATAAACTCTGCAATAGGGCGCAGACCAACCATTGCCGCCCCCGTCGCCATACCTGCAATTCCTATCTCACTAATGGGGGTATCCACCACGCGATTGCCGCCGAACTTATCCAGAAGCCCCTCGGTTACGCGATAGGTTCCCTGATACTGCCCCACCTCTTCCCCAAGTATAAACACGTTGGGGTCGCGCTCCATCTCTTCCGTCATAGCAAGACGGAGAGCCTGTAGATAGCGCATTTTTGCCATCGTTTTTCTCCTCGTTACTCTGAAAACACGTTTTCGTAGAGGCTATCTAGCGGGGGTTCCGGGCTTGCTTCCGCGAAAGCAATCGCCTCGTCTACCTCTATCTTAATCTCTGCCTCTATTGCTTCTATCTGTTCATCGCTGATGTAGCCGCGCTGTTTAAGGTCGCGAACCAGTTGAAGGATGGGGTCGCGTTGCCGCCACTCGTCCACCTCTTCTTCGGTGCGGTAGAACTTCTGTCCGCCAGTGTTGTCGTCGCCTACCCCATGCCCCACAAAGCGGTAGCACTCCACATCTAAGAAGTACGCCTCTCCTGTGGTGCGAATATGCTCTATGGCGCGGTTTGCCGCCTCTCGCATGGTTAGCACATTCATGCCGTCTACCACTTCCCCCGCGATTCCGTGCGCTTTCGCTTTTAGTACGAAGTCGGTCTGTCCGGTAGAGCGATCTAGGGCGGTTCCCAT
The DNA here is from genome assembly GCA_900299305.1 of bacterium. Lineage (GTDB taxonomy): Bacteria > Armatimonadota > Chthonomonadetes > Chthonomonadales > Chthonomonadaceae > CAIJLM01. Next base: position 3,076 of record OMJJ01000032.1, on the reverse strand, counting down.
TGCGTAGCGGTTGTTTTCGAGGATGTAGAGCACGGGGAGTTTGTACAAGCCCACCATGTTCAGCGATTCGTGTACCCCACCCTGATTCATTGCCCCGTCGCCGAAGTAGCAGACGCAGATATTTTTAGAACCCGTGTACTTGAGCGCGTAGCCCACGCCTACCGATACGGGGATGGGACCTCCTACAATTCCATCGCCGCCCAAAAAGCCTTTGTCGGGGTCGGTGAGGTGCATACTGCCGCCCTTACCACGCGCACAACCGGTAGCGCGTCCCATGAGTTCCGCCATCATCTCTCCTGCGGTGGTTCCGCAAGCGATAGCGTGGGCATGGTCTCGGTAGGTACAGAGTATTTTGTCGTGGGGTAGTTGGAGTTGCGGGATAACGCCGGCGACAAGAGCCTCTTGTCCGTCGTAACGATGCAAGTAACCGCCAATCTTCGCTTCGTGGAACTTTCGGTAGACCGACTCTTCTAAGCGTCGAATACGGAGCATAAGCCGAAACAGATCGAGCATTTCGGCACGGGAAATGCCGTCCTCCGTAGGAGGTTTGACGATGGTATCCGCCATGTTCTAAATCCTCTCTTGATATAGGAATACACCCCTTCGGCTGGTTTTGCCAAAGGAAGGTGGGCTTCTTTAAGATTGCTGAGTACACCGGATTGCGGTGAACCAGACTATTATAGGTGTTTGTGTTTCTTTGCGGAAGGGGTTTGAAACGAATCTTCGCAAAAATCTGTTATTTTCTGCCCCCAACGGGTTGCGGGAGGCGTTCTGCGGGGCGAATTGGGCGTGTTTGTGTGTTTGCGCGTGGTTTTCGTCCCTCTTCTAAGGCGCGTTCTAGTACCGAGATTACCTCTTCTATCTGCTCCATCACTTTGGTACTGGTAAGCGGCACAACTACTCCGTCGGCGGTAAAGCGATGCCCCTTAAACGCATAGGAGAGGAGGCGTATCGCTTCGGGGGTGAGGCGGGCTTGCGGGGCGAAGCGAATACTGATGTTCGTCCCCTCTGCCTTAATGCTTGCGATACCTGCCACTTTGCACCGCAACCGCAGACGCAACACCGCCAACGCCGTCCATACCGATTTCGGGGGGTCGCCAAAACGGTCTTCGAGTTCGAGGAGGAGGCTCTCTATATCGCTGGTGTTGCGAACCCCGCTCATGCGCTTGTAGAAGTAGATGCGCTCTGCTTCGCCGGGAATATACTCGTTGGGTATGTGTACCGTGATAGGCAAGTCTACCGACGGCAGAATGTCCTCTACCGGCTCTTCGCCTTTGAGTTCCTGCACGGCTTGCGCTAGTAGTTGACAGTAGAGGTCGAAGCCGACGTTTATCATTGCGCCGTGCTGTTGCGCCCCCAAGAGGTTGCCCATACCGCGAATCTCTAGGTCTCTCATCGCGACTTTAAAGCCGCTTCCTAGTGCCGAGAACTCGCGCATGGCGGTAAGCCTTGCTTCGGCGATTTCGGAGAGTTGCTTGTGCTTCCGGTAGTAGAGATAGGCGTATGCTTGACGGGAAGAACGTCCCACACGCCCCCTAAGTTGGTACAGCTGAGATAGCCCCAGATGGTCTGCGCTGTCGATGATAATGGTGTTTGCGTTGGAGACATCCAGCCCGTTCTCGATAATCGTGGTACAGACGAGAATATCGTACTGATGATGATAGAAGTCGAACATCACCCGCTCTAGTTCGTCTTCCGACATCTGCCCATGCCCTACCTGAATACGGGCATCGGGAACCAGTTGCTGTAGGTGACTCGCAACGTGATAGATACTCTCCACGCGGTTATGCACAAAGTAGACCTGCCCCTCGCGCTCCAGTTCACGGAGTAGCGCGTCTCGTACCATCTCGTCGTCGTACTCTCGAACGTAGGTAAGCACGGGGATACGCCCTTCGGGGGGGTCTTCTATCACGCTCATATCTCGTAGCCCAGAGAGAGCCATAGAGAGGGTGCGCGGTATGGGGGTCGCGGAGAGGGTGAGAACATCGACCTCTTTTCGTAACTGCTTGAGCCGCTCTTTGTGCTGAACCCCAAAGCGTTGCTCTTCGTCTACAATCACCATCCCCAGATCTTTGAACTTAATGTCTTTGGAGAGAAGGCGGTGCGTACCTACCACCACGTCCACCGTACCATCCAGCAGACCGCGTACCGTTTCGGCTTGCTGTTGGCGGGTACGGAAGCGGCTGAGGAGTTCTACATTGAGGGGGTAGGCGGCGAGACGTTCGCTAAAGGTGGTCTTGTGTTGGGCGGCAAGCACGGTAGTGGGGCAGAGTACCGCGACCTGCTTTCCTGCCGCTACCACTTTGAACGCCGCTCGTAGTGCAACCTCTGTTTTGCCAAAGCCCACGTCTCCGCAGATAAGCCTGTCCATGGGGCGGTCACGCTCTAAATCGGTTTTTACATCTTTTATGGCGCGGAGTTGGTCGGGGGTCTCTTCGTAGGGGAAAGCCTCCTCCATCTCTACTTGCCACGGGGTATCTTCTCCAAAACTGAGGCGGGTGGCGGCTTCACGTGCGGCATACAGTTCTATCAGTTCGCGGGCTATCTCTTGCGCCTGTTCTTTCACCTTGCGGGTGGAGCGTTGCCACTCGCTTCCCCCGATTTTGTTCAGGCTGGGCGGGGTTCCCTCTCCGCCTGTGTAGCGTTGTACACGGTCAATCTGGTCGGCGGGAACAAAAAGCCTATCGCCTCCCTGATACTCTATGAGAAGGTAGTCGCGCAGATTGCCGTCGGTGTTACGTTTTACTAGCCCCCGATAGATGCCGATACCGTGATGGATATGCACCACATGGTCGTTATCGCGCAGGTCTAGCACAGAAGAGATAGCCACGCCCCCCGCGACGTGCCTTCGTGCGACTACGGGACGCGCACTTCCAAACAGTTCTGCATCGGTAAGGAGGTAGAGGCGTAGGTCGGTGAAGGCGAATCCCGCTCTTAACCGCCCTTCTACCACGTATAGCCCGGCTTGGTTGCCTATTCTTTGGGTTTTGGGCTGTACGGGCAGGTTTAGTTCGGCGCATATCTCCCGAACACGTTGCGGTTGGTCGGAGACTAGCACGACTCGGCACTCATTTGC
>OMJJ01000031.1 GCA_900299305.1 bacterium | reverse complement strand
ACCCAAGATGCTCAGAACGTTATCAAAACCGCAGACGGTGGTCTCTCTCAGGTCAACGACCAGCTACGCGGTATCCGCCAACTCGCCCTACACGCCTCCAACACAGGTGTAAACGACGATGTTGCCGTACAAGCCGACCAAGCCCAAATCACCTCTGCTATCTCTAGTATTCAGCGTATCGCAGAGAACACCCAGTTTGGAAACAAAAAGTTGCTCGACGGTACTTCCGGCGTATCCGCGGCAGTCACCGACACAGCGACGTTGGGTGGGATTAGTTTTGGGAGTACGTTTGGTGGAGTGTCTATTCAGAACGGAACGGTAAGCGTTACGGTAAACAATGCGGCAACCCGTGCTCAGGCACAGGGAACCGTTACCTACGCAAGTGCAAATGCAACTCTCTCTAGTGCCAATGGTAAATTCACCGGTTCGGGAGGAACTGTTGTTCTCAACGGGCAGAGTATCCAAGTGTCGGGTTCTGAAACCGTTCAGTCGCTGGTAGACAAAATCAACAACGTATCCGGTTCTACTGGCGTTTCCGCGAACTTCAGTGCTTCTAACGGTTCGGGCGTTATCGTTCTTACCCAACAGAAGTATGGCGGTAACTTCAACGTGAACTCCCAAGAGAGCAACGCACTTATCTTCGGTACGTCAGGAACCAGCGTTTCGGGTCTGAACGCAACCGTAACTGTAACGGCAACCGGACTTGTGGGAGGCGTTGCAACCAGCGTTGTAGCCACCTTTAGCGGTGGACGTGCTTCCGCAGACAGTGGTTTAAAAGTGACCGATACCGCCGGTAACTCGATACTACTAACCGAGAACGGCAACAGCACCAACACCACCAACAAGACCGCCGCGAACGTGAGAGCGGGCGACCTACAGTTCCAGATTGGAGCAAACGCGGGTCAGACGGTCAACATCAGTCTGGGGAACGCCCGTACCAGTAACTTGGGTAATACGGTAATTTCGGGTCAGTCGTTGGCGACGATAGACGTTACGACGAATGCAGGGGCAAGTAACGCGATTAGTATTGTAGATGAAGCCATTGGGCAGGTCTCGAAACTAAGAGCGAACTTGGGAGCGTTCCAAAAGAACACCTTGCAAGCGACAGCGAGTTCTTTGGCGGTTGGTGTGGAGAACCTCTCTGCATCCAATAGTCAGATTACCGACACCAACGTGGCAACGGAGGTCGTTTCGTACACTAAGAACCAGATTATCCAACAGGCGGCACAGTCCGTTTTGGCGCAGGCTAACTCTGCTCCCAACTCGGTGCTAGGTCTTCTCCGATAACACTAGGTAGAACAAGGCTAGGAGGGGCGCAGGGCTTTACAAAAGTTCTGCGCCCCTTTTTGTGCGTGAGATATGGGTACGAATTTAGGGGCAAATGCGATATAATGAGAGGGTAGAACTATTTTTTGTAGAGGAGAGAGGTATGTCGGATATTTTGGAGGAGTTGGTTGGGCTGTCGCACTTTGTAGGCGACCCGCGCCGTGATTACGCTATTTTGGGAGAGGGAAACACCTCTGCCAAAGTGGACGAGGAGACCTTCTATATTAAAGCGAGTGGGCAGACCCTAGAGACGATTTCGGCAGAGGGTTTCTGCAAGGTGCGCTTCAATAGGGTACTCCCCTATTTTGATAAGCCGGATGTTACCGATAGCGAAGTTCGAGAGGCACTACTAAAGAGCAAAGTAGACGATGCTTCCCCCATTATGCCCTCGGTAGAGACGTTTTTTCATGCCTACCTGCTTTCGTTGCCGGGTATCCGTTTTATCGCACATACCCACCCTATCGCAGTAAATAGTATCCTCTGCTCGAAGTTTGCAAAAGAGGCGATTTCAGGGCGACTCTTTCCCGATGAAATCGTCTGCTGTGGGGTTGCACCCTGCTTTGTGGAGTATGTAGACCCCGGTATGCCTCTCTCTAAGTGTATAAAACAGAGAGTAGAGGAGTACATTGAGGAGTATGACGAACTCCCCAAAGTGATACTAATGCAGAATCATGGGCTGATAGCCGTAGGCAAGTCGGTGAAAGACTGCCGCACCATTACCGAAATGTATGTAAAGACGGCGCGAGTGATACTAGGCACCTACGCGCTAGGCGGTCCCAACTTTATGACCCCCGAAAACGTGAGCCGTATCCACACCCGCCCCGACGAACACTACCGTCAACGGCAGCTAGGGCAGAAGTAGTCGCACCAGTGTTTAGGAAAGGATAGCCATTCTGATGAGCGATTTAGAGGTGTATCGGGCGGGACGTACCGCCATACCGCAGATGATGACGCGCTGGCACTTGTACGGCGCAGGACTGGAGAACATGGGGCGCGAAGGGCAACCAGAGCAGGTTGCCGTCCCTAGCTACTCCGACGACGAGATTTTGGTACGGCAGGACGCTTGCGGTCTCTGTTTTTCGGATACCAAAGTAATTGGCTTGGGAGACAACCATCCCCGCCTTACTGGGCGCGACCTCTCTACCGACCCCGTTACGTTGGGGCATGAGGTCTCTTGTACCGTGGTGGGTATCGGCGCAAACCGGCTTGGGCAGTTCCAAATCGGAGATAGGTTTACTATTCAGGCAGACGTGTTTTACAAGGGCAAGAGTATGGCTTACGGCTATGTGTTTAAGGGTGGGCTTGCCGAGTACAGTGTTATCCCCAAAGAGGTAATAGATGGCGACGAGGGATGCTACCTGCTACCCATTCAGAAGAACACGGGATACGTAGAGTCGGCACTTACCGAACCTTGGGCGTGCGTGGTCTCTGCCTACGCACAGTCGCACCGCGACGGGATTCTAGACAAAGGGCGAATGTTAGTAATGGGTAGCCCTTCTGCTGAGGATGTGAACTACGACTGGAAAAGCCTACTTT
>OMJJ01000030.1 GCA_900299305.1 bacterium | reverse complement strand
CCCTTCTGCCGAGCGGGAGAGCGGCGTATACTCCACCAGTGGGTTATGCGAAATCATCACACCCGCCGCATGGACGGAGGCGTGCCGCGAAATCCCTTCGAGGCGTTTGGCGGTATTTATCAGGTTTTTGGCGTTGGGGTCGTGTTCGTAAGCGGCACGGAACTCCGGATTTGCGTCCATTGTTTTGTCGATGGTCATACCCACGGGGATAGTAGGAATCATCTTGCAGAGTTTTTCTACTTCGCCGCTAGGCATAGCAAGTGCGCGTCCGGCATCTTTGAGTACGGCGCGTGCCGCCAGTGTTCCAAAGGTGATAATTTGTGCCACCCGTGCCTCGACAGGGTTCTCTTGTTGGGGACTGTACTTCTTGGTAACGTACTCAATAACGTCTTGGCGGCGCGAGTCCTCGAAGTCCATATCTACGTCGGGCATAGCGATACGCTCTGGGTTTAGGAACCGCTCGAAGGTAAGCCCATACTCAACGGGGTCGATGTCGGTAATATCCACAAGGTACGACGCAAGACACCCCGCCGCCGAACCGCGTACCCCAAAGAATATCCCGTTATCCCGTGCAAACGAAGCGAAGTCGCGCACAATCAGGATGTACTGCGAGAAGCCCGTTTTCTGGATAATGCCGAGTTCGTATTCGAGGCGGTCTTTGATTTTTTGGGGGGCGTTACCGTTATACCTACGCTCCATCCCCTCGTAAGAGAGTTTAGTGAGGTAGTCGTGAGGGGAGAGACCATCGGGTATTCCCGGTGAGGGCATGGGGCAACGTCCGAACTCCAGCTCTACATTGCACTTCTCCGCGATTTCGAGGGTCTGTTCTACGGCTTGCTGGTGCTGAGGAAAGAGGTCGCGCATCTCCTGCTCACTCTTTAGGTAGAACTCTTGCGTGGCATATTTGAGGCGGTTGGGGTCGCTAACGGTAGAACCAGTTCCGATACAGAGCAGAATATCGTGTGCCTCTGCGTCCTGCCTTCCCAGATAGTGAACGTCGTTGGAGCAGATGATGGGGAGTTTGAGTTCTTTGGCGATTTTCAGGAGGTCTTCATTAACGAGTTTCTGCTCTTCTAGGGAGTGGTTTTGCAGTTCAATGTAGTAGTTTCCCTCCCCAAACAGGTCACGGTAGAACCCTGCGGCATCGCGTGCAGTGTTGTAGTCGCCTTTTCGCAGGTGGGTACAGATTTCACTGCCCAAGCAGGCACTGGTCGCGATAATGCCCTCGTGGTACTGCATCAGCAAATCGCGGTCTATGCGGGGCTTATAGTAGTAGCCGTCTATTGCGGCGATGGTGGTGAGTTTGAGTAGGTTTTTGTAACCCTCTAGGTTTTTAGCAAGCAGTACCATGTGGTAGGCGGCTTGGTCGATACGAGGCTGTTTGTCTTTATGGGTACGAGGCGCGACATACGCCTCTACTCCTAAAATCGGCTTAATCCCGTTGTCCTTACACTTCATAGCGAAGTCGGCAACACCGTACATCACGCCGTGGTCGGTAATGGCGAGGGCGGGCATCTCCATCTCCGCCGCCCGTTTGATAAGGTAGCCGAGTCGGTTTGCGCCATCTAAGAGGCTAAATTCGGAGTGACAGTGGACGTGGACGAAGTTTCTGGAACTCATGGATAGGTGATTGCCTTATTGGGTAGAGAGTTGAAAGGAGACTGTACATATAGAGACAGGGCACTACGGTGACTCTATATGTAGGACAGTGTCTTCTATTCTATCCGTTTCTATCCAAGAAAATCAAGCAGAAGTGAGAACTATTTTAAGCAACGCCGTAAGACTCCCCTTACAAAAAATTTTGACACAAATAGACAATGTGGGAACTTTTGGGTTGCGTTCATCTGTTCATTCTTGAATTAGGAGAGGGAGTATCTTCCCCCTCCTAATACCTGAAATTCCATTTCGTTCGGAGGGTAACTCAAATATGAAACGACTTCCCCGTTTTGGCTTCACACTCATCGAGCTGCTTGTCGTTATCGCGATCATAGCAATTCTTGCCGCCATTCTCTTCCCCGTCTTCGCACAAGCCCGCGAAAAGGCGCGCGAATCTAACTGCATCTCCAATAACAAGCAGTGGGCTTCCGCTACCATGATGTACCTACAGGACTACGACGAGACGTTCCCGCTCTCTATGGGCAGACGTAACAACGGTACTTGGGCTACCGACCCTGACGGTGTTCCTTTTGTTGCCGATACCCCCGCTAATGCGCGTACCAACAGCGCAGGCTATGTGGCTGCACGGCAAGTGGCTTGGGGCAACGCGGTACAGCCCTATGTAAAGAACTTCCAACTCTTCCAGTGTCCTTCAGGCGGTCTCTTCGACGACTTAGGCTGGACAGCGTGGATAAACACTCCCATTAACACCAGCTACTCCTATAACGGGTTGCTACAGTCCTACCCTCTCGCGGGGGTGGTGTTACCTTCCGAACTCCCTATGCTCACCGAGTCGATGGGGCGTGGTGGTCTGAAAGGCTGGCAGTCTGCGAACCCATTCCTCTTTTGCCCCGTTAATGCCGCGTGTATCTATAAGCCTACTGGGGCAGGGGGAACTTGTGTACCGGGTAACGGAGGTACGAGCGGCTGGTTTGGGTTTGTAGCCACTGCCAATGTACACGGTCAGGGTATGAGTTACTCCTACGCCGATGGTCATGTTAAGCACAAAACCCTCTCTACTCAGGTGGTGTCTCCCGGCGAAACCGACCCCCTCAAGGAGTGGATAGCAGACTACGACAAAAACCAACTCCCCAACAACTCTTGGTGGGATGGTTGTCACCAAGTTTTCTTTACTCCCGACTGGGACAGACGCAGTTAGAACAGGAAGCCACTCATGCAAAAGGTACTGAAATTGGGTTTTGTGTTGCTGGTGTTCGCACTGGTAGGCTGTAGCCGTTCTACCCCAGATGCCCCTACCGAGGAGGGCAAGTCTACTAGCACTCGTGCCACCTCAACAGGCAGTAAAGCCCTCACACGGAAAGCCCCTCCCCCTCCTAGTGAGGACAGGTAGCCTCCGTTTTTAACGAGAGAGTGGAGTCAGAGTTTCTCTGGCTCCACTTTTTACTGCTTAGATTTCAGGGTAAACAGGGCAATTTCAGGGGGGGCGAAGAGGCGAAACGGGAGAGCAACATTCCCTAGCCCACGGCTTACATAGAGGCGCACACGCTCTACCGAATACCACCCCGCCTTATAGTGCTTTGCGCCGATATGGTACAGTTTGTAGTCGGTAAGCAGAGGAAGTACTATCTGTCCGCCGTGCGTATGCCCCGCAAAGGCGTAACATTCGAGGTAAGAGAACATCTCTGCCATAGCGGGGTTGTGGCAGAGTACTATGGGGGTAGTATTGGGAGGTATTCCTGCGAAGGCGCGGTCAAAAAACGGCTCCCCCTCTCTATCATCGTCCAGCCCCGCAAGCCACAGCCCCCCCTCTATACACACATTGCGGTTGATGAGGGAGTGAAACCCAACACCTTCTAGGGCGCGAGTAACGGCAGGGGCATCGGTGGTGTAGTCGTGGTTGCCTAGTATGAAATGAACCCCAAAAAGCGCTTTAAGAGGGGCTAGTATCTCGGCACAGGGCAGAATATCGTGTGTATGTTCGGTAACAAAGTCGCCGGTAAGAACCACGATGTCGGGAGTCGCCACACAAACTTCCCTTACCGCCCTCCTCAGTAGTGCGTCGGAGGTACACCAACAGCGGTGAATATCGGTGAGGTGTGCCAGCGTAGCCCCCTCCAACGACTTCGGGAGGTTTGCGATGTGGAGAACCTCACGCACCACACGCATTAGGAACCGCCTCCATCAGAGAGGGGCGGCTCTTGTGCTTTTGCGGTAAGGAAGTCGGTTCGCAGTTTGTCGGCTTTCTGGATTTCGTCCGATATTGCCCCCTGTTGTTTTAGGGTGGCAACCCACTGCGTAAGAGCGTACTCGTACTTCTCTATCCATCCCGTGCGCTTGGAGGGCGATACCGTAAGGTAGTAGCCAGAAGTGCGGTTACTCCAGTACTCCCCAAACACGTTCACGGCGGCATGGTACTCTTTTGCCGCCTCTTCCCACTGCTTACTCTCGTTTGCGATGTCGGCTAGCCCAATATGCGCGAACCCAAACTCACTCTCTATCATCTCTGGCATAGCACGCACTCTTCCGTATACCCCTTGTTCGAGGTCGCTTACTATCTCGTAGATGTGTTTTGCGTCGTCGTTGCGGTGCGCCTCTCGATAGCAGTCGCCGAGGGCGCGTAGGTTTTGGACGTTGCGGGGTTCTCTGCGCCGCGAATCCTCGTAGGCGGCTATCGCTTTGTCGGGTTGCTTGGTCTTTACATAGAACTGAGCCAAACGGTAGAAGGTGCGTCCGCAGGGTGCGATTCGTGTGGCGGTAAGCAGTGTCTGCTCCGCCTCCTGTGGGTGTTCAGTTGCACCGAGTATAAGAGCTTGTTTGAGGTACGCTTCGGGGTCGTAGGGAAGAGCGGAGGAGGCACTTTGGAAGTCGGCAAGTGCATCTTGGGGCTTCTGCGACTGTAGGGAGATATTTCCGGAGGTAAGTGCGGTTCGGTAGTTCAGAATACTCGAGCCTTGCCACACCAGTATAAGAGCAAGCGGAACCCCCAAAAGTAAGCCCATTTTGGGAAGAGGCGCAGGGGCTTTAGTAGCATCAGGCGCAAGGTATCGGGCAAGCGAGAGCATTAGCCCAATAACGGCGGCAAGCGTTACCGCGTTCGCAACCGCATACCAGTCGGAGTCGATAAGGCTATGAAGCAGGGTAGCAACCAGAGAGGCAAAAAAGCCTGTTAGCAGTACATAAGGTTCACTAAACAGCCCAAACGGCTCTGCACGAAACGCCTCTGTCTCTCCCGCCAAACTCGCCTGACGGTGAGCGTGTAGAATATGCAACGCAAACGCGCAGAGCGAAGCCACAGGTAAGAAGAGAAGCAGAACCCCCAAGCCTCCCATCTCTGCCGCCCACTGTAGATAGGCGTTGTGCGCGTGTGCCGTAAAAGCGGTTTGGGTATAGCGCGGGTAGGCGAGTTCATACGACCCGATACCTGTTCCAAACAGGAGATTGCTCTTTGCCATCTCTACCGTACCGCGCCATGTCCACTTCCGAAACTCGCCGGAGTGCGCCTGTGCGCTTGCAGATGCCTGTATCGCGTTTACGGTGCTTTTGCCCCCCTGCCCCGACTCCACACGGTTTCGCACGGGGGCAAGCCCTATTATGCCACCCACAAGGCAGAGGAGTAGCCCCGCCCCCAACGGCTTGAGGTTGGGTTTGAGAATACGTCCCCATGCCAGTAGCAGAACCCAAACCAGTACCGCTCCTCCCAGTGCGCCGATACCTGCCCGCGAGCCTGTGAGGAAGAGAGCCATTACCTGCGCGATAATCAGAACCCCAAAACCTACAAGGTACGGTGTTTGGGGTATCGCAACAAAAGTTGCCAACGAGAGTGGTATCAGAAGTAGGAGGTATCCTGCCAAAAAGTCGGGGTTGATAAAGGTCGCGAAGATTCTCCACTGGGGCATCCCTTTGGTAAAATACTCCACAATCCCCCAAAACGCAACTACGCCCCCCGTCAGTAGCATTAGCCTAAGCAACACACTCCAAGCCTGTGCAGAACGCCCAAGCCGTGCCGTTAGCCCCGCAATCATCAGTACCGCCCAGAGCGTGAAGAGGCTTCCCCAACACACAAAGCGCACAGGACTAAACAGAAGCGTTACCGCCCCCCAGATACCGAGCAGTACCGCCGACTCGCGTACCCCTAATAAGGTTCCTAACGCAACCGGGTTTTTGTACTCTCGTGCCACCACAAGAAGGGTCGCCATTGCCGTGAGTATTAGCACTAACGGTAGTCCTATGGTCTCACTGGTCGAGAGGATCTCGGTGCTATTCGGACTAACAAAGCCTCCCGCCATAAGCGGCGCAAGAAACAGCGTAAGCGCAACCAGAGCCAGTGCGCCCAAATCTAAAGGAAGAAGCCGTCGCTCTGCCTCGTCTGGATGTTGTGCTGTTTCTCTTTCGTTCAAAGGGGTGGTTCTCCTCGCTAGTGCTTTAGATATTTACGACGGTAGTAGTTTATCCGATAACGTGCCATTGTTCCTACTGCCCTCAGCGCAATTCCCAACGGAATTAAAGGACGTATGAGCAAGGGAGTAAAGGGGCGATAGTGCTTCTTATAAAAAAGATACTGTGAGCGATGGAACTCGTAGGTCATGCGCGTGGGGGCTTTGTCGGAACTCTTACCGATATAGTGGTAGATACGGGCATCGGGGAAGTAGGTAACACGCCAAGTGCCTTGCGGTTTCTCCTCCTCTTGCCCAACGGTAAAGACGTTGACCGATTTACGAGGGGCAAGGTCTTTTACAGAAGCGATGGAGGAGAGAGAGGCATGATTCGCCCGCCAACACAAATCCACATCTTCGCAGTACATAAAGTAGTCGTCATCAAACGCGCCAATCTGGTCGTACAGGGTGCGCCGCATCATCAACGCCGCGCCCGATACCCAGTCCACATCGCGGGGGGTCTCGTGGTCGAAAGATTTCATGAGGTAGTCGGAGGCAAAGCGGTTTTGGGGCATAAGCCTTCCCAGTGGTGTATTCCGAAAGAAACCCGTAAGCAGGTTGGGGTAACGGCGGCAGGAGTACTGTAGTGAGCCGTCCTCGTTTAGCAGTTTCGCACCGAGTATCCCTATATCGGGGTTAGCATCGGCATACTGCACTATCTTCGCGAGGGCGTGCTCTTCTACTACGGTGTCGGTATTCAAAAAGAGGATGTAGCGTCCGGTGGTGAGAGGTATGCCTGTGTTGTTTCCTGCCCCAAAGCCGATGTTGCGGGGGTTCGCATGGAGTTTCACATCGGGGAAATCGGCGCGAATCATGTCGCGGCTTCCGTCGGAACTGGCGTTATCTACCACCACCACTTCAAACGTTATTCCCTCTTGGGGCAGTTGTAGCGAACGGAGGCTCTGTGCCAATAGGTCGCGGGTATTCCAGTTGAGGAGAATGATAGATAAATCCAACGCAATTCCATTTCTACAAAGGGTTAGCGTTTGCGGCTTCGTGCCTGTAACCACGCATAAGGAAACGAGGCACACGCAATAAAGGCACGTAGCGGCAAAAACCAAAAGGCAGGGTAGTGCTTTGCATAGAAACTTAGTAGCCCTCGCCGCGACTCCCACGCCATTGCCACTCCCACTTGGGAGGTACTCGCCCCGCCATAGTGGATAATCTCCACGTCGGGAGTGTAGTAGATTTTCCACCCTGCCCGTTTGCACCGCAAGCACCAGTCCACCTCATTAAAAAAGATAGGAAAGGAGAGGTCGAGCATACCCACCTGCTCTATTACCGCTTGGCGGATAAGCAGGAAGGTTCCCATAGGCTGGTCTACTTCGCATACCGAGGCATAATCGAACCAACTCATGCGGTACGCCCCAAAAGCACGACTCTTTGTAAAGAGGCGGCTCATGCCTGTAAGTTCCCACAAAATAGAGAGGGGCGAGGGGAAGCCGCGCACCGAGCGTTGCAGTCTACCGTCTGGGTGTACCTGCTTAACCCCCAACGCCCCGCAGTCGGCATGGCTCTCCATAAACGCAACGGCTTTTTCTAGCCCCTGCGCGGGGAGTATCACATCGGGGTTGAGCAGAAGCACGTACTTTCCTTTTGCCCGTGCCATCCCCTGATTATTGCCCTCTGCATAGCCCTTGTTGTCCTTATTCGCAATAAGAACAACTTTCGGGAAGTGTTTCGCGACTGCCTCCGCACTCTCATCTTTCGAGTTATTATCAATCACAAACACCTCGAAAGGAAAGCTGGGGGGCGCATTGTAGATACTCTCCAGCGCGTCCAAAAGCAGTTGCCGCGTATTCCAGTTTACAATCACGATAGAGAGGTTCACGATGTCGGCTTCACTTCGGGCGCGGGTGCAGAGAGCGCACGTCGCTTTGTCTGTTTTAGAACGCCCCGAACTTCACGGCTAAGAGTAAGAGCGCGTTGCACTTCTGCCTCACTCGCGACCTCCACACCATAGCGGTATCGCGTAAAGAGTTGAGTTAATTCGTCCCACAAAACAGGGAGGTTGGGAGCCGCGCTGTGCGCCCTCTCCTGTAGCAGTACCGCGTACTCTGCGGGGGTCATACCGCTGGTTCGCACAACCCCGTAGCGTTTGAGTAGGATACAAGAGGCGACATACGCCTCTGCAATAGCGCGGTTCGTGGGTGGACGTGTAGCCCCGCTATGCAGTATCGTTTTGCGTGTGAGGCGGTTTGTGAGTTCGTTATATAGCACAAACCCCACCAACGCAACCACGAGTACCCCTAGCAAAACACGCAACGCATCTTGCTTGAGCCAAGTCCAAAAACTACCCCGCTTCTTATTCAGTGCGCTATAGTCCGAAACATCCTCTGCCGCGCCTGTTGCGTCGAATGTTACCCAACCGTATTCAGGGAAGAACACCTCTGTCCAGATATGCTTATGCCGCTCTTTTACGATGTACACCCCGTCTTTAAGGTCGCCGGTAAGGAATCCGGAGACCATACGCGCCGGTATCCCCGCATAGCGGCACATCACGGTAAGCGATGCCCCAAAACTGTCGCAGTAGCCCATTTTCCTATCGAATAGAAAGTACTCCACACTGTCCCTATCACGGGGGGCGGCAGGGGTCTGGATATTGTACTTGCAGTTTTTTCCAATATAGGCTATCAGTGCTTGCACCTTATCGTAGTTGTTTTTACAGCCCTTCACTGCTTCTAATACGGCTTTTTTCACAGGTTCGTTACTGGGGCCGGTTTGGAGGTAGATACGTCGAATGGGAGCAGGAACTGCATCGGGGTCGGAGGAGGCTTTACGAAGCGTATCCGGGTCTTCTTCTGCTACCGTCGAGGTAACTTGATACTCCGTATTGGCGGGGATGGTGGCGTTTGTATTACAGGCTCCCGCGCTCTGGATGTCGAGTTTGTCTGTATTCACCACTACCTGAGAAAGCGATGTCGCCCCGTAGATTTGACTAAAACTCCCACCCACTATCACCACTTTTTGCACGACCTGTTGCGCGTTTTTCATGTCTTGGGGGTTTAGTTCCAAACGGCTAATTGGTAGAAAGAACTGCTTCCCAACAAAGGTGCGCTCGGTAGAGTTGCCCACAAGCCCCAGATACGCCGCCTCCTTGTTTTCGATACGCACCTCCTCATTGGAGGGACTAACGGTTGTTGCTGTGTTCTGCCTATTCTCGAAGCGGGTTCCCGAAT
>OMJJ01000029.1 GCA_900299305.1 bacterium | reverse complement strand
TACCCGAAGGAACGCGCCGTTTTCTGTTGGCGTTGCTTATGGCGTGTGTGGTAGGAGGGGGATTGGGTTTGGGCGCACTTGCCTTTATGAAGAGCTACGAGCGGTTCCAAGTCGCCAAAAGCTCGGAGACGGTGGTGGTCTACATGACCCAAGGCAAAACTGCTTACGACAATGGGGATTACGACAAGGCGCGTATCCTCTTTGAAAACGCCAAATCCAACGACAAAGAGGGCGAAAAGCGAGAACAGATAAACTATAGCCTCGCCGCAACTTACATCCAACTGGGGCAGAAAGCACTCGAAGCCAAACTTTGGAAGGACGCACAAAACTGGTTCGATAAAGCCCTAAACTTTGCACCCGATAGCCTCATAGCCAATGCACGTAACGGACGCGCACAGGCACTCGAACAGCTGGGGCTGAAAGACGAGGCACAGTCTGACCGCGCCTTTGTGAATGGTAAGAGTTCTCGCGCTCCGGACACGCTTCCCGCAACCTCACCCATGAGTGCCCCGCTCTCTTCGGAGCAGGTTTATGGGCGATACCGACAAGAAGCTCAGAGCCTCATTGAAGAGGGCGATACCCTCGAAAAGCAGGGCGACCTTACGGGTGCAAGGGGAAAGTGGATAGAGGCACTAGGCAAAGCCCCCGGCGATACTCCCGAACACTCTGCCGCAAAAGAGCGCATAGACCGTACCCGCTCTGACCCACATTTCTAAGGCAGAGTGAGGGTAAGCCCAAGGTAACGCGAATTCCCCGTGTATTATCGGGTTACTGAGTAGTACAATTTTGCGGTACAATACCCTGTCTTCCCTTCCGATGGTTGGGAACCTATTTTTATCGAAGAGCCTTATGTGCAACACTATCTAATTAACATTGATAACGGGGCGAAAACACCTTACGAGCTAGAGGTGTCACACCAAGAGATTCCTATGCACGGGCTACCCAAGTCCGCAGAGGGACTTGTGGTGGCACACCTTACCGATTTCCATGCCGGTTTTGGGAACATCCAGCCCGTGCACGAAGAGGTTGTGCGCCAAGTAGAGGCGGTGCGCCCCGACCTTATCCTGCTTACTGGGGACTATGTTGACCGCCGTACTCAGGAAGTAGATAGCCCCAAACAGATGCTAGAGACCCTCACTGCCCTAAAAGCCCCGCTTGGGAAGTACGGAGTGTTGGGGAACCACGACCACTATCGCGGTATCGTAATGACTACGCGCCTACTGGAACAGGCAGGCGTACACCCCCTCCTAAACGAAAACCTACCCTTAGAAAATGGGCTATACCTTGCCGGCATAGACGACTACCGTGCGGGTACACCGCACTCCTCCCAATCGCTACACGCGCTTCCCACCGATAAAACCAGCCTTGTAATGACTCACAACCCCGTCCTGTTTAGCCACCTCCCAAGCCAAAAGATAGTTGTGTTTTCGGGGCATACGCACGGGGCGCAGGTCGCCTTACCGTTTCCCTCTCCCAAGATGGTCTGCTGGGTAAAACTAGGGTCGCCGTATGTGGCAGGATGGTATCAGCGGGGAGAATCGCGCCTCTATGTGAGTAGGGGGATTGGGGTAACGCGCCGCCCCTATCGCTACCACTGCCCCGCAGAAATCACCTTCTTCACACTCGTCTCTGTAAATCCCACTCAAGAACACCGCGCACTGCGGGAACCCGCCCACCTCTCCCGCTAAAAGCAAAACACTCCTCCTACACACCCGTTGGTTTGGGTGGGGAGTAGAGGAGTGTGAATGAGGTAACGGTTTTAGAATGCCTACGGCTTGAGTGGGTATTGAATGAGACTAATGGCTTCTTCTTCCGACATACCTAGTATTTGCGGACCTGATTGGAACTTCCACTCAGGCTGTTGTTCTGGCACAGCGATAGTGCCATCCGGTTTTATCCACAGTTTGCCCATCATCATATCAGATTTTCGGAACTCATCTAGTTCAGCCCTTTTACCTGTAATACTCCCATCTGAACTGATGAAATACCCTCGCGCCTTATCCTTCAGTCGAATAGATAGGGATAAGGGGCGAGCTAAAAAGAAGATGTAGCGTTGACCCACCTGTAGTAAGGGGTCTTCTATATCTATATGCCCTTCGCCGAGCCATCTTCCCTCTGTATCATGGCTAGAAAGGTATCCGCCTATTTGAGATACTTTCACTATAGCAGGAAGAGCCTCTGATGTGACAAGTGTGTTTTCAGGGGCAATGAGGAACACACTAGCTTGATCTTGGCTTGCATTTTGTGGTGTGTGCAGGTTACTTAGTAGCCCTACTACCCTGCCAACGCATATTATCGGAGATCTTTTTACCAAATCGAGTAAGGAAACGGGGGCACCTCCTCTGTCAGTTATGCCTTTGGAGGGGTTTTTCGGAGGAGGTAGGGCATCTGCGGGCTTGGCTTGGGCTACTAGAGTGCGAAGGTTTTTGTTGGTATCACGCCTCCATCCGGTAATGGAAGAAGGATGGCTCGAATAGATATGGGCAAACTGCCCGTTTTTAGAGTGGTATGCCAGCCCTAATGTGCTACCGCTACACGCAAGCCAAACCTCATAGTCGTAAGTACCTTTGGGAGAGAGGAAGCGCGAAGGGATACGTGGGTCGATAGGTAGTGGTAAGGGCAGAGATAGGTTTGGTTGTTGAACCGTTCCTATATAGGTTCTTTTGTTAGGTTCTACCCGAAAAAGAACCGCAACTGTCCATTTTGACGGAATAAGCAGGTCGTTTTGGAGTTGTGCTTGGGCGGACTTGCTCCCAAAACACAAAATTAGAGCGGCGATAAGTACAAAACGTCTTAACATTTTTAGGCTCCTTCGTAGCTATGGGTTCGGATAGAGAATGGCAAGAGATGTGAGTTCGTCCTGAGTGGGGGTTTTTGTACCACTCACAAACCACCTTACACCACCCCAGTTCATTAAGGCACACTTATCAACAAAGTTATGCTGGAAACCGAGAGCATGACCAATTTCGTGTGTGGCGGTACTATCTATGTGATGACGTACCGATCTGGGAGGATAAGGAGAGCCATCTCGTAGGGGCATTCCATCCAGATAAAAGCGATTGTTTTTGGTAGTTGCAAGTATTGGGGAGGGAGGAGCAGGATAGGTGGTAGATGCATACCCTTGAGTGAATTCATCATCAATATCTGTAATCTTATACTGTGGGTTGCTAGGGCTTTCGACAAAGGCTACTCGACCCGCAGAGGCAGATTGCCAGGCGGCAAAACCAGATGCGTAGTATGCGTGATAGTCTGAAGGGGCATCCCAACGTATCGCTTTGGGGTCAATACCGAGGGCAGGAACACTAGCGAAGACAGCACCAAAGGTAGGAGAGGCAACGGTAGGAGTGTCTCCCACATCAGAAGAGAGTGAGTGCGACGCAGTTATCGTCGCAAGTCCCGCTGTCCAAGATGCTTTGAATAGACCTAATTTCTGAGGTACCGTTGGGCAAGAGGTCACTTGAATAATCGCTTGTCCTTGGCTGTTGGTAACGGCAGTTTGGCTACTAATCACCCATCCCGGATCGGATAGCGGTGAGACAGTGAAAGTAATAGTTACCCCAACAGCAGGGGCATCGTCCATCACTGCTACAGCACAGAGTGTCATTTGCTGAGGGGTTGTTGACCCAAAAGGGTATCCTACCTTATACTGCACGTTTGTTCCTACCGGACCAGTGCCAAGTTCTTCGTATTCTGTTGTCAGTATAAGCGTTCTTACTGCTATGGCATTTGCCTTGTTCATGCTTCCTACAAACGTAAAGAACAGGAAGAGCGTGACAGCATTCAAAACAATACGTCTCATACGATGCCTCCATGTAAATTCGTAATCAGGACACTCATTGGATAAACATATACCTGTCATTTGATAAGACACTGGTATGAGTGTGTCTATTGTCATTATATAGCACCCCCCCCCCCCCTGTATCAAGTAGAATTGTGTCTATGGTGCTGATATTTTTATGTTTATTGCCCTTTGACGTGAGGCTCCTTCCGATTTGCGATAGGGGCGATTTTCGGGTACAATATCTCCACTATGCGCCTTCTTAACCTGCTAAAAAGCAAAATTCACCGAGCCACCGTCACCCAAGCGGATGTTCACTACATGGGCAGTATCGCCATCGACCCCGACCTTATCGAACGAGCGAATCTCGTTCCAAACGAACTCGTTCATGTCTGGAATGTAGACAACGGAGAGCGATTCGAGACCTACGTTATCGAAGGAAAGCCGAACTCCGGTGACATCATCGTAAATGGGGCGGCGGCGCACCGTGTTCAGGTAGGGCATCGCGTCATTATCACCGCTTTCTGCCTTACCGACGAACCCTTGACCCCCAAAAAGATTCTGGTAAATGAAAAGAACCAGTACGTTCGTGACCTCTAGGTAGTGCCAGAAACCCCTCTATTCCGCTTTTTGTGAGAGAAAAGGAGTCTGAGTGATGTCCTTCCAATACCATGACGGGTTACGTGAAGACTATCAGTCCGTCGGTTTTATTGTGCTACGCGACCTCATCCCTGCCTCCCTCCTTGCCGATCTACGCCGCGAAACCGATAAGGTACGCGAGATTGCCCGTAGAGAACACGGAGAGCAGGCGCAACGCCTACAGCCTGTCTACCGCTATGCGGAACTGAATGGCGAGCGATTTCGTGACTTTCTCCACCTCCCCGAACTGCAAAAAGTGGTTGCCAATGTCCTTAGCCCAGAACACAAGCAGTCGAACATTATGGGGGTGCTTCTGGAACCTGCCGAGTATCCTTGGGCAACGAACTGGCATCGCGATTGGGGGCATCATGTTCGCAATCTACCCACCGAAAAGTTCGAGACGGCAAAGCAGAACCTAAGAATGTTCAACCAACTGAACGGCGCACTCTATGAAGATGGTTCTCTGTGGGCAGTTCCGTACAGCCATAATCGCCCCGATACCCCCGAAGAGTTATCTGCATTTCCACAAAATCCACCCTCTAATCCTCCTCTTACCGAAGCAATGTCTTCGGAAGAGCGAGAACAGGTTTGTTTACGCTATGCCCGTTCTATGCCCCAAGCCGTTCAGATACTTTTAGGGGCAGGAGATGTGGCGTTTTATCGTGCCTGTATGTGGCATATTGGGAACTATGTACCGTACCGCAAACGCGCAACCCTCCATGATGGCTTTAATTGTGAAGAAGATATTGCATGGCAGAAGGAAATGAGGATGTTTCAGGAGAACTATAGTTAAATCATCTAGTTTCGGAGTGGAATACGATGGGTATCCTCGGCGAAAAAAATTCTGAAAACGAACCTCATATCTACGCAATCGGCGACATTCACGGGCAAGTCAGAATGTTACGCGCTCTTTTGGCTGGGCTACCTTTCCGCGACGAAGACACACTTCTCTTTATGGGAGACTATATTGACAGGGGAGAGGACTCCAAAGCCGTTATCGAAACGCTGATAGAACTCAAAAACACCCGTAAGAACGTGGTCTTTCTAAGGGGCAACCACGAACAGATGATGATAGATGCCCGTAAAGACGACCCCGAAAACCCCTCCTCTCCACTTCTGCTTTGGCTTACAAATGGTGGGCTTACGGTGCTACAAAACTATGGGGCAAGTGAACTACCCGGCTGGCGCGAAAAGATTCCCGAAGAGCACTGGGATTTTATCTATGCCACCGAAACAGAACACATCACAGAAGCTTACCACTTTGTTCATGCGGGGCTACCCGTACCAGGCAAGAAGTGGGATGGCGAAAGCGATGGTCTTAACCTAAAACTTTGGATACGCGAGCCGTTCCTCTCCTCCCGGCACAACTTCGATAACCGTGTGGTGGTGTTTGGGCATACCCCACAGGTAACGGGCAGACCCCTCGTAGAGAAAAACAAGATAGGGATTGATACGGGGGCAGTGTTTGGGGGACCCCTTACCGCTATCGCAGTAAACCCCAAAGCAAAAGGGAAGTTTCGCCTTAGTCCTACCATGTATCAGGTTGCGCCTTCTGC
>OMJJ01000028.1 GCA_900299305.1 bacterium | reverse complement strand
CAACCGCCTCCAAAATGTCGTTGATGCCGATGCCCGCTTTTGCGCTTGCTAGTATCGCTTCGGAGGAGTCTATCGCAAGGACGTTCTCTATCTCCTCACTAACGCGCTCTGGTTCGGCGGCAGGGAGGTCTATTTTGTTGATAACTGGTATCAGGGTAAGGTCGTTCTGATAGGCGAGGTTGACGTTGGCGAGGGTCTGTGCCTCTACACCTTGCGCGGCATCTACCACCAGAAGCGCACCTTCACACGCCGCCAATGAGCGCGAGACCTCATAGGTAAAGTCTACGTGACCGGGGGTATCAATAAGGTTAAACTGATACTCTTGCCCGTCTTTGGCGGTATAGTTGAGGCGCACGGCGGTCATCTTTATCGTGATACCGCGCTCTCGCTCCAAGTCCATTGTATCTAGGGCTTGGTTCTGCATATTGCGCTCACTAATAGTGTGGGTGGTCTCTAGTAGTCGGTCTGCCAGAGTAGACTTCCCATGGTCTACATGAGCGATAATCGAAAAGTTACGAATAAACTTCTGTTCCATGCGTGTTTGTACAACCCTCTTCGCTACCTACAGAAATAGGACGGCATATAAACTTATAATCTCCCGTTATTGTGCCACACAATAGGCTCTTAGGCAACTAGCGGCTTTGAAATAGGCTCTCACTAAGAAGGAGAGGTATCCCACTGATACCTCTCCTTACCTACACTCTTATGTTGTAATGGCTTCTCTACTTGAGGGTTTTCAGGTATGCCACTAAGTTGGAGAGGTCTTTGCCCTTGATGGTCTCTTCGTAGGCGGGCATAGAGGTATCGGGGTTCGAGGCTTTGGCGTTCTTTATTTTTGCCTCGAAGAACTTCGCGTCGTGCTTTGCGTCTGCCGCTACTTTAGAGAGGTCGGGACCGCTGTTTCCACCCTTACCGCCAATAGCATGGCACGCCGAGCAAGAGAACTTATCGTATACTTTTTTACCGTCTGCGACGGTGGTGTCTGTTTTCTTGGGGGCGGGTTTCGCGGGTTTCGTAGGTTTTGCAGGTTTCGCAGGTTTTTTCTGTTGCGGAACCGCAAGGGTAGAGGTGGCAAATACAGAACCAAAGAGAGTCGTCGTGGCGATTGCCACTGCGAATAGATTACGGGTCTTCAATTCAAGGCTCCTTTCAACAAACATGTGCATACTTGAGAGTATTTGGAATACCGAGAACCGAGATCGTCGGTATACGGTAGTAAGACGCAAAATAGTGCAGAAAGTGACTACAGCGTTCCTAACGCTGGGGGCTACTGTCCGCTAAGTTGGCGGTACAACGTCTCGACGCGGCGCACATACGCTTGTGTCTCGCGGAAGGGAGGCACTCCGCCATGCTTTTTCACGGCTCCCGCTCCCGCATTGTACGCCGCCATTGCCAGCCGTATCTGCTCGAACGAGATGCCCCCGCCCGGTGCGCCCTTACCGCGATAGAGGTCGAGGCGATTGCGTAGGTAGCGGATACTGCCGTCTAGGTTCTGCACAGGGTCGTAGGAGTTGTTGACCCCCAGCGAGGCGGCAGTACCGGGCATCAGTTGCCCAAGCCCACGCGCTCCAGTTCGGGAGGTAGACATGGGGTCGAAATCCGACTCCGCGATAATCATTGCCACCACAAGGCGTGGGTCTACGTCGTAGCGGTCTGCAAAGTGCAGAAGGTTCGCGGTGATGAGGGCGGCGGTGGGCATACCTAGCCGCGAGTTGTGGTTCGCGATAAAGCGTAGGTAGGGGGTAAAGCACTCGCGCACCCGCGCCCCTAATCGGGGAACATAGTACTCCGCGAGTTTCTGAACGTCGGCGGTGAGGGGCATTTCGCGATTGACACCACCCCGCGAAGCGAGGTGGGCGCGTTGCGACTTAGAGAGAACAGTACGGGCTTCATTACGGCGTTGTGCGTCGCGTCGTCGCTCGTACTCCCGTTCGCGTGCCTCTTGTGCCGCTTCGATAGAGCCTACTCCACTATCGTGGGCGATAGCCAGTACCTTCATGGGAACCGCGTTCCCGATACCGGCGTTCTCTACCTTAACCAGTACACGCACCATAGGGGTACTCAGTTGCTGAATCCAACCCGCTTCGGAAGAGGGAACCTCTAGGTTCACAAAGTTCTGGTCGGGCATATTCAGCACAATCGAGAGGGTGTCGCCTTTCACCATACCGCCCACGGTTCCGCGTAGTTCCATCACCTGCCCGTTATACATGGGTGGGTTGGCTTGAACAACGGAGTAGGAGAGTTGGCGGTTGCAGTTGCTTTTGCCCCGCAAAGAGATATATTCGGGGGCATCGGTGGCGTAAGAGCGTTGGGGATTCGTGAGGAGAAGTCCGACAGACCCAGCCAGACTAAGGCACGAAAGGAGCAGACGCTTTGTGGTTAGCATAGGGGCGTTTTCTCACTTTGTAAAATCTAGTCTTGAGGGGGAGAACATTCCTGTTCTTAAACGAAAAAGAAAAGAGCGGAGAGAAAGGGATTCGAACCCATGGTAGCCCATGAGGACTACAACTGCTTAGCAGGCAGCCGCTTTCGACCACTCAGCCATCTCTCCGTAACCCCCTCATTGTATCACAGTCGTTGCAAAAATGCAAGGATTCCGAAATCGAGAACCGTGTAAAACCACGTATTTTCGCGATTCCTACCTAAGTTTTCGGCTACAACGCCGCATATATTTAGACGGGGTTCGCTCCTTCTCACTACTTCTATTTATAAAAATAGTTGCTGTGGGTGGGAACTTTGCCCACAACTACGGCATTATAGAGGCAGAGTTCGAGACTGAAGGGCAAGGAGAACACAACATGAAGCGGCTAGAAAAGAAGCACCCGATTGCGATTCGCTGGTTCCACTGGATAAACTTTCCGGTGCTTATGGTGATGATTTGGAGTGGGCTACTTATCTACTGGGCGCACCCGGTATATCGTATCGGTTGGGGAGAGACGACTCTCTTCTCCTTCTTCCCCGATAAGTTTTTCCATACTCTGCATATCGAACAACGCTTGGCAGAGGGTATCGCGTGGCACTTCCTATTTATGTGGTTCTTTATCATCAACGGGATACTCTACGTTCTCTATACTGCGCTCTCTGGCGAATGGCGATACCTCCTCCCCAACAAAGCCTCCTTCCGAGAGGCGTTCGAGGTAGTACTACACGACCTCCACCTTAGCAAAAAGCCCCTGCCCCGTAAAAAGTTCAACGGTGCACAGCAGTTTGCCTATACCAGCATTATCCTTATGGGGGCAGGGTCGATGCTTACGGGGTTGGCAATCTACAAGCCCACACAGTTCGGGTTTATAACGCAGATGGTAGGGGGCTATACGGCGGCGCGTTTCCTTCATTTTTGGCTGACGGTAGGGTACTGCCTCTTCTTTGTAGTCCACATTGTGCAGGTAGCACGGGCAGGGTGGAACAACTTCCGCGCCATGATAACGGGCTACGAAATCGTGGAAGACCTCCCCGAAGTGTCTACCACTCAGGAAGGGGTAAAGGCTCTCTAACGATGGATAAGAACCTAGAAAACGTAACACAAGACCCAGAAGTGCAGATACGAAAAATGTCGCGGCGTAGTTTTTTCTATGCGGGGGCGGCAGTTATCGGGGCAGTCGGTTTTCGTCAGTGGCTTGCGAACCGCCCGGATGCCAGCGGAATTCCCTCTGCGTTCCGTAGTGCCTTCGAGTTTAACGAGAAGATAGGGCGCACTCTCTTCCGCTCTACCGCTCTT
>OMJJ01000027.1 GCA_900299305.1 bacterium | reverse complement strand
TGGGCTTGGTGGGGTCACAGTCTATGAGGGGCAGTTCTCCCGCATGATTTGGGAGCGTGAGACCGTCGAATTCGGCAAGCACCACCGCCTGAATAACGGTAAAACGCTTTGCGGCGCGGTCTTGCAGGTAGAACTCCGCCTCGTCGGGCGTTGTACGGTGAAACAGTTCCCACGCGGTATCCCCTAAGTAGAAGAAAGGGGTTCCATCGGTGTAGGTAAGGTAGCGGCGGTTTTGGCTGATAATGAGGTTCATGGTCGCTCCAATGAGGATTACTTGGGATAGTTGGGATGTTTTTGCCGCTCTGCTATCTGTAGATAGTGATAGAGGTCGTGGTTTAGCATGGCATCGAACTCCGCCCCCAGCCGAATTTTTACCAGAGAACTCGCGGGAGAGGTTATCCTCTCTTGCATGAGGTCGTAGCCTGTACAAGCGGTGAGGAGTTCCTCTATCTCCTTGTGCTGTTGCAGGAAAATAGAGACCTCTTCCTGTCCGTTCACGTTGGTAAGGTTGGGCAAAAACTTAGGGGGAACGGGAACATGGAAGGGTGGGTTCGGGCTGACGATACGAATAAAGAAACGTTCTTTAGCATTATATCGAATATCAGGCGTTCCCCGAACGTCACGAGATGTTAGATTCGCGACGGCTTGGCGGTAACGGGGTATTACAGTTTCATTTGTCTTATTGATGTGGTTGAGCGTGGTCGCAATGCTCCACGTGTTTTTGTCGGGAGTAAACGCCCACTGCTCTGGAGTAAGCCTATTCAGAGCCTCTACATCGGTGACTATGGCTTGGATAGCACGTTGGAGGCGTTGTATCAATGCGGATTGCGGTTCCATGTTACAGTCTACTTTCTACATTGGGGAAGCGAACATTACCTCTCTTATTGTACCCAATGACCTAGCGCGTAGGGTAACATAGTGCTAACAAACCATACCACGCTAGGGAGAGAGATGAACGACGAAAAGTATACGGTGGGAGCCGCGAATATTGGGAACATTCATAGTGATTTAGGGCAAAATGTGATGGCACATCTCAAAGAGGTCGCTCCCGACTTGGCACGCTACATTACGGAGTTTTTCTATGGCGAGATATGTACCCGCCCCGGTTTAGACATGAAGTCTAGGGAAATCGCGACTCTCGCCGCCCTCACTACGCTAGGAAACGCCCCGCTCCAACTTCGCGCCCACGTCTACGCCGCCCTAAACTGCGGCTGTACCCGCGAAGAGATAATGGAGGTGATGCTACAGATGAGCGTGTATGCCGGAGTGCCTGCCGCAATGAACGCGGTGTTTATCGTAACAGAGGTGTTTCAAGACTTGGATAGAAGGGCGAATGAGGAGGGGAGGTAGTATACATTGGACGATTCACCTTCCGAACTCTATGATGCGACTCGTGCGTCTATATTCATCTCGTTTATTAGAAAAGAGAGGCGTAGTACAAGCCTTGCCCATGATAGGATGCTCGTATGGCTTGTGCTTGCCCCTTTGTCGCTGGGCTTCTCTAAGTGGTGGGAATCTCCTCTTCCTACCGTGTTCATGCTACTGGTGCTATTCATAGACGCTCTTGTATTGCGGTTCTGCTCGGGTAGAGAGATGCAAACCCTGAAAGCACTTGCCTCAACAGGTGATGTCCACTCTATCCCAATACTTTTAGATACGTTTTTTCATACAGAATTCCCATCCCACGCCTACCTGCCTACCGTTATATGCTTGAGCCGCGCCTTACCAAAGGTAACAGCGCATGAGAAAGCCTCTTTTAGTAAGCAACACCTTGACCTACTACATTCGATTATAGCCCGTTATAGCCCTAGTCAGTTTAACTCACTGTCTCTCTCCATCAAGGTCAAACATCAAAAGCATCTGTACCGGCAAGTTCCCCAAGATGTTTGCTACTCCTTACGAGAGGGTTTGCTGAAAGCCTTTGTACACATTGGGAACGAGGAGACTGCCCGTATACTCAAGCGGTTTATCCAAGAAGATTCCAACTCCAAAGACAAAACCGCCTTACAAGAACTCGCACGTATCTCGCTACTAAAACTACAGGAACGACTCGACAGGGAGAACGAGGCAACTACTCTACTCCGTGCCTCTTCGGAAAATGGCGATTCGCTTCTGCGCCCTGTCTACGGACACCACAACGAAGAGAGACCGGAAACCTTGCTACGAGCGGTAACACCCAACCGTGAGGACAAGGAAGCGTAACTCCAATGTCCACTCAATCTGATTTACTTGAAGGTAGCCCACAAATCCCTCTACTTATCGCCAAACTAAAGAAGCAGAGGGGACGTACACTTAGTGCCCATGGTCGTATCGTTTGGTGGATAGTGCTTTCGTTCCTATCGCTCATCGTTTCGATGAACAGGGAGTCCCCCTTACCAACGGTGTGGATGCTTCTCATTTTACTTGTAGACGCTATTGTGCTAACTCTCAGTTCTCAACGTGAGGCAACAATCCTCAAAGAACTTGTAGTGTATAGTGATACCCGCGCTATCCCTATCTTACTCGATTCATTTTTTCACACGGAGTACTCTCCCAGTGCCTATCAGTCTACCCTAACAGGTTTAATCCAAGCCTTGCCAAAGGTAACAGTAGACGACACTCCCCGTTTTCAAGCACAACATCTAGCACTCCTCCACACGATGATAGCCCGTTACCATGACCATCAGTTGAATAGGCTCACCCTCTTCCATGAACCCAGACAACAGAAGTTCCTTCAAAAGAAGGTTTCGCCAGAAACCTGTTATGCCTTGAGGGCAGGGATATTGAAAGCCTTTGTACCTATCGGCAACGAAGAAACCGCTCGTGTGTTAAAGCGGTTTATCCAAGAGGATTCCAACTCCCGATACAAAACTGATTTGCAGGAACTCGCACGGATCTCGCTATTGGCACTACAGAAGCGGCTCGACAGAGAAAACGATGCCAAAACCCTACTCCGTGCCTCTTCGGAAAACGATGATTCGCTACTGCGCCCTGTATACGGACACCATAACGAAGAGAGACCGGAAACCTTGCTACGGGCAGTAACACCCAATAATGAGAACAAGGAAGGGTAACATAAGTGCCTGTTCGCTCTCACCTACCCCAAGATAATCCGCAAGTACCTCCACTTCTCAAAAAGTTAGAGAGGCTAAGGGGTAATACCCGCAGTGCCCACTACGGTGTTATTACTGGAACAGTAGTTGTATTTGTGTCAATAGGTTTTTCTGTGGCTTGGAAATCTCCTTTTCCTACCATCGCTACCATAGTACAACTCCTCTGTGCCATGATTAAGTGGAACGTCTGCTCAGACAAAGAGGTGAATATCCTGAAAGAACTTGCCTCCTTTGGTGATATTCGCTCTATCCCGATATTTTTAGATACCTTTTTTCATACAGATGCTCCAGCCTATGCCTACCTGCCTACAGTAATGGGCTTGAGCCGTGCCTTGCCAAAGGTAAAAGCGGATGAGGTATCCTCCTTTAATAAGCGACATATTGACCTGCTACACTCGATAATAGTCTACTATAGCCCTAACCAGTTGAACTCGTTGGATAACTCCTTCAAGTTCAAACATCAAAGAAAACTACACCAGCATCTACCACCTGAAGCCTGTTATGCCCTACGGGAAGGGATACTGAAAGCCTTTGTACACATCGGAAATGAGGAGACGGCTCATGTGTTAACGCATTTTATCCAAGAAGATTCCGACTCCAAAGGCAAAACAGATTTACAAGAACTCGCACGTATCTCGCTACTAAAACTACAGGCGCGGCTCCCAGGGAGAACGAGGCAACTAGCCTACTTCGTGCCTCTTCGGGAAATAACGATTCCTTGCTACGCCCTGTATACGGACACCACAACGAAGAGAGACCGGAAACCTTGCTACGAGCAGTAGCACCCAATAATGAAAACAAGGATTAGGGGTATAATAGCAAAACTAATTTCCCTAGTACCGCCTACCATATCTATCCAGTGTCGGTGCATAAACAGTAACGGAGACCCATGAACTACGATACCTCTAAAGCCCTTTTCGCCAAAGCCGCGCAGGTGATCCCCGGCGGGGTCAACTCACCAGTACGGGCGTTTCGTTCGGTGGGGGGCGACCCCCTTTTTATTGAGCGCGGAGAGGGCGCATATCTCATTGATGTAGACGGCAATCGTTATCTGGACTGCATCGGCTCGTGGGGACCTCTCCTTATGGGGCACGCCCACCCCCGTATTCTTGCCGCGATTACCGCCCAACTCTCCAAAGGAACCACCTACGGCGCACCTACCGCGCTAGAAGTCCAACTAGCGGAGGCGATTTGTGCCGCCGTCCCCTCTATCGAAATGGTGCGCCTTGTCTCTTCCGGCACAGAAGCCACCATGAGCGCGATTCGAGTGGCGCGGGGTTACACAGGGCGCAACAAAATCGTTAAGTTCGAGGGCAACTATCACGGTCACGCCGACTTTCTACTGGCGAAAGCCGGAAGCGGAGTCGCGACGCTAGGGCTACCAGAGTGCGCGGGAGTGCCAGCACAAGTTACCGCCGACACCATCACCCTCTCCTTCAACGACATCGAGGCACTACAAGCCCTTTTTGATGCCCATGGTGAAGAGATTGCCTGTGTTATCCTCGAACCCATAGTAGGGAATATGGGATGTGTTCCCCCTATTCCGGGCTTCCTGCAAACACTCCGCGAACAGACCACCAAAGCGGGAGCGGTTCTCATTTTCGACGAGGTAATGACGGGATTTCGGGTGGCTTACGGCGGCGCACAGGAGAGGTACGGCATCGTTCCTGACATGACGACGCTGGGCAAAATCGTGGGGGGAGGGCTTCCGCTGGGGGCGTATGGGGGGCGGCGCGAGATAATGGAAACGGTAGCCCCACTCGGAGCCGTATATCAGGCAGGAACCCTCTCTGGAAACCCCATCGCGACCTCTGCGGGGCTTGCTATGCTCTCGCTACTACAGGAGGGAGGAACTGCCCTCTATGAGCGTTTGGAGCAGGTGGGTACAGAAATCGCAGAGAGTTTTCGCGAGTCTGCACGAAACGCAAACGTTCCCGTTATCGTAAATCAAGTAGGTTCCATGCTTACCGTCTTCTTTACCGAGGCAACCGCCGTCACCAACTACGCTGACGCAAAGACCTCCGACACGGCACGGTTTGCAAAATGGTTCCGAAACCTATTGGCGCAGGGGGTCTACTACCCGCCCTCACAGTACGAGGCGGCGTTTCTCTCTGCTATCTGGACTACAGACGACATCCACCTGCTAAAACAGGCGGCAGATACCGCTTTTCAGGCTCTTGCCTAGTCTCAAGGAGTAACTTGCCATGATTGGAAAACGACGCTACGGACGCCCCGGCTCTACCGATATTATCAAGTTGGTGGTGGTAAACCTCTTTCTATCCGCGGTGGTGTTACTGCTGGTCTTCAAACTGTTCGGTATGGGTATCGCGATAGGACAACTTCCCATCGGGCACGACAAGAGCGCACGAGAGATTATGTGGACGCTCTATAGTATGCTACTACCTGGGGGGGCAGTTGGGTTCGCGTTGCTGTGGTTCTGGCTGATTGTAACGGGGAGAACTGTTAAGGGGCTGAACTGGGGAGCCGCTTATGTCTATGGCGGGGCTGTTGGACTGTTGTGTCTGCCTATCGGGTCGTTTTTTACGGGGCTACTCTTGGGAGATGTGTTTATCGCGATTCTGTTAGCAATCGTTAGTCTCGTAATGGTTCCCTCTATCGCCCTCTCTATGGTGACGTTTGGGCTGATTATGGGCGGTATCAACGCAAAGATGGCGCACAATTGGATTCAGGAGAATCGCC
The DNA here is from genome assembly GCA_900299305.1 of bacterium. Taxonomy (GTDB): domain Bacteria; phylum Armatimonadota; class Chthonomonadetes; order Chthonomonadales; family Chthonomonadaceae; genus CAIJLM01. Next base: position 20,747 of record OMJJ01000027.1, on the reverse strand, counting down.
CCGCTGGTGGCGAGTAGCACAGGAGAAAAGAGATGAACTACGGATTTGCAAATGCACAGATGTCCTTCACGGTAGCACAGGCAAGTCAACAGGTGCGTGTTCAGTTTATACGGCAGGTATACTCGATTCTGTTTGGCTCTCTGTTGGTGACAGTGCTTGCGGGTTTTATTGCAGTACAAGAGAGTGTACTGCCTATCGTCATGGGGCTGATGCCGATACTCTGGATTGGGGAGGTGGTATGCTGTATTGTACTCAGTTTTACCCGCCGAACCACCGGCTTAAACCTGCTTGTCTTCGGGCTATTTGCGGCACTGTTGGGGGCGGGATTGGCTCCTTTGCTTCTACAGGTCAGTGAAAAGTCGCCGGGACTACCCACCGCGGCGGCGACCTTAACCCTTGGGGTATTTGGTGCGCTCTCTACCTACGCGCTTACCACCAAAAAGGACTTCAGTTTCTTGGGAGGGATGCTTTTTGCCAGTCTGATAGGTCTGTGCCTAGTGGGTATCCTTCTGATATTCCTGCCTAGCGCGTTTCTGTCTAGCCTCTATAGCCTAGTAGGGGTACTTCTCTTTAGCGGCTACGTTCTCTACGATACCTCGCAGATAATCCATCGCCTCCAGCCCGGAGAAGCCATTATCGGTGCTATCGAACTCTACCTCGATTTTCTGAACCTGTTCCTATTCATTCTACAACTCCTCTCGAATAGGAGCGATGACTAAAGCGGCTATCCCCCCTGAACCACATCTTCACGGCTACCCACACTAGGCGGCTCTAGGATGCGCCTCTGTTGTGGGGTGAGGTCGGTATAGTCGTCGGGGGAGTAGTATTTTTGTGACCACGCGGAGTGACCGGGGCTGAACTTGTAGAGAAGGGCGCGGCGTTGGTGTTCTGCTTTCCAAGGCAGTGTGCCGTGTACCAGTGCCTCCGTGAAGATAACCACCGACCCCGCTTCTACGGGCGGCTGAACCACATAGGGCGGTAGCGTTTCGAGGCGCATAACCTCTTCTGGAATCCCCTCCAGAAAGTTGCTCTTGTGCGTACCCGGTATACAGGTAAAGCCCCCTGCCCCTGTTGGTACATCCGTAAGAGCGTAAGCGAACACCGTCAACCCGTTTTTCATGCGCCCGTCTCGATACTTGTACCAGTGGTCGCTCTCGTGTCCTTCTCCCCCGTGTAGTTGCAGTTTGTGGTCGCCTTGATTCATACAGATACAGTAGTCGTGGTCAAGGCGAAACTTCTCGTGAATCAGTTCGATAAGATAGGGCAGTATTTTGGGGTGATCCATAAGGTCTTGGAAGGGCGTGCCCCAGTTCGAGACTCGCGACGTGTACCAGTTCTGTTGCTTCTCCTTCACCTTCTCATCAAGTACCGCGTTCAGTACCTCCAACTCCGCCTTCGAGAGTACGTTTTTCACTACTAGAAATCCTTGCAAATCGAACAGAAACTTCTCTTCGGGTGTCATCTGATAACTACTCCTTTAGTCTAGGTTCGCCTTCAGCACGGTGGAACCCCGCTAGGCTCCACGCCTTTTGAGTAGCGGGGTGCGAGGCGAGCAGTTTCCAGACCATACCACTCTTTTGGTTCTCTATGGCAAGGAGTGCCATTCCCAAATCTATTCCGATAACGTCGGGGTCGAACCAGTTTTTATCCACATTAAACGCATTTCCAAAGCCGTACCGCCCCCATAGGTGATGTCCATAGCGGGTATATATGGCACGTGCCGCCTCTTTTGCGAGTTTCGGGGTGAAGAGGATAGCGGCGACTGCCCCCGTTGGGGATACGGTTCCGTCCTCCTCTCCGGGTGCGGCGTAGGCGCGGTAGCCATCGGGTGCGTCGTTGGCGTTTAGCCCCCAGATGTCGGGGGCGTAGGTTCTGCGTTTGCCTTGTAGGTCGATGCAAAACTGCCGATTTATCTGTATGCCCTGCTCTGCGGCTACGGCGTAGTTCCAGCCTTGAGAGTCGTACCAGTCCCGAAAATCGTAGAACCCAAACGCCATTTCGTGAAAGAAGATGGGACCTCCCGCAAGTGTAGTTCTCCCTTTGTACTCCAGCGGATTACGAACCCATGCCTCCCAAGCCTCTTGCGGAAGCGGGTCACGGGTCGCGCCCATGCCGAGCAGGTAGAGCGTTTTCAGTTCACAGTAGGTGTCCCAGTTTGCTTTGATAAAGCCTTCGTCTGGCTTCCAGCCCATCGAGACCACCTTCTTTTCGGTGAGTAGCCCCCCATTGGTTCGCATCCACGTCCAGTCGAGGCGTTCGTAGATAGCGTTTGCGAGGCGTTCCACCTCCGTACCTTTCCAGTAACGCCCTGCTACCAACGCCCCCGCGACCAGCAGAACCGTATCGATGGAGGAGAGTTCGCAGTTCCAGACGCGCTCTCCCGTGCGTTTATCAAGGAAGTGGTAGTACCAGCCATGTACATTGGGGAGTTTGTTATAGAGGAAGGTGAGCGTGAGGAGGGCGCGGTCAAACGCCTCTTTGTGGGGTATCCAGCGATGCCGTACCGCAACGGGCAGAGAGGCGAGCGCATACCCTGTGCTTGCGGTACTGGCTACGGTGTAGTCGTCTTGCCCAGAGTTTTTGGCGCGGTCATTGGTAAGCCCCGTATGCGGGTCGCTCTTCTCCCAAAAGAAGAGAAACGCCCGACGCTCTACCTCGTCCAGCAACTGCTTATCCGAGAAACGCGGTAAGGGATTGGTTTGAGCATAAGTCGAAAGTTCTCCCCCAACACACACGCCCCATAGACACAAACAGACCCACCAGACCTTAGAAAGCACTGTTTTCTCTCCCTCGCCTAACGTAGCAGTATTCGCGCACTTTGTATAGTTTCGCGGGGAGATATGGAAAAACCTTCTGGTTTTAGTTTGGAGTAGCGAAGTAAGAGCCGCCCCCGAAGGTGGGAGGCGACTCTTATTAAGGAGGGATAACTTTTTAGTAGTTACGGTTGAACTTGGCGATGAGGAAGTCAAAGTTTTGTCCAATACCAGTGGTGTAGCCTACGACATAAGCATCTCCATTGGCATCTATCACAATACTTGTGCCAGCATCGTCCTTGTTAGCAGGACCATCAAATATACCAATTTGATTGATGTTACCGGCTAGAGTGTACTGTATAACTATCAAGTCGGTAGTACCATCTTTATTAGTAGTATGTCCTGTCACCCAGATATAGCCTCTATTGTCTACAGCAATCGCGTTACCTTGGTCAGACAGATGTGTGGCAGAGTTATCGTAGATAAGTGCCTTTAGTTGATTTAGGTCTTTGCTGAACTTCAGGGTAATAATGTCGGATTTGTTGCCGACACTTTGGGTCGTTCCTACTATCCAGACGTTCCCATCCTTGTCGATGGCAATACCTCTTGCAGTATCGTCTTTATGTGCCTTCCCATCGTAACGTGCTACTTGGGAGTTGCCATTCGTAGTATCGTACCTAACTACCGCAATATCTTTCATTTTGCTGATTCCGTCAGAGTTACCTACCACATATAAGTATCTCCCACTAGAATTTAGCACAAGAGCCTGAGCGTCATCGCTACCACTAACGGATCCGTTGTATTTACGCTTCCAAACCTCTTTCCCAAGATTACTGTATTTAACAGTCAGGTAGTTTGTAGATGAACCATCGGCTTGAGATACACCAGTAACGTAGACATTAGCCGAAGAATCTACCGTTATGGCTCTGGGAATATCTTTTCCTTTTGCCCCTCCATCAGTACGTGCCTCCCAGACTACATTACCCTTCGTGTCGTATCGAATGGTGTAGTAGTCCTCTGCAAAACCTTCTAAGAACGAGCTACCTGTAACATAGATGTTGCCATTCTTGTCAATAGCCATCGCTTTTATCGCGTCGCTATCCTTGCTGGCCCCACCTTTCTTCGTTCCATACCTAGCCCAACTAAGGCGGAAGTCAGTGCGCTTTTTATTGGTAGGCTCATATTTCAGCAACATGAAGTCTGTCCCGGTTTTCACTTGAGTAGTAGATCCTGCGATATAGAGGTTGTCCTTACTATCAATGGCAATAGCATAAGGAAAGTCATCTCCACTCCCCGGACCATCAAAGGTATCTTGCCAAAGTACAGTACCCGCAGGGTTGTATACGATTATCTTTATATCGGCAGTATCCTGCGAGGTTCCATTTTCGTAAGAGTAACCTACAACATAGACGTTCCCCTTGCTGTCAGTTGCTACTAAATCAGAGTGATCATTTAAGTTACTCGCACCGTTGTAGGTATCGTACCAAACAGGGTCAGTCACATCTTGTGCATAAGCGGGCGCCGCCAACGCGAACAAAGCACACGATGCCAAAGCCAAACGCAAAATGAGTTTCATTCTACAAGCCTTTCTGTATGGGTGTATTGGGAGTGTAGAAAATTCACTCCCCAGTAGATTGTGTTCGCGAATGGTTCGCTGAACAACACCCACACTATACAAAAGCCTCCGTTCTCGTTCCGTTCTATTTACATTCTTAGCCCACAAATCGCACAGTTTTGCAGGAGAATCTATAAAATTTGCGAATCTTTTGAGTGTATGGCAAGAAACGATTGCCCTTTCTGCTCTTTTTAGGCTGTAGGAGAGATTTATGAATCGCGCCAACTGGCAACCCACCGAAACTCAGTCCCTCTATATCGAGATGTTTGGCACGTGCCGCCTCTATACCGACGCGCACACCTTTGGGGAACTCTCTGTACCGCAAGCCCTCCCGCTCTTCGCGTGGCTTGTGCTACACTCCCAAACGCCGCAATCCCGTGACCAACTCCTCGAAATGCTCTACCCCGATGAAGAGCGGGAGGCGGCACAAAACCGACTGCGGAAAATGGTTCATGCTATACGGAAGGATTTGGGTACGCTTGCACCTGGACTAGAGGAGGTACTTATCTCCACTCGTACCCACCTCCAGATGAACCCCGAACGCTTTACTTCGGACATCGCGCAGTTTGAGGTGCTAGTCACAGAGGCACACGCAGAGCAGGAGCCGAAAGCAAAAGCAGACAGACTTGTTACCGCCCTCAAGTTGGTAGTAGGGGAGTTCTTACCGGACTGCTACGAAGAGCCTATTCTCGCACTACGAGAGCGGGTACAGGAGAAGGTCGCACGGGCGCGAGTCAGTTTGGTGGAGGCACTAGAGAAAACAGAACGCTACGAGGAGGCGGTTGCGGAGGCACAGATACTCGCGCAGACCAGCCAGACGGAAGAGGAGGGACACCTCTACCTGATGCGCCTCTACGCTACGCTAGGACACCCCACCCTTGTACTACAGCACTACGAACGCTATACCGCCCTCTGCAAAGAGAACGGATACCTCCCCCAAGACATCGAAAAGGTACGCGATACCCTACTACAAAAAGCGCGTCGGCGTTCCTTGCGGCGGGTGCTATCGGTAAACGGAAGTGGAAACGGGAATGGCAACGGGCATAACGGAAACGGACACAACGGAAATGGCTACAGCAACGGAAACGGGAACGGGCTTACCTCTGCCCAAAAGCGCAAAGAGAAGCGAGTACGCCGTGTTATAGAGGGGCTTGTGGTCTGTACCAGCCTGTCTGCCTTGTGGGTCGCTCTCCAAAAACCTAAGTCTAATCCGCCCGTTGAAGTCGCTAGTAAAATAGGGCAAGACAGTACGCCTCAAGCAACGAAGGATTCCAAAACTGTCCCCCAAAAAGACAATGGGCAATCAGATAAAGGAGGCACTACTCCCCCTACTTCCGATACCACCCATGATTCCAAAACACCACAGGGAAAGAAAAAAACAGAGACTACTAAGAACCAGTCACCCATAGATAAATGGCCCTACATCTACCTCTCTGGCAACGGCGTGAACAGATATGAACCCGTTACTATGAAAGAGCATAAGGGTAATGCTCTTATTGCGGGAGTGGAATACCATCAGAACAGTCTGCGATATACCTTCCTACTCTGCCTTACCCCACAAGGCGAAAGACTATGGAAAACGCCCCTTCCTAGTATGCCCCGTCCCAAAGCCCTCGCTATAAACTCTAAAGGCGACATCTATGTAACTGGATACTCTGGAAACAGCGTTAAACGGGAGATTGTCACGATAAAATGCGATTCTAAAGGCAAAGTGCTCCGCACTGCCCTTCCAGTTATGGCAGAACACGAGGGTAAGAACACTCCCACCGATATTCTTATCGATGCGAAGGGCTCTGTGTATGTGATAGGGAATCTGGTAGCATATCACTCGGGTACCGAACAGACGGGTGCAAAAGGTATCATACTCAAGTACAACTCGAACTTGGTTTTGCAGATCCCTCCCATAGATAACATGGGTGAAGGGTCAAAGCAGTGGGCGCACTCCTATAAGGGTGTGATTGATGACAAAAACCGCCTCTATGTTATCGGCATTACCGACGGGGCGGGTGTCAAATCTCACAACACTTGCCGCGTTCTGGTAGCCTGTTTCTCGCCATCCGGAAAGCGTGAATGGGCTAAGCAATATGGGTGCTGCGCCGCTTGGCAAGGGACAGATAGCGACTACCATCTCTGCCTTGCCTCTGGTAACATTCTCTACGCCGTAGGCAACTGTACTCCCTCTAGCGACCCCACCAATAAAAACGGTACCAATGCCATCGTCGCAAAATTAGACCTCAATACAGGCAATCTGATATGGGAAAAGCAGGGCTTTCAGCAGGAAATTAGCGATAACCACCATCCTCGCGGGGCTGTTGTGGATGTAAGCGGGAATCTCTGGATAACAGCAGAACTCGACCCCCATAGTGGGCACCAGCAATGGACAATGTGTGCCTTGACTCCCAATGGAGAGCCCTACTTTACCGGAGAGGCACAAGGGGACGGAGACGACGGCAAGTCGACGTGTGGGGTTACTCTCGCCCCCGATAATAGCCTCTTCTTTATAGGTTCTGTCTTTAAGAAAGAGGCTACTACCGGAAAGCCGGATCGCGTGTTCTGCGTAGAACACGTAGATACTTTTGGAAACCAAATCAACCCCCTCTACTCCAAAAGCCCACACGGTTCTGATTTTGCTAAGTGCTTCCTCGTGCTAAATGGCTCCTTGTTAGTAGCAGGGCAGAGCGGTAGTGAGGAGAAGGCAGATATGGTTGTGTGGAAATGGGGCAGAGAGAGTTACACCACCCAATGAAAACAACCTCCCCTATAGCCGCTATTAGGAGTACTCTCGCCTCTACTCGTGTTACCCTCATAGGGCAATAGCATTACACTCAGGTGTTAGGTACTGGTAGGCTTTAGCCCTCATCACCAATCTCTTCTCCCAAGTTTGGGCGAAGAGGCGAATGCACTTCATAGTCAGGTAGTCACCTTTTTGTACGGGCATACCTTCCTGATAACAAGAAAACCTGACAGCAGTATCCTCCTTCCCCCAAGTTTGGCTCATTGGGGTATGTACGACATTTCAATCTGTGTTAAGTAGTTGTCTCTTGAACCACTTTTGAGAGGCGAGATTCCCTCCCCTTGCAAAGGGGTAGGGTTAGGGTGGGGTGGGTGCTAACCCCCTTTCCTACCTCAAAACACAGAATACATACCCCAGTGAGCCAAACTTGGGGGCAAGGATGTCCGAAGGACAGGATGAGGGCTAATACCCTGACTACACCGCACAGTAAGAAACCCTCTTATCTCTTGACAATGCGATTGCGCTATGTTGCCCTCACTACAGGAAACCATTTTCGCCCTCAATATGCTATAATAGAGTAGGTTGGAACCACCCCTACCAAGATTTTAGAGAGTCTATTGGGAGATTTACGGCGCAATGGCAGATGAGCCTATACTTGAACCTCATGTACCCTCAGACACGGTAGCCCATGCCACTGCGCCCACCGCGGTTATTGCAGAGCCGCCCCCACTCTCCCCCTTACAAACCCTTTCCAAACCCGATTCTATAGAAGTAGAAGAGGCGTTCCTGCGACTTATCGCACCCACGCCTGAGGAGCAAACTCAAATGTCCGCTACTGGTGATTTCGCCGCCGATGTTGTTGTGATAGGTTCTGGACCCGGCGGTTATGTATCTGCCATTCGTGCCGCCCAACTCGGAGCGCGTACCGTCTGTATCGAAAAGGAACCCACCGAGTGGGGCGGAACCTGCCTCAACTGGGGCTGTATTCCCACCAAAGCCCTTATCGCAAGCGTAGAACGCCTACACCACGTAAAAACCGCCGATGCAATGGGTGTCCTTATCGACGGAACCATCGGTTTCGATTTCGATAAGATGATGGAGCGCAAAGGCAAAGTCGTTACCACGATACGCGGAGGCGTACAGACCCTTCTAAAGAGCAACCACGTCCGCTCGGTACTCGGAACCGCGAAGATAGTCGATAAGAACACTGTCGAAGTGGTCTCTGCCGATGGCAAAACGGAGCAGATAACTACCAAAAACATCATTATTGCCACTGGTTCGGTTCCTATCATCCCGCCCATTCCGGGCTTGGCGCGTAACCCCGAAGACCCCCGCGGCGTAAGCTCCAACGGTATCTGGACAAGCGACGAGGCGGTCTACGCCAAATCCTGCCCCAAAAGCATGGTGATTATTGGTACAGGCGCGGTGGGCTTGGAGTTCGCGTATGTCTTCCGCAGTCTGGGCGCAGAGGTGACTCTGGTAGAGATAGCCCCAGAGATTCTGCCTGTAGCAGACAAAGAAATCTCCAAAGAACTCCGCAAATCGCTTACCCGTCAAGGCATTGTGATTCATACCAACTCTAAAGTAGTGGGTGTGGAGCATAAAGACGGGGTGCGTGTGGTGACAGTAGAGACCGAAAAGGGCGCAATAACCCTCGAAACCGAGGTGGTTCTGGTAGGCGCAGGGCGTAAACCGTTCTTTGAGGGGCTAGGGCTAGAGGCGGTAGGAGTGACCACAAGCCGCAAAGGAGTCGAGGTCAACGACTACCTACAGACCAACATCCCCAATATCTACGCGATTGGCGACGTGGCAGGTAAACAACTACTCGCTCACCTCGCTTCGCACATGGGTATCGTTGCCGCCGAAAACGCGATGGGGCATACTGTCAAGATGGACTACCGCGCCGTACCCGGTCCCATCTACACCGTGCCAGAGGTCGCTATGGTCGGGCTATCCGAAGAGCAGGCGCGGGAGCAGGGCTACGATGTGATAACAGGAAGGTTCCCCTTCCGCCCATTGGGTCGTGCTATGGCTCTCAACGAGCGCGAAGGCTTGGTCAAAATCGTGGCAGAGCGCAAGTACGGTGAGGTGCTAGGGGTACACATTATTGGGCCTTTCGCAACCGAACTTATCCACGAAGGCGTAATGGCAATTCGCTTAGAGGCAACCATCGAAGAGGTGATGACCACCATTCACGCGCATCCCACCCTCTCGGAAGCGATGGGAGAAGCGGCTCTGGACATCAAAGGAGAAGCGATTCACCTGCCCAAAAAGTAGGATCGTTTTCTGACGTAGTACAAGCCCTCTTTCTGAATGGAAAGGGGGCTTGTCTGTTTATACACGCTCTAGCCAGTACTCATAGAGCGATGTAAGAGTATCTTTTAGTGAGTAACGGGGTTCCCATTCAAACTCCGTGCGTAGGCGCGAAATATCTCCGTAGATTGCGGGAACATCGAGGGGGCGGTAACGCTCTGGAGAGACCGCTATCGTAACGCTCTGCCCTGAAATCTCAACAAGAGTCTCCAGCAGATACTGAATCGCGACAGCATGACCGCTACAGAGGTTATAGACTCCCTCTCCCCCCTCTCCGATAAGACGGTAGGCGCGTACAATGTCGCGCACATCGCTAAAGTCACGTTTCGCCGCTAAGTTTCCTACTTCGATAGTTGGGGGTAGCACTCCTTTTGAGATTTGCGCGAGTTGTTTTGCAAAACTAGAAGCCACAAACTGCGCCTCTTGCCCCGCCCCCGTATGGTTAAAGGGACGTGCTACTACTGCCAGAATCCCCGGCTGTTGCGCGTACTTCTGTACCACCAACTCCGCCATTGCTTTGGTTAGGCTGTAGTTATTAAGAGGGCGTAGAGGTTGGTTTTCGGTAAGGGGAAGGTCTTGCGGAGTGATACGCCCGTAAACCTCACTAGAGGAGACATAGAGAAATCGAACCCTATGTCCCAAACCCTCACAGGCGCGTAACAGGTGGTGAGTTCCACCGACGTTGGTAGCGAGTGTCGTCTGAAAATCTTTCTCGGCGGTAGGTACAAACGTAACGGCGGCAAGGTGGTAGATAATCTCCGGTTGGGTAGCGTGAACAACCTCACGGCACTGCGCTTCGTCAAGTAGGTTGAGAGTGTGGTATTCGCAGTCACCCCCCCGCTCACTCTCTACGTTAAGGCAGGTTCCGAACACGGTATCTCCACACGCAGATAGGTGGCGCACCAGATAGGAACCCACAAAGCCACACGCACCCGTTACCAACGCTCTCATTCGCAGTACCCTCTTAGGCGTGACGCTCCAAATCGGCTTTCACCATCATCTCCACCATTTCCTCAAAGGAGACCTCGAACTTCCATCCCAACTTCTGTTGTGCTTTAGAGGCATCGCCTACCAGCAAATCCACCTCCGCAGGGCGCAGAAAAGCGGGGTCTGTTACCACGTGTTTGCGCCAATCCAAGCCCACACACCCAAACGCAACCTCGATGAGATACTGCACGGTGTGCGAGATTTCGGTTGCGATTACAAAGTCGTCAGGGCTGTCTTGTTGTAGCATTAGCCACATTGCCCGAACGTAGTCCCCTGCAAAACCCCAGTCACGTCGCGAATCGAGATTTCCCATTTTGAGGGTGTCGGCTTTACCTAGTTTGATACGCGCCGCGCCATCCGTTACTTTTCGCGTTACGAACTCTAGCCCTCTGCGGGGCGACTCGTGGTTAAAGAGAATACCGCAAGAGGCGTGTAGGTCGTAACTCTCACGATAGTTTACCGTGATATAGTGACCATACACCTTCGAGACACCGTAGGGTGAACGGGGATAGAAGGGGGTGGTCTCGGTTTGAGGGGTTTCGCGCACCTTGCCAAACATCTCGGAACTAGAGGCTTGATAGAAGCGAATATCGCGGTTTACAAGGCGAATAGATTCAAGGAGGCGGGTAACACCCAACGCGGTAAACTCGGAGGTAAGCACCGGTTGCGCCCAGCTGGTAGGCACAAAACTCTGCGCGGCAAGGTTGTACACCTCGTCGGGCTTTACCGACTGCAAAATAGAGATTAGCGAGAACTGGTCTAATACATCGCCCTGCACCAGTTCTATCTTATCCATAATGTGCGCGATACGCTCGTACTTATCTACCGAGGCGCGGCGCACCATCCCCACCACACGATAGCCCTTCTCTAGCAGAAACTCCGCCAAATAGGAGCCATCTTGCCCCGTAATACCTGTAATGAGAGCCGTTTTTTGAGGCATTCCTTTGTCTCCTAAAACCGTACTTCCGTGTTAATTTTTATCTGATAACTCCATTATTGGTATCTCGAAGCAGGGTCTTCACACAATTACGATAGTTACCCCCCAACTATACGGCGATTCCCGATTACGCACCGGAAGCGGCTCCAGAAAGTGAAACGCTGTGCCGTCTGAGTGCTACAAACGTTGGAGCGCAAACGAGAACTGCCCATAACGAGGCTACACAAAAATGCACCGCATCCCCTGATGTCCTACAAGGACAGAATGAGGGCTAACCCGCTGACTACATCACAAGGTAAGCACTCCTGCCCTTACCTACTGCGCTCTACTTTTTACGCAAGATAGGGTCTCCTACTCCCGGCGCGTTCAGTGCCTGTACATCTCGTGCCATCGTGGTTGTATAGACGACTTTGCCGTCGTAGTCGGGGGTAGAGAGGACGTTACCGGGTCCCAACTCGTAACCCCACAGCCGCTTACCAGAGTGGGTATCTAGCACCGAGACCCTGCCCCGTACCCCGATAATCACCAACGAGTTTCCGTCGGGAGCCACCTTCACAGACGAGTCGTAGATGTTCTGGTTCGTCTTGCTTTGCCACTTTACCGAGCCGTCTTTGGAGTCTAGGGCATAGACCACCCCCTCCTCTCCCAAACTCGCAAGGTAGATAGTCCCCGCAACCACAGAAGGAGAAGAGTAGCCAAACGCGCCGCCCCCTTTGGGCGCACGAACCTTCCAGACTTCGCCGCCATTCTGGGTACTTAGTGCGTGTAAGTAACCATCGTTGGAGCATATATAGACGCGCCCACTCTCCAACGCAGGAGAAGAGATTGCGGGGGCATAGTAGAAACTGCTCTGCCCACTGGCACTAAAGCCGAGAGTTACTCTCCATACCACCTCCCCCGACTTCGCAGAAATCGCATAGAGAGTGTTGTCCCACCCGCCCAGATAGAAGTTGGTTCCATCAGTAACAGCACGAGACTGAAAGAAGCCACTGGTAGGAACCGTCCACGCCAGTTGCCCCGAATCGGTATGCACTCCCACAATCTTGTTTGTGCCGCCCACGGACACAACTCCGCCGCTTACCGAGGGGGTCGCGACTATCGGTTGCCCCGTGTCGTACTTCCACAAAAACCGTCCGTTGTCCGCCTCAAGGGCATAGAGGTTTCCATCCGAAGAGGCTACGTAGAGCGTACCCCCTTGTAGCACCGGAGAGCCGACAATCTCGCCGTCTGTTTTATAACTCCACTTCGTCTTACCGTTAGACTTTAGAAGCGCGTACACATACCTATCTAAACAGGTCACATAGACAAACTCTTCACTTACGAGGGGGTCAGACTGAATCGCATCTTTCAAATCGACAGCCCAGCGGCGGTTCGGTTCGTTTATTTCACGTTCTACCTCAAAAATCAGTTCGTCTTCTAGGGGTTCGTGGTTACTGGTCGTGAGGCGTACCCCTGCGGTATGGATGCCCACAGTCAGCGATTTCGTCAGGAATGTCTCGCTCCAAATATCGCGGCTATCCCGCTTGAGAGGTGCCCACTCTCCTCCATCCACACGGTACTCCGCTATCTCCCCTTCGGTGGTATCTTGAAAAGCGCGGGGTTCCAGCAAGGCAGTAGGGCGGCGGCGTACCAGATAGGGCAGGTTGGGGTCGTTCCATCCCACACGCAGTTGAGAACGTGCGCTGTTGCCCTTTACAGGAATACGCGCTACCACTTCGCCTTTAGAATTCTCTTTCGAGATACGCTCGATAGTCACCATAACCGGCGAAACCGTTACCCGATGGTAGGAACCTTGATAGAGTCCCTTTGCCATAACGGTCGTGATGCCGTGCGTTTTCCACGTAAGGTCTTGGTGTCCGTGTCCAGTAAAGATACCCAGCAGGTTTTTCCCTCGAAACAGGGGCCAGAAATCGTACTCGTTATCAATGGGGCGGGTGTCGGCGGTGTCGCGCCCCATCCAGTGGTGCATAAAGAGAAATATCGGGGTGTCTGCATGAACCCGCTTGAGGTCTCTGCCTAGCCACTCCAGTTCATCGCTATCGAAATGTCCCCAATGCGAAAGGCGCACGGTAGAATCGAGAAGGATAAAGTGCGTCCCCTCGTAATCGAACGACTGGTAGGTCTTTCCAAAGAACTTCTCGAAAACCTGCTTGCCGTTGGGTGTCCAACGGGTATCGTGATTACCGGGAACGGCATAGAAGCCGATATTCTGACTGGTGAAGTTGGGGAGGGTCTTCTTTACGCGCTCATACTCCTCTGCCTTTCCTGCCTCTGTGATGTCGCCAGTGGCTATCACAAAAGAGGGGCGTATGGGCATGGTAGTAGTGGCATTTGCGAGAGCGGTAAAAGGGTCGGTGCTCCCGTTTGCCGTCTGGTGTATGTCGGTAATATGTACAAACGCGAAAGTACTAGACGACTTTTGTGCGTACACCGGAGACTGCACCGCACCAAGTAAAGAGAGGCATAGCAAAAGGTACCACTTACGCAACATTGAAGGCTCCTTACGTTTCAAGCAATGCACGCTTGTTTACTCTACCACCGCCCCAAACTTACGCACCCGACGCTGATAGTCGGCGATAGCGGCGATAAGGTGATTACGGTCAAAATCGGGCCAGCAGGTGGGAGTAACGTAGATTTCACTGTAGGCAGTCTCCCAAAGTAGGAAGTTCGAGAGGCGAAGTTCCCCCGCCGTGCGTATGAGCAGGTCGGGGTCGGGGATATGGGGGGAGTAGAGGTGTGCCGAAATCGTCTTCTCGTCAATTTCGGAGGCGGACATCTCACCGCGCAGTACCTTTTGCACAATCTGTTGCACCGAATCGACCACCTCTGCCCTACCCCCATAGTTAATCGCGAGGTTAAAGGTCATACGGTGGCACTCAGTGGTACGCGCCATAGCGGCTTCAAATTCGGCGTGGAGGTCGGGAGGGAGTTCGTGGAGTCGCCCCGAAACACGGACACGCACTCCACTCTCAATCAACTCGTCTATTTCGGCTTGCATGGCACGGAGCATCAAGTCCATCAAGCCGTCCACCTCGTATTCGGGGCGTACCCAGTTCTCTGACGAGAAGCCATACGCAGTAAGGTAGCGCACGCCCAGCGCATCCGCCGCGTAGACGGTGTTTTTGAGAGTACGATACCCTTCCCAATGCCCTTCCAGACGCTCTTTACCCTGCGCCCTCGCCCAACGCCCATTGCCATCCATAATAATGGCGATATGAGCAGGGATACGGGCGGGGTCTAGCCCCGCCTCTTTCGCTAGGGTGACTGCATCGGTAGGGGTGGTCATCTCAGACCTCCATCAGTTCCGCTTCTTTGCTTTTGGTAAGAGCCTCTACCTCAGCGATATACTTGTCCACCAGTTTCTGAACCTGATCTTGGGCGCGTTTCTCATCGTTTTCGGGTAGAGGCGCGTTTTTGTCTTTCTTGGCGGCTTGGAGACGTTTGTTGGCATCTTGCCGAATGTTGCGAACGGCAACCCGCCCATGCTCCGCTTTGACGTGTACCTGCTTGATGAGGTCTTTACGTCGTTGTTCATTAAGTGGCGGGATGTTCAGGCGAAGGCTTTGACCGTCGTTGCTGGGCGTGATGTTTACGTCCGACTTCTGTATTCCCTTCTCGATAGCACTGATAAGGCTACGGTCAAAGGGGGTTATCAGCAGTTGGCGGGGTTCGGGAACGGTGATAGCCGCCACTTGGTTGAGGGGGAGCGAGGAGCCGTAAGCGTCTACCTTGACGTGTTCGAGAATGCCGGGGTTGGCGCGACCAGTACGAATCAGTGTGAACTCGTGACTCGTCGCTTCAACAGCACGCTTCATTTTATCTTCACACTCTTTTAGGAGTTCGGGAACCATAAGAAAATACCTCCGAATAGGGAATAGCGTTGCTTGGAGCGTTAGGAAGCACTACGTACCAAAGTACCAATAGGTTCCCCCTGAACCACACGGCGTATGTTGCCCTCTTGTGCAATATCACAAACAACGATAGGGATATTATACTCTTTACAGAAGGCAAATGCGGTCTGATCCATTACGCGCAGGTTGTTACTGATACATTCGTCAAACGAAACCTGCTCGTAGCGTACCGCATCGGGGAACTTGCGGGGGTCCTTGGTGTAGATACCGTCTACATTAGTGGCTTTGAGAACGATGTCCGCTTTTATCTCGTTGGCGCGAAGAGCGGAGGCGGTGTCGGTGGTAAAGAAGGGGTTCCCTGTACCACCAGCAAGTACCACAATACGCCCCTTTTCGAGGTGGCGAATGGCGCGGCGGCGAATGAAAGGCTCTGCGACCTCTGCCATCGCGATAGCGGTCATAACACGGGTGGGGATTCCCTCTTTTTCGAGAGCATCTTGGAGAGCCATGCTGTTGATAACGGTTCCTAGCATCCCCATATAGTCGGCGTTGGCGCGTTCCATACCGGCTTCGGCGGCGCGTTCTCCCCGAATGATATTTCCTGCCCCAATAACAATCGCGATCTCTACCCCTGCTTGATAGGCGAGTGCTACCTCGTGGGCAATGGCACGAATGGTGTGGTAGTTCAAGCCCACTTGCGGCTCTTTGCTCTTCCCTCGGTTTTCGATTGCCACCGCACCATGCTCTGCTGCAAACGCCTCACCAGAGAGTTTGAGAAGAATACGCTTGTAGCGTAGGGGGGCAGTGGTGTTCTGCCCCGTACTGTCCGAAGGTTGGTTTTCGGGAGTTGCCATTTGGGGGCTACTCCGCGGATTCTGCGGGCTTGGACTGCTCGCCCACCTCATAACGCACATAGCCGGTAACGGTCAGACCTGCGGCAGTCTCTTTGACCACCTGTCCTACGGTCTTCTTGGGGTCGCGTAGGTATGCCTGGTCTAGGAGAACAACCTCCTCGTAGTACTTTTTCAGGCGACCTTCCACGATTTTCTCCATCGCGGCTTCGGGGCGACCTTCGTTTTTGGCTTGTGTAACAGCGATGTCGCGTTCGGTGGCGATGGTATCGGCAGGAACCTCATCACGATTGAGGTAGCGAGGGCGTGCCGCCGCTATCTGCATTGCCAACTCTTTGCCGAGTGTCTGAACCGCATCGCTAGCCGCAACCTCTGCGCTCTCTGCGCTGAGTTGGACAATAACGCCAATTTTGTTGTTAGAGGGTACATGAACATACGCCGCTACCGCACCATTTGCCCCTGCGTCCACACGCGCATAACGCTTGAACACAAGGTTTTCACGCAGTCGGGTAAAGACATCCTCTAGGCGGGTACGTAGCGGGGTTCCGGGGTTGACTACGGAGTCTTGGGCGAGAATGGCTTCTGCGCTGTCGCCGCCGTTGGTGGCAACTTGCTGGGCAATCTCTTCGGCGAGGGCTTTGAAGTCCTCGTTACGTGCTACGAAGTCGGTTTCGGAGTTCAGCTCTACAATCGCGGCAACCGAGCCGGAGATAAAGGTCGCCACTACGCCTTCCGCAGTTACGCGCCCTTCACGTCGCTCTAGTTTGTTGCCCATCTTTTTGCGTAGGAAGACAATCGCCTCTTCTAAGTCACCGCCAACCTCTTGGAGTGCCTCTTTACAGTCCATCATCCCTGCGCCTGTGCGCTCACGCAACTCTTTTACTTTGGAAGCAGTAATCTCTGCCATTGGGTTCACTCAACCTTTCTGAAAATTAGGTAACAGTGGAAACGCACCCCTCTTGTGTTTGGGGTTGCCCCGTTACTCATAAGAGGAATGCGTCTCCGTTGAAAGAATTTCGTCTCGAAAAGGGGTACTACTCTGCGGCTACTTCCGCCTCTGCGGGGGCAACTTCTGCCACAGCCTCTTCCACTGCCGCAACAACCTCTTCTACAGCCGCCACTACCTCTTCGACAACTGCCACAGCCTCTTCTGCCGCCTTAGAGTACTCGTCCTCTACGCCAGGAGTATGTACATAGTCTGTCGTCGCGGCAGGGGTCTCGAATACGATAGTCGCACTCTCCGCGAATATCGCATCTACATCGGGCTTGTCTGCACCGTCCGGAATAGTTACAGCATCGCCCATCAGTGCTTCCGCCTCTGCATCCCATTCGGGTTGCTTGATTTCGGCAATCGCGTCGGCGAGTTTGCCAGCAACCAGTTTGATAGCGCGGATAGCGTCGTCGTTACCAGGGATTACGTAGTCCACTACATCGGGGTCGCAGTTCGTATCGACTAGCGCGACCACCGGAATCTGTAGACGGCGTGCCTCTGCTATCGCCAAATGCTCTTTCTTCAAATCGACCACGATAATACAGTCGGGGAGGGAGGGCATGGTTTTGATACCGCCCAGATACCGCTCCAACCTGTCACGCTCTTCGATAAGCAGGGTCGCCTCTTTTTTGGTAAGACGGGCAAGAATTCCCTTCTCTTCCATCTCGTTCAGCTCTTCAAGCCGCTTGATACGGTCTCGGATGGTGCGGAAGTTGGTAAGCATTCCCCCCAGCCATCGCTGATTGATGTAGTACTGTCGGCAACGGACAGCGGCTTCTGCGATTGCGTCTTGTGCCTGTTTCTTGGTTCCTACGAAGAGAACTTTGCCGTTTGCCGCAACAATCTCTTGTACAAATTTTTGAGCATCATCGAACAGTTTGAGGGTCTGGTGTAGGTCGATGATATAGATTCCGTTTCGCGCCCCATAGATATAACGCTTCATCTTGGGGTTCCAACGGCGGGTCTGATGCCCGAAATGGACTCCTGCTTCGAGGAGTTCCTTCATAGAAAGCGATGCCACAGTGTTTGCTCCTTTGGGTTTATTGTGCTTCTGCTAGGCAGAAACCACACCTCCCGATTCGTTTGGCACAGGTGCTTGAGGGGGCTACCCCTCACCCAACACCTGCTTGCGAAGTCGGTGTGTGCTAAGACGCAGGTTCGCGTCTGAGTTTCGTCTCTTTATAAGACAAAACCATAGTAGTATACCCCGAAATTGGGTCTATTCCTGAAAATTCAGAAGAAAAAAGAGCATGAAAACCCCCGAAATACAGTTTCGTCACGCATTGCATCCGATTTTTATGACGCTATGGTCACGGCGTGGTGTTATCTTGTATTCGTATCGTCACGATTTAGGAAGTTCGCAAAAAAGGAAAAAAGAGACATGAAAACTGAACCTCTGTATAGAATGAACTGGGCACGCATACTTACCCTGTGCCTGTTTTTGACAGGCATAGGAGGCATAGCTCACGCTACCACTTATGACGTAGGCTCTAGTGTGGGCTACTTAGCAAAACTCTCTGATGTGCCTTGGGGAAGCCTGAAGCCGGGTGACACGGTAAATATCCACTACACACCCAACGGGTATCACGAAATCGTGCAGATTTCCGAGTCGGGAACTGCCGCGCAACCTATCGTAATCAAAGGTATTCCAGACCCCAACACAGGGCTACTTCCAGTCATCGACGGTACAGGCGCGGTGATGGATCCTAAAGTGGATTTCCGCAACTCTGTTTTCGAGACTTTCGGCACGATTCTTGTTACCCCACGTGCAAAAGGCTATGTCTATGGTCAGACCTTCCCCTCCTATATCCGCATAGAGTCGCTAGACATTCGTAACGCGCTCTATAAAGCCAATTCCTCTATTACTTTCACCGACCAGCACGGTGCAACTCGCCTCTACGATGCGTTCGCTTGCGGTATCTACATCGAGTTTGCCCGACACCTCACCATTCGCGGTTGTGAAATCAGTTTCAACGGAAACGGCATCTTCGCAAACTCGAAAAATCAGGGGTCTCAGAGTTCGGCAGATTTGCTTATCGAACAGAACTACCTCCACGATAATGGTCAGCCCTACATACCAAATTTGAGCAATGGCTACGCCATGCACAACATCTACGTCGAAGCAGATGGAGCGGTGTACCAGTACAATAAGTTTGGTCCCCTGCGACCTGGCTGTCATGGCGTGATGATAAAAGACCGCTCTGCGGGAACCGTTATCCGCTACAACGAGGTTATCAATACCGAGTGTTCCAACATCTTCGCGATTATGGACCCGCAGGGTGGTTCGCAGTATCTGGAGTACAAGCCCTACTATCCCGATGCCTACGTCTATGGTAACGTGATAACTCTGCAACCCTCCGCCTTCAATCTAAGTTCGGTAGTCTGGTTTGGAGCGTATAATGGGGCTACCTACTATCCCACAGAGCACCGCGGTACTCTGTACTACTACCATAACACAGTGGTTAGTCATCAGTCTAACGTAACGGCGTTTCAACTAACCGATATCCCCTATGCACCCAACGTCAACATCTACGAGAAAGTAGACTGCCGTAACAACATCTTCTACACCGATACCGCCATAAACTCCAGCGTTTGGCACTCCCTTAAAATGATAGGAACGAGTGCAAAGGGAACCCTCGACATGAGTGCGAACTGGCTTAGTCCCGGAACAGGGCAACTATGGCAGGGCGGCGGTAGTACCGTAAACGGCTGGAACACCCAACTCTTCGGCGATGCAAATGGGCTAAACAATCCCGCTTTCTTCGACCTGCCAAACGGCGACTACCATCTCATTGTAGGGGCAAACAGCGTGGACGCGGCTGTCCCCATTGCGCCTTCGGCGATTGCGTTGGGTTACGATGTTACCGAACAGTACCTCGCCCCCCAAAACCACGTTGCACGCACACCTATCGGTATCGCCTCCGACTTGGGCGCGTTTGAAGGGGCGATAGTAGTTCCCGTCACCAACACCATGATAGCCGTTCCCGCAGTAACAGGGAACACAGGCTCTACCGTTACCGTTTACGGAGTGTTAACCACCATAAATAATGTACCCGTTGTGGGGCGGCTACTCACTTTCTCCGTGAATGGGGTAGTGCTAGGAACGGCTGTCACCAATGCAAATGGACAGTGTATGTTATCGGGGGTACAGACCTCGAACTTGGGGATAGGAGCCATACCCCTTACGGTCAGTTTTGCAGGTGATGCGTTCTACAACGCTTCGATAGGAAGCGGAACGCTTACCATTAGCAAATCCGCAACCAAACTGACCATCGAGTCACCATCGGGGAAAGTGGGAGTCTCTGGTACTCTGAAGGCGACACTCACTCGAAAATCTGATGGTGCGCTTCTGTCAGGGAAACTGGTTCGCTTCCAACTAGATGGCGTTGACATTGGTACAACGACCACCGTTTCAGGGGTCGCCCTCCTTCCCTTCACCATAACCAACTCCCTAACCATAGGAACGCATACGCTTACCGCCCTGTTTGATGGAGATAGCCTTAATCTAAACACGGCAAGCACAGGGGGAACGCTTACAGTACTACCCTAATCAAAAACCTGCCTCATGGGTAGCCCTCTTCATGGCACATAGGGCTACCCGTCTTGATTTCCTAAGTAGGGCTATGATATAGTAGAGAGAAGTAGTGGCGTGGGCGGTTCCCTTCTGTTTGAAACCGCCCACACCTCGCCTACACCTCCCTAGAGCAAAGCCATG
>OMJJ01000026.1 GCA_900299305.1 bacterium | reverse complement strand
GGTCTCCGGTTCGTGGTTGATTGCACACTCACTATACCGCAAACCTATCATGCACAAACTACACTAGCAACTTGAGTTAATATAGGTGGCTCCCTGATACTTCGGGAGCCTTTTTTGTGAATAGTACGTTCGTTTGATTACACACCTAGTATACCGAAACCCTCGCAATCGCACAGTGACATAGTTCACAGCATGGCTTTGAAATAGGTTACATATCTCCCCCT
This sequence comes from bacterium, assembly GCA_900299305.1. GTDB lineage: Bacteria > Armatimonadota > Chthonomonadetes > Chthonomonadales > Chthonomonadaceae > CAIJLM01. Next base: position 6,860 of record OMJJ01000026.1, on the reverse strand, counting down.
CAAATTTTGAAATTTTCCCGTTTTTACCCGTGCAACCTGCGCGGCAGTTGTGCCATAATCCCTCTTAATGTTGTGCCTTGAGGAGCATGAATGAAATGATAGACTTAAACGAACTACCCCTCCGAATTGCAGTAGGTCAGATGAGCGAACTGACCGATGAACAGTTGGCGTTTGCAGTGCAGTGCGGCGCACAAGACATCCAACTAAACACCCCCAGACTTCCCGGCGATGCCCGTTGGGAGTACGAAGACCTATTGGCATGGAAGCAACGTGCCGAGAGCGCAGGCTTGCGCCTGATTGCCCTAGAGAACGTCCCTATCTCGTTTTACGATAAGATTATGACGGGCGCAGAGGGAAAAGAAGAGCAACTGGAAAATATGCAAGCGACGGTTCGGAATATGGGCAAGGCAGGTATTCCCATACTAGGCTACCACTGGATGCCTAACGGGGTTTGGCGTACCTCCTTCGAGACCAAACTGCGCGGGGGCGCAACCTCCAACGAATTCCGTATCGCACAAGCAAAAGATACTCTCACGCATGGACGAGTCTATACCCATGAGGAGATGTGGGAGAACTTCGACTGGTATCTTAGCAATATGCTTCCCGTTTGTGAGGAAGTAGGAGTCCGCATGGCACTCCACCCCGACGACCCGCCTGTACCCACACTAGGGGGCGTAGCACGCCTGTTTCATAACTTCGAGGGGTTTAAGAGAGCGATGGACACCCATCCTAGCCCCATGCACGGCTTAGATTTCTGCCATGGGTGCTGGTCAGAGATGAGAGCGGGTGCGGGTATCCTTGAGGCTATAGAGCATTTTGGCAAGCAGGGGCGTATCTTCTATATCCACATGAGAGATGTTCAGGGATGTGCCGACGACTTTAGGGAGTGCTTTTTGGGTGAGGGCAACAGCAATGTGGTCGCGGTGCTTAAAAAACTGCGCGAGGTCGGCTTCAACGGCTTTATACTAGACGACCATGTACCCCACATGGTAAACGACTCTCCTTGGGGGCATCGCGGCAGAGCGTTCCAAACGGGTTATATATCGGGTGTGATCGCCGCATTAGAAAACGAGGCGTAGCGTGAAGATAACCGACATCGAAACGCTTATATTGCGTGTACCCGATTTGCAGGAGGATGCTACCTCCTCGTCTCAGGACGACTTTGTGGTTATTATCCATACCGACGCGGGTATATCGGGAATAGGAGAGTGCGACACCGGACCTTGGATAGCACAAGCAGGACTGGATTCACCGGGGAGCCACAGCATGGCACTCGGTATTCGCGACCTACTGATAGGGCAAGACCCCTTTGACACCACCGCTCTGTGGGAAAAAATCTATGTGGGAACCTGTATGAGCGGACGGCGCGGTGCGCTTATCTGCGTACAGGGCGCAATAGATATGGCACTCTGGGACATCAAAGGGAAAGCACTGGGGCTACCTATCTATAAACTGCTTGGAGGGGCGTGTCAGACCTCCATCACTCCCTACGCCTCTTTGCAACCAGAGGGAACCACCGTTGCCGACTATAGCAGGTCGTTGGTAGAGTGGTTACTACGCGCCAAAGGGTACGGCTTTACCGCCGCCAAGTTGGAGTGTACACTAGGAGGTCCCTATCGGCATGGCAAACTGGCGGGTAGCGACGAAGATATGACAGAGATTCTTACCGCGTGTAGAGAGGCGGTAGGGCGCGACTTTACCATTATGGTCGATGTGCAGTACCTTTGGTTCGATGCAAAGGCGGCACTCCGAACGATTCACCGCTGGGGACACCTCGACATCTTCTTCCTAGAGACTCCGCTCCGTGTGGACAACCTAGAAGGGTACGCGCTACTGGCAAGAGAGTCGCCTATCCGTATCGCGGCGGGAGAGTGGCTGAATACGCGCTTTGAGTTTATCGAACTGATGGATAAGGGGCAAGTAGATGTGGCTCAACCCGATATTGGGCGGGTGGGCGGCTTTACCGAAGCGATGCGGGTGTGCCAACTTGCTCAGGACAGAGGGCGGCTAATCGTGCCTCACTGCTGGAAAACAGGTATCGGGATTGCAGCTTCTGCTCACATGGCGTTTGCGGTTCCGCACTGTCCCTTTATCGAGTTCCTCCCCGCCGAGATGTGCGACTCGGCTTTGAGGCGTGAACTGGTGGAGGACGAACTCAAAATCGTGGATGGGAAAATCTATCCGCCCTCTAAGCCCGGCTTAGGAGTCGAACTGAACTGGGACGCAGTAGAAAAATATCGTGTAGAGTAGCGATTTTAGGGTATAATGGTGTTTGTAACACTCCGTCTTTTGGGATGGTGTGAAGAAACACGAGGAGGATTCGTTCTATGGCAAAAGGTGGCGGCGGTAAAGGCAAGTCCAAAACAGACGTTTCGGCACGCCAACTGCTCAAAAATCAACAGGCACTCTGTAGATACTGCGGTCAGAAAACCGATGTAGTGAAGGTACTCACTCCCGGAGGTCGCGCCCAAATGTTCCGCAAATGTTGCGCGGCAGCAGGCGTACAAGCGGCTTAGGTATCTGCTTTTTCACAATGCTTGAAGAGCCTTCCTTTTTGGGGAGGCTCTTTTTATTTTACAAGAACTACTCACAAAGAAAGGGTTGGGATAGTGCGTAGAGGCATTACAAAACTCATGGTAAGCGCAGGGCTTTTGAGCCTTGCCGGAGGGGCAACAGGGCAAAGCAGAGACACTCTGAAACGCGGCTTCCAAACTCCTCCACACTCTGCTCGCCCCCGTGTGTGGTGGCACTGGATGAACGGGAACATCACCAAAGAGGGCATTAAACTCGACCTAGAGTGGATGCACCGCGTGGGAATTGGCGGGTTTCAGAACTTCGATGCCAACCTTATTACGCCGCAGGTAGTAGATAAACGGCTGATATATATGACCCCCGAATGGAAAGACGCTTTCCGCTATGCCGCCTCTCTTGCCGACAAACTAGGGCTAGAGATGGCGATAGCGGGGTCGCCAGGGTGGAGCGAGAGCGGAGGTCCTTGGGTTCCCCCTGCTCAGGGCATGAAAAAAGCGGTGTGGAGTGAGACCCGTGTAGAGGGCGGGAAGCCCTTCACAGGAACCCTGCCCAAACCTCCTTCGGTAACGGGCGCGTTTCAAACTCTACCCAAACCCTCTTCGTTTATGCCGTCGGCAAGAAAAGACCCAGAATACTATGCAGATAGTGCCGTTATTGCCTTCCGTGTACCCGATACCCAACTGGCAGAACAGAAGCCGACTATCACCTCGAACCGGGGCAACCTAGACGTTGCTCTACTCTCGGATGGGGAGTTACTCAAAGCAACCTCTCTGCCTGCACCTCCCAAAGGAGAGCAGTCTTGGATACAGTTTGAGTACCCCACCCCTCAAACTATCTACGCCCTAACCATAGTAACTCGCGGTGTGGAGAGTCCTTTCGGAGACTTTATTCCGGCGGGAGAGGTTGGGCAGTACCTACAGGTAAGCAGCGACGGGGTGCATTTTACTACGGTGGGCAATATACCGGGTAAGGGATTAGCACAACATACCATCGCTTTTCCGAAAACAACGGGGCGGTTTTTCCGTGTAGCATTCGATACTCCCCCTCCCACCCCAAACCCCTTTGGTGACAGCGACCCCTCCATTTTTGGCTTGAATCTTCCCCCACCTCCAAAGGAGATTAGAATTTCGGAACTGGTGCTACACACAAGTGCCCGAGTCAACCGTTTTGAGGAGAAGGCGGGATTCGCTACCCTACCCGACCTCTCTCCCTTTACCACCCCCCAAGCCCCCAAAGAGGCGGTTATCGTAAAAGATAGCATCGTCGACCTTACCTCCAAAATGCGCCCCGATGGTAGCCTCGACTGGACTCCACCGGCAGGGCAGTGGAAAGTGCTACGTTTTGGGTACTCGCTAACAGGGCATACCAATAGCCCCGCCTCTCCCGAAGCCACAGGGTTAGAGGTAGATAAACTCAACCGCAACTTCGTAAAGAGCTACCTAGATACCTATTTGGGGATGTACAAGGACACCGTTGGGGAACTGATGGGAAAACGTGGGCTTCAGTACATGATTACCGATAGTTGGGAAGCGGGAGTACAGAACTGGACAGACGAGATTGTAACCGAATTCACCAAACGACGCGGCTATAGCCCTCTGCTCTGGCTTCCTACGTTGGCGGGGTATGTGATAGAGAGTTCGGAGGCGAGCGATGGCTTTTTGTGGGACTTCCGCAAAACGCTAGGCGACCTTGTAACCGAGTACCACTACGACCAGATTAGCGAATCGCTAAAACAGAGAGGTATGGGACGCTATAGCGAATCGCACGAGTCGGGACGTGCCTTTATCGGCGACGGCATGGAGGTGAAGCGCGGTGCAAATGTTCCTATGAGTGCCATGTGGACAACCGCGCCGGGCGTGGAACGAGAGCAGTACGGCTACAACGCCGACATTCGCGAATCGGCTTCGGTGGCACACCTCTACGGTCAGAACTTAGTGGCGGCGGAGTCGCTTACCGCGTTTGCAGGAGGATGGAGTTGGTCGCCAGAGACGCTGAAATCGACGGCAGATAAAGAGTTGGCGATGGGGTTAAACCGCTTTGTGATACATACTTCGGTACACCAACCCCTTACCAATAAGACTCCCGGTCTGGGCTTGGGTCCCTTCGGGCAGTGGTTCAATCGTAATGAGACGTGGGCAGAACCCGCAACCGCGTGGGTCTCCTATCTATCACGGTGCTCTTATCTGCTACAGCAAGGGCATTTTGTTGCGGATATTCTCTACTACTACGGAGAAGATTCTAACATTACTGCCCTCTTTAGCGCAAAATCGCCCGATATTCCCGTAGGTTATAACTTCGACTACGTAAACGCCGACGCACTTACGCATATCATCACCGCCAAACATAGGCAGATGACCACCCAAAGCGGCATGAGTTATCGCGTACTTGCCCTCGACCCCAACAGTCGCCAAATGTCGTTGCCCGTGCTTCGCAAAATTGTGGAACTGGCAAAAGCGGGAGTGGTTATCGTGGGCGCGAAGCCTACCCATACCCCTAGCCTCGCCGACAATCAAGCGGAGTTTAACTCTCTTGTGGCACAAGTTTGGAGATCGGGGCGGCGCAATGTCTATGAGAGCCAACCGCTTGCAGAGGTGATGAACTCGCTAAAACTCTCTCCCGACTTTACCTATAGCAAGCCGAAAACCGATACCAACCTGCTATTTGTCCACCGTAAGGCGGCAGAGACCGACCTCTATTTTGTGGATAACCGCTCCAATCGAACCGAAAGCCTAGAGACGACGTTTCGGGTAGAGGGAAGAACGGCAGAGTTGTGGCACCCCGAAACGGGTAAGATAGAACCCATCTCTTACCAGATAGCAGAGGGGCGCACCACCATACCGCTCACACTTGCACCTTTCGAGTCGGTGTTTGTGGTGTTCCGAAAACCGACTACCGAGACAGCGGTCACGATTCCTACACCTCAAGAGACCTTGATAAAGACGCTTGACGGGGCTTGGAACGTGAGTTTCCAATCGAATAGAGGCGCACCCGCACAGGTAAAGATGGATACTTTGGCTTCTTGGAGCGAGAGTGCCGACGCGGGTGTGAAGTACTTTTCGGGGACGGGAACCTATACCAAAACGGTAAAGGCATCTGCGGAATGGTTTAAGTCGGGCGCAAGAGTATGGCTAGACTTGGGAAGCGTGAAGAACATCGCGGAGGTCTCTGTAAATGGAAAGAAGATGGGGATAGTTTGGAAAACCCCCTTCAAACTAGACATTACAGACGCGCTAAAACCCGGCAACAACCTGCTGAGTATCGCGGTAACAAACCTGTGGGTAAACCGCCTTATTGGCGACCTACAGCCCAACGCAACCCAGAAATATACCTTTACGGTATTTCCCTTCTATAAAGCAAACTCGCCGCTACTCCCTTCGGGGTTGTTGGGGCAGGTGCGCTTGTGGCAGGTTGTTACCCCGTAGAGTGCTACTCTGACTATGAGACAACAAAAATCCCCCTCCTATCCACGAGGGGGATTTTTGTTACATTCTAAAAGCCACGAAGAGCAGTAGGCTATCTTTGGCAAAACCACCTCTTCATGCGATAGAGAGTTATCTACTTTGCGGCGTTGTAGAGGCTTGCCACTACGTCCCAGTTTACTACATCCCACCACGCTTTTAGGTAGTCGGGGCGGCGGTTCTGGTAGTTTAGGTAGTAGGCGTGTTCCCATACATCTACGCCGAGTAGCGGGGTTTTGCCTTCCATGAGGGGGCTATCCTGATTTGCGGTGCTAAGTACAACCAGTTTACCGCCATCTAGTGCAAGCCAAGACCACCCACTGCCGAAGCGTTTTACACCCGCATCGTTTACTGCGGCTTTCAGGCTATCGAGGTCGCCGAAAGTGGAGTTGATAGCGTCTGCGAGTTCGCCACTAGGGGTGCTACTACCGCCAGGAGCCATCAGTTCCCAAAAGAGGGTGTGGTTGGCATGACCGCCGCCGTTATTGCGAACGGCAGTGCGAACCGCTTCGGGAACCGCGCTAAGGTCGGAGATAATCTCCTCTACGGTTTTGCCGTCAAGTTCGGAAGCGTCCTTGAGGGCGTTATTCAGGTTGGTAACATACGCCTGATGATGTTTGTCGTGGTGAATCTGCATGGTTTTCGTGTCGATAACGGGTTCCAAAGCCTCGTAAGCATAAGGAAGAGGCGGCAGTTCAAAAGTGGGCATGATAGAGATACTCCTTGTCGTTTTTGGGCAGGGTAATCGTATTACTTTGATACTAGGCAGTTGTTCACGTTACGTCATAGTCAGCGGATTAGCCCTCATCCTGTCCTTCGGACATCCTTGCCCCCAAGTTTGGGGGAAGGAGGATACGGCTGTAAGGTTTT
>OMJJ01000025.1 GCA_900299305.1 bacterium | reverse complement strand
TTACTCATAACGAGAATACCTCTCTACTCTCTCTTTCCCCCAAAATTGGGGGAAAGATGTCCTGCAAGGACAGAATGAGGGCGAGTGCGCTTACACACTAACCCACTCTTAGCAAACATGAGGAACACTATGACCGCCTCCCTAGAACTTATTCGCGACCTTATCGCTATTCCCGCGCCTCCCGGACAAGAGAGTGCTTTGTGCGACTGGCTCCAAAACCGCCTGACTCAGATAGGCTATACCAGTGAGCGAGACAGCAAGGGCAATGTACTCGTTACCCTCGATGGAGGAAACTCGGCTCCCTCTATCCTCGTAACGGCGCACCTCGACGAAATCGCTCTGATGATTACCAAAATAGAGAGTGACGGAAAGATTCGAGTCGCAGAGCTGGGAGGTGTCTATACTTGGAAATGGGGTGAAAGCCCAGTACAGATTTTAGCGTCTGGCGGAAGTATCCCCGCGGTTCTCTCTTACGGCTGTATTCATACCAACTCCGAAGAGAGTGTGGTGGAGTATGCGCGGCACAACCCTCTACCCTTCAAGAAAGCGTTTCTATTTACGGGCAAAAGCCACGAAGAGTTGGCGGCTTTGGGAGTGCGTCCCGGTGTGCGTGTGGTACTGGGTAAAGAGCGGCGCGTTGTTACGGAGTTTGGCGACTACGTTGCCTCCTACTTTTTGGATGACCGCGCCGATATTGCCGTCTGGCTCATGGCACTAGAGAGGTTCAAAGCGGAGGGCTATACCTATCCCGGCAAAATCGTTTTTTGCGCCTCCGCTTCGGAAGAGGTGGGAGGTGAGGGGGCGCGGTACGCTCTTACACGCTTCCCCGCTGATATTTGCGTTGCTTTGGAGATTGGACCCAGAACCCCCGAAGCCGACTTCCCCATAGATGCAAACCCCGTAATATGGGTTCGCGACGGCTATGCCGCAATGGAAGCAAAAGACGGTCAGTTATTAGAGGAGTGCTGTGCAGAGGAGGGGATAACTCCTCACTGGCAGTATCTCTCGCGGGGCGGTAGCGATGCCTCGTGCAGTTCTGCATTGGGATTAACGGCGCGTCCCGTTACCCTCGCCTTTCCAACCGAAAATTCGCATGGCTACGAAATCATGCACAAAGACGCGCCGGACGAACTACTCAGACTCTTTCTTGCCTATCTGCGCCGCGTGGCGCGAGGCTAAAACCACTTCACGAAAGCGAGATGTACCCTTGAAACGAGTTCTGAACTCTGTGCTAGTGGCACTACTATGCCTGTTGTGTGTATTGGGCGCGAAAGCAGAAAGACGCGCCAACCATGTGTTCATCATCAGTTTTGATGGGGGCAAACCTGCCGTTATTCAGAGAAGCCCCATGCCTGTCCTGATGAACCTCCTAAAGCAAGGAGCAGGGACATGGACGGCGCAGACTATCTCCCCCAGTGTTACCCTTCCCTCGCACACTTCTATGCTTACGGGGGTTAGCCCCAAAGTTCATAAAGTCCTCTGGAACGACTGGCAACCCGAAAAAGGGCTAGTCACCGTACCCACCGTTTTCGGAATTGCAAAGCAGAAGGGGCTGATAACCGCCCTCTATGCGGGGAAGCCTAAGTTCAAACACCTCAACATACCGGGAACGCTGGATAGTTTTGGGATTCCCTCCTACTCGGCAAAGCGGGTCGCGAAAGTTGCGGCGCAGTACATTGTAGAGAAGAAGCCCAATCTCTGCTTTATCCATTTTGCCGATTCGGATGGAGCGGGGCATAAGAACGGGTGGGGTTCACCGGAGCAGGTACAGGCGTTTGCAGATGAGGACGTGGCACTCAATACGGTTATTACCGCGATACAACAGGCGGGTATCGCAAAAGAGAGCGTGGTGATACTAAGCGCAGACCATGGGGGGCACGACAAAACGCACGGCTCGAAATCACCCGAAGATATGAACATCCCTTGGATAGCATGGGGGAGCCGTGTAAAGCCGGGCTTCACGATAACTGCCCCCGTTACGACCTACGATACCGCCGCAACTGCTCTTTGGCTACTCGATATTCCGGTTCCTGCAAAGTGGGACGGCAAGCCAGTTACCTCTGCCTTTAAGTAGCGGAGAGCAACGTCGCACGGGCGACCAGAATATGGCACGAGGTATCAATGCGCTCTAATGCGTCGTAAGCGTCGTCGATGTCGCGCCCTGCTACGGTGATACCGTGATAGGGGATAAGGCAAGCGATGGCGTGTTTTGCGAGTTTTTCGCGCTTGGGGAGGAGAGTTTCGACAACAGTTTTGGCGAGTGCTTCGCTGTGTGCTGGAACCGCTTCCGTCAGTTCTATCGTGCCATACTTCTCGGTCTGCTCACTGGTCGGAGGAATGGGGCGGCGTAGGTTTGCAAAAATCAGCGCGTTGTAGGGGTGCGCGTGGCACACTCCTCCCGCCTCCGCAAACGTCTGATAGATAGCGAGGTGCATCCGCGTTTCGCGGGAGGTCTCCCCCTCCCCTTCCAGTACCTGACCCCCTCCGTTCATCACTACAACCTCATGGGGCTGTACCCGCCACTGCCGCTTACTACCCGAATAGCGGGGGGTACAGAGAATGAGGTCTTCATACCGCAGACTGAAGTTTCCCCCTGCACTATCTAGTAGGCGGCGGTCATAAGCGAGAGCCGCAAGGTCGCACAGATGCCGCTTACTTGTTTCTAATGTCATGCTTCCACCACGCGCAGAGTGCTGTCTGCGTCCACATTTACCGAGCGTACCCCGTCTGACGTTACCGTTACGATATTTTCAATACGCACCCCAAACCGCCCCGAAAGATAGATGCCCGGCTCTACCGAGAAGCACATCCCCTCTTGGAGTAGTAGGCTGTTTCCCGATACGATATAGGGCGGTTCGTGCGTAGAGATACCGATACCGTGTCCTGTGCGGTGTACGAACTCTGCTCCATACCCCTCTGCGGTGATGATAGAGCGGGCGGCGTTATCCACTGATTCGCAAGAGACACCGGGCTTTGCGTGGTTTCGTGCTGACCAGTGCGCTTTGTGTACTATCTCGTACACTTTGAAAGCGTCGGGGTCGCTAGGTGTGCCAAAGGAGACGGTGCGCGTAATATCCGAAGCGTAGTAGTCGGAGAGGCAACCGATGTCGATAATCACCGTATCGCCTTTTTTGAGGGAGGTGTTGCCGGTGTGGTGGTGAGGCAGGGCGCAGTTCGCTCCAAAGCAGATAAGCGGTGAGAACGAGGGGGCAGAGCCTTTGCGCTTAATGGCAGAGAGTACGAAGTCGGCGATTTCGAGTTCGGTAACTCCCTCTTTCAGAGCGGTTAGGGTCTCCTCGAAAACCTCGTCAATCAGCCGTGCCGCCTCGTCTAAAGAGGCAACCTCTGCCGCTGTTTTCACCTGCCGCAAACTCGCCATAAGGTCGCCGGAAGGTGCAAATCGCACATTAGGAAACAGGCTCTGTAGCCCTAGCAGGTGAACGCTTAGGAGTTCGTCGTCTACCAGCACGGTAGCCCCGTCTCCTACTCCATACTGTGCAAAGAGGGCTTTCGCGTCGGGATGCCAGCCGTTTTCGTCTGCCCAACCGTGTACCTGTTGGGTTCCTAACGGGGTTTTTCGGGCTTGCGGTGCGTTCATGGCGGGAACCACAAACGCGGTCTCGCCTTGCGCGGGGACAAATAGCCCTACAAACCGCTCATGTCCCCCCTCACGCCAACCCGAAAGATAGCGCATCTGGTCGGTTCCAGCGAGGAGGGTAAGCGCGACCCCCTCTGCTTGCATCGCCGTTTGAAGCCGGGCAACCCGTGTCTGATAGTCGTTCATAGCGTATTAGAGAGCCTTTCTCTTAACGGTGGTTCCTTGCGGTCCGTCACCCACCTCAAAACCTAGCGCGATAAGTTGATTTCGTAACGCATCCGATTCCGCCCAGTTTTTGGCTTTTCGAGCGGCGTTACGTTGCTCAATCAGCGCGACTACCTCTTCCGAGAGTGCCTCTTCTACGGGTTGAGAGCGTTTGGCGATGTCTAGCCCCAAAATCGCGTCGAACTCCACCCAGAGGCGGTGACTGCCATAAGCGTGGAGTATCCCAATGGCTTGCGGGGTTCCCAAGTCGTCATTGATAACGTCGAGTACTCGCTTTCGCGCCTCTTGGTATCCCGTTTCGTTGTTTGCGAAGGGGTCGTTTTCGGGGCGAGCCGCATAGATTTTGCGTAGCCCCGCCGTTGCGCCTTCCAAAGCCTCTACCGAGAAGTTGAGTTCGGAGCGGTAGTGCGCCTGCAGGCACAAGTAGCGGTAGCCGAGGGGGTCGTATCCCGCATCTATAAGTGCCTGCAAACGGTTGATAGAGCCGCCCGTAGATTTCGAGAGTTTGGCGTTGTTGGTTAGCAGAAACTCGCCGTGCATCCAGTACTTTACAAAGGTGTGCCCTGTGGCACATTCGCTCTGCACAATCTCGTTGGTATGGTGTACAGGGATGTGGTCTACTCCCCCGCAGTGAATATCGAAGGTCTCTCCTAAGTACTTCATAGACATCGCAGAGCATTCGATATGCCAACCCGGATAGCCTACTCCCCAAGGGCTTTCCCACTTCATAATGTGGGTGGGCTTGTTACGAAACCACAGTACAAAGTCGGAGGGGTTGCGCTTGGTTTCGTCCATAATCACTTCGGCACGTGCGCCTTGCTTCTGTTCGTTTAGGTTTAGGCGGGCGAGTTTGCCGTAGTCTTCGGATTTCGAGGTATCGAAGTAGATGGCTTCTGGAGTGAGGTAGGTGTAGCCGTTCTCCTCTAGTTTTTGAACCGTCTCAATCATCTCACTGATATGTTCGGTGGCGCGGGGTGTAATTTCGGGGCGTTGGATATTGAGTCGTGCGGTATCGTGGAAAAACGCCTCCTCATAAAATCGGGCGATATCCCAAGGCGATTTTCCTTCACGTTGCGCGGCGACCTGCATCTTGTCGTCACCCTCGTCGGCATCGGTGGTCATGTGTCCCACGTCGGTAACGTTCATCACGTGTTCTACCTCGAAGCCGTTGAAGAGAAGGGTACGCCGCAGAATATCCTCAAAGACGTAGGTACGCAGGTTCCCGATGTGGGCGTAGTTATATACCGTAGGTCCACAACAGTAGAGTCTCGCCTTGGGGGGATTCAGTGGGATAAAATCCTCTTTAGAGCGGGACATCGTGTTGTAGATACGTAAAGACATCAGAGTAGTTCTCCTACGGTGTGGGTATTGGGAAATCTATTATACCAGAGATAGGCGTATATAAGCGGTGAGGTGGGGGCGTTTAGTAGGGTAATCCATTGCTCTCAGGTAATAGGTACTGGTAGGTATTAGCCCTCATCACCAACCTCTTCTCCCAAGTTTGGGCGAAGAGGCGAATGCACGGTATCGTCAGATAGTAGCCTCTTGTAAAGGCATACCCTTCTGATAACCAGAAAACCTTACAGCAGTACCCTCCTTCCCCCAAAATTGGGGGCAAGGATGTCCGCAGGACAGGATGAGGGCTAATCCGCTGACTACTGCATAAAGGAAAGTACAAAAGGGGGCTATCGCTTGCGCCATGCGCGTCCCCAAAAGAGAAACAGAACCCCGATACCCCAAAAGAGGTAAAACAGGGAGGGGTGTGCCTTGGTGTACCAGATGAGACAGCCCACAGAAAACTCGACTGTGCCTACCGCCATAAGGACAGAGCCAGCGATTCGTTTCTGTTGGCGTGTTTTGTTCTGGAACACAGGTACACCCCTTTAAGCAAGGCTAGTTTCCACTGATAAGGGCGAGGGGAAGTTGTTTGCCATCGAGCCATGCGTCGGCGTGTAGCTCTTCGGTTTTCTTTGCACCCCATGTTTTCTCGCCTTTTGCCCATGTGTCGCGGGTGCAGTTGATATACTTCAAGCGTCCCATTTTGCCGCCGGGCAGTGCGACATCGGCAACAACGGTTGCAAGGCGCACTACTTTCACGGCATCTCCATCCTTGCCTAGTGCCTGAACGGTCATAAAGACGATGGGGTTTTGGAGAAGTTTCGAGCCCTTTTTCAGGCGGTCTATCATCTCCTTTTTACTGATAGTTGCTCCTGTAGCATCTACAATGGGGAAAGTATCGGGAATTGTCTTTTCGAGGGTTGCCCAGTCTGCTTTACCGTAAACGTCCGCCATAAGGTCATACACTTGTTGGAGGGCTTGACGGGTATCTTCGTCACCAGTAGTGGCACCACGGAAGGGAATGAGCCGTTTGTCGATACGGGATTCGGTCATAACGTGCTTTACGGTTTTGAGTTTCCATGCGCCGTCTGCTTTTGCCCATAGCGTTCTCTCAGTAAGGGTGTATTTGAGGTTGCCCATGCGCCCGTCGGGGAGTGCGCCGTCGCCTGCCGCTTCTGTTGCGAAGATGGCAGTGGCTTCGTTGTCTTTTACGGTGAGGGTGTTTAGGCTAAGGGCAAATTCGGGGGCTTTGATTGCCGCGATAACCTGTTTGAACTCGCTGTTCCACTGGTCTGCTTTCCCCTCTTTACCGAGTAGAGAGACGTGCTTGAACTCGGCGTGTGCCGCTTTTCCCAAGTCGGCGTTCTGCCCTTTTTGTATCTGTTGGGCAATGGGGGTATAGAGCGCGGTTATTTCGGCTTTGGTTGCGTCGTCTTGTGCGATTGCCGCCCCCCCAAATAGGAGTAGAGAGCCTACGAGGGCAAGCAGTATGAGCGATAGTTTTCGCATATCCTAGTGTTCCTTCTAAAATTCGGTGTATCACACGTTTCGGTGATTGTTGAGGATATGATACCTCTAAACGTGGAAAATTGCGAGACTAGACAGCGATCCCATTACGTGCAATCGCGATGCGGTTCTCCATCCATTCGCCCGTTCGTGCGTTTTTGAGCGGGGAGTGGGAGTACTGGATAATGTACGCTTTGCGATACCCTTGCGAGCGGTTTACCCCGCTTTTGTGGTACGTAAGCGAGAGGAACACCGCGATAGACCCCGCTTTTAGGGGAACAGGTATGCCTTGGTTGGGGGCATCGGCGGAGTAGCATACTAGCCCAATAGGAGACTGAACATGGGGGGTAAGCCCGTTCTTATGGGAGCCGGGCAGTACGGAGATACATCCATTCTCAACGGTTGCGTCGTTGAGGGCGAGCCAGAGCGTAAGATAGGGTGAGGGTTCTACAGGGGTATAGCCGTCGTCTTGATGCCAAGGGAACTCCTTATTGCCTTCAGGTGCTTTGAAGACCGCTTGGTTCCAGTAGAGGTCGATGTTCTCACCAAGTAGTTGGGTAGTTATCGCTACAAATTCGGGACGTTTGGTAAAGGCGCATATCTGTTCGTCCTGTTCGGCGAGGAAGGGGGTAAAGGCTATCTCCTCTGCACGAGAGATTCCTTCTGTTCCCCCTTTTGCGCGTATCTCCTCTTCATGCCGCTGGTGGAACGCCTCTATCTGTTGCGTCAGTGCTTCCATCTCTTGCAGGGTAAAAAGGTTCTCTAGGACAAAATAGCCGTTTTCCTGAAGTTGGTCTCTCTGCTCTTGTGAGATAACCGGATACATAGCATACTCCTTCGTTTTAAGGAGTATGTTCCGTCCTTTGTGCTTGGAATCCTGCTTTAACTTCGGTTATGGTAGATAGGAGCATAGTGCCAAGCCTGTGTAGGAGGTAGGATGCTCTTTTACGGTTTCGGGTGTTCCCACGCAGACAATTTCACCGCCGCTGTGCCCCCCTTCGGGACCCAAGTCGATAATCCAGTCGGCGGTTTTGATAACCTCCATGTTATGCTCTATCACGATAACGCTATGCCCCGCATCTACAAGGCGGTTTAGGCACTCCAAAAGGCGTTGTATATCCGCAAGATGAAGCCCTGTAGTCGGCTCATCCAGAATATAGACGACCTGACCACCGCGCTTTAGTTTGCTCAGTTCGGTTGCGAGTTTAACGCGCTGTGCCTCCCCGCCGCTTAGGGTGGTAGCGGACTGCCCTAGCGTAAGGTATCCCAGCCCCAAGCGATTCAATACGTCGATTTTGCGGCAAATGGTTGGATGGTCGCTAAAAAAGGCGGTTCCCTCTTCGAGGGGCAGGTCGAGAACCTCCGAAATCGTTTTGCCCTTATATAGAATTTCGAGGGTTTCGTTGTTGTAGCGTGTCCCTTTACACACTTCGCAGGGAGCCTCTACATCTGGCATAAAAGAGAGGTGGGTGGTAACAAAGCCCTGCCCCGCGCACTCCTCACAGCGTCCCCCTTTTACATTGAATGAGAAGCGCGTTGCGGTGTACTCCCTCTCCTTTGCCTCTGGAACCTCGGCAAACAGGCGGCGGATGTCGTCGTAAAAGCCCACGTAGGTCGCGGGATTGGAGCGGGGGGTACGCCCGATAGGAGACTGGTCTATCCGAATCACATCTTTGACGTGTTCTAGCCCCTCTAAGGAGTCGTGTTCACCCGGTAGGGTACGGCTATCCAAGAAACGGGCGTGTAGCCGTTTATAGAGTATCTCATTTACAAGCGAACTCTTTCCAGACCCCGAAGCCCCCGTAACGCACAAAAGACATCCCAACGGAAAATCCACATCGACATTTTTGAGGTTGTTCTCTCTTGCGCCACGCACCGTAAGGCGATGTCCGTTTCCCGTGCGGCGGGTTGTAGGAATGGGAATCTGCTCTCTTCCGCTAAGATACCGCCCCGTAAGGGAGGTAGGATGCTCTAATAGTTCGTTAAAGGTTCCTTCCGCTACCACCTGACCGCCATGTATTCCTGCACCGGGTCCCATCTCGACCACCCAGTCGGCGGCGCGGATGGTGTCTTCGTCGTGTTCTACCACCAGTACCGTATTCCCGATGTCTCGGAGGTGCTGTAGCGTCTCTACCAGTTTCGCGGTGTCTTTGGGGTGTAGCCCTATAGAGGGTTCGTCTAGCACATAGAGCATCCCCATTAAGCCCGACCCAATCTGTGTAGAGAGGCGTATGCGTTGCGATTCTCCCCCCGATAGGGTGCTAGAGTGCCGATTAAAGTTGAGGTAGTCTAGCCCGATACCCAGTAGCAGGTTTAGGCGGCTCTGTATCTCTTTCAGCACCTCCTGTCCTGCCTCACTTGCTTTTCCGGTAAACTGCAAGCCCTGCAAAAAGCGGCTTAGTTCCGCAAAGTTCTCTCCGCCTACCTCATAAAGACTTTTACCGCCCACCGTTACCAGTAGCCTTTGGGGGCGTATGCGTACCCCTTGGCAGTCGGGGCAACGGTGTTCTACCATCACTTTATTGAGGTAGTCCTCCATATAGGAGTGGGAGGTCTGCTGTTGGCGGTAGCGGCGGTAGTGCCTCTCTATGCGCGTGATAATGCCGTCGAATTTGAACTCCTTCCCAACGTACTTATCCTCTTTTGCTCCCGGTGGGCAGAGCAGGACAAACTTCTCCCCTTGCGAACCGTAGAAAATAAGTTTTACAATGTCGGGAGGGAGTTCTTGAAAAGGGGTATCTAGGCTGAAATGGTAGTACTGAGAGAGGCTATACATGATTTTGCCGTCCCACGTATCCCGGTTGTAGCGAAACGCTTGGGGGATGAACGCGCCGTTTGCAAGGCTTCGGCGTTTGTCGGGGACGAGGAGGTCGGGGTGTACCTGTAGGTAGGTTCCTAGCCCCAAGCAGGTGCGGCAAGCACTCTGCGGGTTGTTGAACATGAAATCTTCGGAGGAGACTCCTCCCATTACAAAACCGTGCTCCGAACAGCCGAAGCCGGGCAGTGCCTCCCCATCGGGTAGGTGAACCGAGAGGAAGCGTTCCCCTACGCCTAGCGCACCCTCTAAGGCGGTTTTGATAGGCTTCTCTAAGTCGGGGCGAACGCGGACGGTATCTACCAAAACTTCCATGCGGTGAGCGCGGGTTTCGTCCACCTCTATCTCTTCCGAGATGTCTTGGAGTACCCCGTCGAGGTAGATTTTACGATAGCCTTTCTTGCGTACCTCTGCAAACAGAAACTCCAAATCTTCCCCGTAGATAGAAAAAATGGGCGCACGTATCTCCACCCTTGTACCCAGCGGAAGCGACATAACGCGCTCGGTTATCTGCCCCAGAGTACGGAGAGGTAGCATTTCGTTGCAGTAGGGGCAGTGTCCTGTACCAACGGTTGCAAAGAGAAGATTGAGGTAGCCGGCAATATCGGTCATGGTTCCTACGGTGGAGCGTGGGCTACGAGTTACGGTTTTCTGACCAATAGATACAACAGGAGAGAGACCCTGTATAAAGGCAACTTTGGGCTTTTCTGCCTGTGCCACGAAGTGCCGCACAAAGGAGGAGAGCGATTCTAGGTAGAGGCGTTGCCCTTCGGCATAGATGGTATCGAACGCGAGAGAGGACTTTCCAGAGCCGCTTACCCCCGTAAATACGACCAGTTTGTCTCGCGGTATCTCTACAGAAACGTCTTTTAGGTTGTGTTCACGCGCACCTTGCACGGAGATGGTGGTTCTCAAGACAGACTCCTTTTGTGGTATCTCTCTTTTCGTTACAAAAAGAGAGGAGAGAAAGGGGGAAAGGGGTTAATCGCGTGTGCCGTCGTAGTAGTAGGCGACCTCTTCTACATCAATACGGCTTTTGTCAGTGAGTCGGGCAGGGGTAGCGGCTTGCTGTATGATTCCCTCTTCGGCAAGCCATTCGCATACCAGCGAGACAAAATCTACTCCGATCTGCTTCCGAAAATAGGCATCTATCTCACGGGCAGAGCGCACGCCTCCCGAATCGGAGAGGTACTCCAAAACAGGGCGGAAAATTAGCACAGTGCGGTCTCGCAGGTAGCTCTCTATGCGCTCTAGTGCTGTGCCTACGGTCTCTAAGGTTTTGGGGCTATCTATCAGGTCGGTATAGAGAGGTTGGAAAGTGGTTGGGTTGATGCGGAGGGCTTGCCATAGCACCTCACGCCCCGGTATCTCTCCCGCAAGGATGGTCTCTATGTTGGCTAATCCATCGAGGCACTTCATTATCCAGAAAAAGCTGTAGTAGGGGTCTTTACGGGCAACCAGCCACTTTTGGGCTTTGGTAAGCCCCATCAGAGGAACAATAGAGACCTCTAAGAGTCGGATTTCGCGGTCTCTGATTCCGAATCCCTGCCGATTCGCCCATAACTCTTCCAAAGACTCGTCGCGAGTATAGAGCAGTTGCCCCCTCATCAGCATAGAGTGGGCAAAGGAGCCTTGCACCGCGCCTTCTAGTTGCTTCTTGAACTCGGAGCGGGTGAGTAACGTGGTATGGATGTTAATACCGTCTTCTACAAGGCTGATGCAGGAGGAGGTTAGCCGTGTCTCTTGAGTGACCAGTATAACGTCTATGTCGCTTTTATCCCACACTACATCGTAGGAGAGGCTTCCATAGAGAACCATGGCGAGAACATAGGGGTCTTGTCGTACTTTGCTGAGTAGGCTCTCTACCGCGTTTTGATAACGGGTGCTAACCTCTGGTTGTAGGGTGGTCTGAGGCATGATACTCTCCTTTTAAGAGGAAACTCATGGGGAGGCACAAAAAGCGGCAATGTTTGCGGGGGGAATCGAATAGCCGTTTTACGAAGCGCAACGTTCTATTGGACGACAATGGCAAGAGAGAGGTTCCCACAGTTTATGGAAAAATTGCTACTAACTTATGTTACGCAGAGGTTTGTGTGTTTACTCAGAGCGACATTTGTATAGCAAACGCCCCCTATCCCAACCATTTCCCCCGCTGAACGCAGGAGAAAGGGCAAATGCACTAAACTCGAAGGACTTGCGTCTTTTTACTGCCTATAATCAAACAGAACACCTTTCGCCTTAGCACTCCTTTCTCCCGTGTCAAACGGGGGAAAGGAGACGGAGAATAGGGGGGTGTAAGCAGATAAGTAGACTCTCCAATCATCAGAACAACCTACCAATGCATAACATGAGTTACTAACCCTCTTCCGTTTCTGCTCCTGTAGGAACATCTTTCTTGAGGGCGTAAGTAAGGAGGAACCCTACAAATAGAAATACCGAGAGCACCGTAAGCGGGATAGCAAAACTATGCGTCTGCTCTTTTAGTTTACCGATAAGGAAGGGACCCACAAAGCCGCCCAAGTTGCCCACCGAGTTGATAAACGCAATGCCTCCCGCCGCCGCCGTACTAACCAGAAACGCGACGGGCAGTGTCCAGAAGGGGGCGAGCATCGCATTGAAACCTGCCTGAGCCACCGTGATGGCGCAGAGTTGACCCACAGGCGACTTGAGTTGCCCACTGATAAAGAGACCTATCGCACCCACCAACGCCCCAAATGCGACGTGTAGCCTTCGCTCTTGGGTACGGTCTGAGTGATACCCGTTGCAGAGTAGCCCTATCGCTCCTGCTACGTAGGGAATAGCGGTTAGGAAGCCTGTTTGTACGTCGCTAAGTTTACCGAAACTCTTGATTATCTGCGGGAGCCACATATTGATGCCGTAAGCCCCTACGTTGAGGGTGAAATAGATGAGGCACAACTGCCATACTCGCGGGTGCGAAATCGCGGCTTTTAGGGAGCCATGACTATGCTCTTCCTTATGAGAGCGTTCGGCATCTATGCGGCTCTGTATCAAGTCGGCTTCGTCTTTACTAAGCCATTTTGCAGATTGGGGGTTATTGGGAAGATAGAAGAGGACAACAATACCTAGTAGTATTGCAGGAATCCCCTCTAGTAAGAAGAGCCACTGCCAGCCTGCCAAACCAAACCCCTCTAACGAGAGTAACTTACCGGAGATGGGTGAGCCGATGATATTGGCAAAGGGAATGGCTATCATAAAGGAGGCTATCATACGAGCGCGTTCTTTGGCGGTATACCAGTAGGTAAGGTAGAGAATCATGCCCGGAAAGAAACCTGCCTCTGCAAGCCCTAGCAGGAAACGCATGGCGTAAAAGGCGGTGGCACTTTTGATAAACAGCATACCCACCGCCATAATGCCCCACGTTACCATAATACGGGCAATCCAGCGTCTTGCGCCCACCCTCTCTAGTATCAGGTTACTCGGAACCTCGAACAGAAAGTAGCCCACAAAGAAGATACCAGAACCGATTCCATAGACGGTATCGGTGAAATCGAGTGCCTTTTTCATCTGCAACTGGGCAAAGGTGACGTTCACCCTGTCCAGATAGGCAACAATGTAGAGGACAAACATAAAGGGGATAAGTTTGCGCGTTACCTTTTGTAAGAGAATACTCTCTTGTGTTTCCATAGTATCCAAAAATGGCGCAGACAACCCTGCTCTGCGCCACATCCTTTCCAAAATAGACGTGCTACTCTATTCGTCAATGGGCTTGTGGATTCCTGTTTTGGGGGAAATTCAGTTGATAGGTACTTGACTAATGTTTCTGTTTCGTTAAGGCAGGAGCAGGAGATTCACGCCTCCGAGTCGTACTCTCCAAGAAAGCGATAGGAGGCGTGAAGTGGAAGTTTTGAATGTGTGGCACGGTGAGACCGTCGGCGATTTCGGTACGTTTCCCCCAGAGCGGATACGCACCCCAGAAGACGCGCCCACCAAAGACGCGATATGGGTGACAAACGTAACCAAACCGACCCTTACGGTTTTTCGTCCCCCAAAGGAGAAGGATACGGGGGCGGCGGTAATCGTATGCCCCGGCGGGGGATACTGGAATCTGGCGTGGGACTTGGAAGGCACAGAGATAGCCGAGTGGCTCAACACCATTGGAGTGACGGGTATCGTCCTCAAGTACCGTTGCCCGCGCCGCCCCGGACAGATAGAGGAACTTCCCGCCCCCCTGCCTTTGCTAGACGCGCAGAGAGCGGTTAGCCTAGTACGCAGTAAGGCGAAGGAGTGGAGCATCGACCCCAACCGTATTGGGATGATGGGCTTCTCTGCTGGGGGACACCTCGTACTCACTACCGCTACCCACTTCGCAAAACGCGCCTACGAACCCACCGACGAGATAGACAAGGTAAGTTGCCGCCCGGATTTTGTAGTAGCGGCGTACTCCGGCTACCTCACCGTGCGAAACAGCGAAACTCTTGCGCCCTACATCCACATTCCACCCGATACCCCGCCCGTCTTTCTGGTTCACTCTACCGATGACAATATGGCGAAAGTAGAGAACTCCGCCGTCATGTACCTCGCCCTAAAACGGGCAGGGGTCTCAGTAGAGATACACCTGTACGCCTCTGGAGGGCATAGCTACGGGGTACGAAAAACGGGGCAACCGATGTGGGGGGAGGGCGCACCTAGTTCCACCCTCCCCCGAAGCCAACAGCCCAGCTCTCACTGGGAAGACCGTTGCGCCGAATGGCTACGCTCTCTTAATCTCCTCACACCGACAAAGTAGCGGGTATCTCTCTACCCATAAGCCCCCGACGGCAGAAACCCTAACAGGCGTTTTAGGCGGGGGCTTGCGTCTTTGTAAATGGCTTCCGGCATCTGGTAGTTCATAAAGGGGTAGTACTTATGCCCCACAAGCCGCCGCGCATAACTCACTTGTGTAATGTAGCGGGTAACGTCGCTATCGTTGGGGGAGCCTCTGTGCCACACCTGATTATTGAACATCGTCACGCTTCCCGCCTTCCCTAAGCACGAGACCACCTGCTCTTCCCACTTTGTACCCTTTATATCGGGTGGGCAGTGCGCCCCAATGAGATGCGAACGCGGAATAACCTGCGTGGGACCATTTTCAACCGTGAGTACATCGGTGAGGTAGTAGTTTGCGGTAAAGAGCAAGACAGGTAGGCGCACATTGGTAGGCGGTTCGCCATCCGTTACCAGATAGTGCGCCGCGTCGTCCTGATGCCACGTAGAGATACCCTTACTTCCCGGATAGACCTTGAACGAGTTGTTATGGATAACATGGGTACAGTTCGCGATAAGCCGTTCGGCGAAGGTGACAATCGGCTCTAACTCAAACAGGCTAAGGTTGGTGGGGCTGGTCTCGAACATACGGGTATGCAGGTGTATCACGCCCGAACCCTCATCGGCTCTCTGCTCAAGTGCATTGTCTAGGTCACTTTTCAGTGTTTCGCACATTGCAGGGGGAAGCACATTCTCCAAAAACAGATAGCCATCCCGATGAAACTGCTCTACCCATTCGTCGATGGGAGCCTCTTCCGGAGGAACGTTCGCCCAGTAAAAATCGGCGGTCATACCGCGTGTTCTCCTCTTTTCTTTAATGGATTCAATCGCAATTGTTCTGTTCACATATCCAATGCTCTGAAAGTAAAGTATCTTTCCCGCAATTATCGTAGAGGTTTGCTTCAGTTACTCTTGCATCTGAGTAGTGGAAAATGGTATGCCCCATGTGCCCGTCGTCCCTCACAGTAATATCTACACGAGAGTACCCTTCATCGTCTTTAGTAACCGTGACCTTACCAGTCATACCTTGGTTTGAACTCTTTTGGGTTGCACTGAGTGATTCGGGGTCAAAGCGATTGTCCAGATAGAATGTCGAGTGCCTTGCGTTAGAGTTGGAAAGGTGCTTTGCCTTCGCAACAATGGATGTATACAAGGCTTGGTTTTTGCGAAAAGTACTCGGAACCCTGTCTTGTTGCCAATGTGTCCACTGAATCATAAATATCCACCCAAATGGGGGAAATAAAAACAGTACTACCAACACACTCATACTCACTAGAATGAAAGCGACCGTCTTTTTAACAGCTATGGGAACTCTAAATCGTTTCATAGAGAAGACAATCCTTTAAAGCGTTACGCGCTCAATAATGCCTTATGATGGGATGGAGAGGAGTGCTAGTGTGGCGGTAGTGGTTGCCACGTTGCAAACTCGCGCACGAAGGCGATAACCTCTCTCGCCGCTGTCTCGAATAGCAGTTCGCCCTTCTCGGTAGTCGAGATTTCGGGATGCCCAAACGCCCCTGTAATGCTCAGTTGCTCGAAGGTACGCGCTACATCTACTCGGCTAGGGCGATTGAAGTCGGGAACCCAGAACGCAGAATCGTAGGGAATGTTAGCACCAGTGGCTAAATCCATTCGTACCAGTTCCGGGCGGAGCCGCAAAATCTGACTCGTCTCCATACCACAAGCGTGAGTTACTGACTTGGCTTCAAAGCCCTCTAAATCCGCGAGTTGGTCGCCAGCAATCGTCCACCAACTGCTAAACGTCAAGAACAGGTCTTCCTTCTCTTTGTGGCGCAGTTGAACGTCGTAGAGAGCCATGCGTCCGGGCGTAATGTTGCCGCCGTGTGCGTTTAGGAGGAATATCTTGCGGAACCCTGCCCCCACAAGGCTTTCTAAAATACAGACCAGCACCTGCACATAGACCGCGTTCGAGATGCTAACGGTTCCGGGCATGGCGCGATGGTGGTCAGATGCACCCACCCAGAGCGTAGGTAGAAACAGTGCCTCTTCGCCCAGAGCCTCTTCTGCGCGTCGTGCAATTTCGGTTCCTATCATAGTATCGGTAAGCATGGGAAGGTGGTGTCCGTGCTGTTCTAACGAGCCAAGCGGTACAACCACCACTTTGTTGGTAAGTTCGGGAATCTCTGTCCAGATGCGTTCGCCAAGTTGCATGGTTTGCGGGGTCTCCTATGGGTTGGGTTTGTAGGCGAGTTTGGAAAGTTCGCGGTAGCCGATGAGTTTCACGCCCAGCGAGTCTATCAGTTCGCGAGTTTTGGGGTCGGTTACTATCTGATACTCCCAGTATCTCCTCTCCCAACTGTGGGTAATGTGCTGTACCTCATCGTCGTTGAGGGCAAGGTGAACGATAATCTCCGAAACGCCGGGCTTGAGGTTACGAATGAGATTGTAGATAAACTCACGCCGCTCTTCCAACGTTTTGCCCTCTACATCCTCGTAGAGCATATCCAAAAACACATAGCCTTGCGGGGCGAGGTCACGCTTGATTTTTACCCCGTCGATACCGATTTCTTTCAGCATTTTGGCGCGGTCTGGATTGGGGTCGAGCATCATGGGCAGTACTCCGTGCGCTTTGGAAACCTTTGCGTAGGAGTTAATAAACTTGCCCGTAAAGAGCGTTCCCATGTGTGAATCTACATGGGTAGGTACAATCCCAAACTGCCTTGCGCGTTTAATTTGCGCGGCTATCTCCGTCTCTACCTCTTTGGTAGAGGCGTGTGCAAGGGTCTCTTCGACTGTGGAGTGGATAAATCCTTCCTTATCCAACAGACCGGGAACCTCCGAAATGGAGGCAACGGGTCGCCAACGGTACAAATCCCACTCGGCGGTAAGGGTAAGGTGCAGACCGAAATCGGCTTGGGGGTGCTTGCGGCAGTACTCCGCAATCTCTGGCATCCATGGACAGGGAACCATGATGCTGGCACTAGAGACCACACCCTTCTCCATCGCCTGAATGGTTGCCATATTGACGGAGTGGCACATTCCCACGTCGTCCGCATGAATAATAAGCAGTCTATCGGTGGGTTTGTAGCCTAGCCGCTCTACCAGCGTTTTTTCCGCTTTTCCGCCGCCTGTACCAGCGATTATCGCCATACACGCCATCAATGCGCTCCACATTCCAAGCACTATCGTATCCATCCTTTCCGATTGTTTGAGGTAAGACCTACTGTATTTCTCGATGCTACCGATTATTGATAAATTCCCACCCGAACCGCCCCTTGATACAGAGATGTCCTTGCGTGATGTCGCGGTCAAGAGGGGAGGTCGCTTTTACGATACGGTTATCTTGTATATGCAGTTCGAGGTTACATCCTACTCCGCAGTAGGGGCAGATGGTCTCGGTAACGGTCTGTTTGGTTTCGTCCCATGTCTCTGCTTGCCTCATATCGTACTCGCTTTTGAACATGAGGGCGTTTGTGGGGCATACCCCGATACAGTTCCCGCAGTAGACACAGGCGGAATCGGTGAGGGGAATCGCGAACTCGGTAGAGATACGCGCATCGAAGCCGCGCCCTGCCACCGCAATCGCAAAGGTGTTCTGAGCGTCTGCCCCACACGCCTCCACGCATTTGTAACACAGAATACACTTGCTATAGTCGCGAATATAGAGGTCGTTATCTACTTTAACGGGCTGTGCTACGGTCTCGGCAGTGGTGCTATGGGGGGCGTGGTGGTGTCCCGAATGACGTGCGTCACGCTCACCCTCTTGGGAGGGGGCAGAGGCTTCCCCGAACTTCTCCGGTTCTGCACCATACTCCTGCATCCACCGTTTGGTATCCTCGTTCACCAGTGCCATGTCTACTGAAGAGGCGAGCAGTTCTAATACCAGTTTGCGGGAGTGCTGGACGCGCTCTGAGTTCGTCAGCACGACCATACCCTCCTCTACCTTACGCGAACAGGAGGGAACGAGTACCCTCGAACCGACCACCTCCACCACGCACACGCGGCACACGTTTACAGGGGTGAGGTTCTCCAGATAGCAGAGCGTAGGGGTTTCGATTCCTTTTTTGCGGAGGGCTTGCAGAATAGTGAAGCCTTCGGGGACGCGAACGCTCTCCCCATCTATGGTGAGGGTTAGCATCGGTTTGGGAGGGGCGAGCAGTACGCTTTGCATCACTCTTTTACTCCTTGAAATACGCCTAGCCGATGAATGGCAGACGAAATCGCACTGGAGGCGGTATGCCCCAACCCGCAGATAGAGGCATCCTTCATCACCTGTTCTAGTTCGGCGAGTAGTGCCAACTCCTTTTGGGGTTCACCTTTCGCCTCCATAAGCCGATACAGAGCCTCCTCTTGGCGCACGGTTCCCACACGGCACGGCACACACTGCCCACACGATTCGTCGCGGAAAAAGCCCGCTATGCGCGTTAGTATGCGGCGCATATCCACCGTATCATCGAAGACCATCACCACTCCAGAGCCTAGCGTTGCGTTTGCCGCCCGTGCGCCCTCTAGGGTAAGTGGTATATCCAGTTCATCGGGGCGCACAAACACCCCCGCCGCCCCGCCGAGCAGAATCGCTTGCAGGTTACGCCCTCCGGCTACTCCCCCCGCAAGTTCGAGGAGGCTACGGAGAGTGGCTCCATACGGAATTTCGTAAACACCGGGTCTCTCCACGTTCCCCGATAGGCAGAAGAGGCGCGTCCCCGTCGAGTTACCGGAGCCTATCTCTGCATACTGGCTTCCCCCTTCGAGGAGGATGGGAAGCACGTTGACCAGAGTTTCCACGTTGTTGATAGCCGTCGGCTTTCCGAACAGTCCGAAATGGACGGGGAAGGGGGGCTTGTTCCGGGGTTCTCCGCGTTTGCCTTCCAGAGAGTTTAGCAGAGCCGTCTCCTCCCCACAGATATACGCCCCCGCCCCGCGCCTTACCTCTATATCAAAGGTTAGTCCACTCTCCAAAATGTTGTTGCCCAGTAGTCCTGCGCTTCGTGCTTGCAGAATGGCGTTTTGGAGGTGGCTGGTGGCTTCGGGGTACTCACCGCGAATATAGATAACACCCTGCTCTGCTCCGCAAGCGTACCCCGCTATGGTGAGTGCTTCGATAAGCGCGAAGGGGTCTTGCTCCATGATAACGCGGTCTTTGAAGGTTCCGGGTTCCGATTCGTCGGCGTTACAGACCACATAGTGCGGCTTGGCAGGGGCTTCCGAGACCGCTTTCCACTTCACCCCTGTAGGAAACGCCGCGCCCCCACGCCCCATAAGCCGCGCCGAAGAGAGTTCACGAATCACCTCCACCGCCCCTATCTCCAACGCTCTGCGTAGTGCCGAGTAGCCCCCATTGGCACAGTAAGCCTCATAACTTAGAGGGTCTACCGAACCGACTCGCTTGAGGAGGGGCATGGCTGGGGTAACGGTTTGAGGGGGTAAGCCGTGAATCGGGCGGAACTCTTTGGAGGGTTTCCCGCGTAGTGCAGAGGACAACTGCTCTGCGTTTACGGGAGCGAGTGTGTAGTCTTGGCACTCCTCTCCCGATGTTTGGAACAGTACGGCGGGGGCTTTCTCGCATAAGCCCAAACAGGGACTTCGTTTCCATGTTATTGCCCCGTTTGCACAAGATACGCCCTCCTTACCAAACTCCGCCTCTAGGTGTTTGCAGAGTGCGTCTGCCCCCCGTGTTTGGCAAGCGATGTCGTCGCAGACATGAAGAACGGTTGGGGGTTGCGGTTCTGTAGAGAAGAGGGCATAGAACGTCGCGACCCCGTAAGCCTCTGCGGGGGGAACCGTGAGGCGTTCGCCCATGTAGTTAATGGCTCCGGGGCTTATCCACCCAACACGGCTCTGCACCGCATGAAGCACGGGAAGCAGGAGGTGACGCTTACGAAACCGCTCACTGGTAGTGGGCGGTTGTAAGGCTCCTGCCTCGCCGTCTAGGGTGGCATCAATAGCAGACCGCTCTTCGTCGGTGGCGGTTGCGCTTGTGAAGTGCAAATCCAACTGTTTTGTCCTTTGGTGTTGCCTTGTTAGTCGATAACGGCGGCAGAGACCATCTCTAGCACGCGCCGTAGCCCATCGTCACCGCCCATACTGCCCTCATTGAAGGGGGTACGAGGGATGTATTTCCAGTTATCACGCGAACCGTCGTACTCGTGTACTTGAGGTATTCCCGTTAAGGAGGGTTCGTACTGACCATTGTGTCCACCCAACTTGTAGATAACCAAATCCAACGAGGGAACCACAAAGATACCAAAGCCCCCCGCTCCCGACTTGTAGTAACTATCGCGCGGCGCACCCGCTACGTGTCCATCGGAGTTGTTTTCAAACATCAAGGTATAGGGGGTATGCGGGTTGAACGGAGAGGGCTTGTTACATAGGTCGATGTAGTCGGCAGGAACTAACTGCTTGTTGCCCCATTTCCCTTTGTGTAGCAGGCAGTACCCAAAGCGTAAGGCATCGGTAGCATGAACGGCGATACTTCCTGCACCGTTGGCGTGCGCCATGTGGTAGTCTCCATGATGCAGACAGTAGTTCCATGCACCCCAACCCATCGGTTTGGCGAGCCGCTCATCAATGTAGTCTTTCAAATCCATTCCTGTAAGGCGGCGTAGCACCATTGAGGCGATATGGGGGGCGGGGGAGGAGTAGGAGTAGCCCTGACCGGGAGCCGTCCATAGGGGAGTGCGTAACGAGGACATATCGAGGTTCCGAATGTCTTGCCCCGGTACGGGTTGCAGGGGAACTACTTTCCCGTAGACCACGCCCGGACTGCCGCCCTCTCCCCAGTATCCTGCCGACATACAGAGCAGGTGTCCGAGTGTAATATCGGCTTTGCGGGGGTCATCGAGGGGAAATGCTTCTGGCAGATATTTTTCGGTGAAGACTTTCTGGTTTAGCCCGTCCGGTATCTGGTCACGCTTCTCTTGTAGCATAATCCCGATGGCGATGCTGGTGTACGCCTTTCCTGTGCTTGCCATGTCGGGGTTGCCGTATCGGTAGGCACGCCCGTAGTACTTTTCAAACACGAGATAGCCGTGTCGTACCACGAGGAGTCCCCCATTTTGGCTACACCGCTCTGTAAACTGATACGCCTGTTCGAGGCGTGCTAAGTCCATACCCGCCAGTTTCCGCGCCTCTTCGGAGGTCTTGGTAGTACGCCATCCCCCTTTGCTGTCGGGTGGTGGAAAGTAGTCGGCAGGGGGTTTTGCCATAGAGCGGACAGAGAGAGTGAGTAGAGCGACAATAAGCGTTTGAGCGAATCGGTTCATGGATATACCTCATTGAGTAGTCTATACTGCTCTATTGGTTCAATATGCTAGGGGGTTCCTCCTGCTTCAATTTATCAAATTTAGCCTTGAAAGAGGAGGGTTACTCACTTTACGGTGTAGTTATGGGGTTAGCCCTCATTCTGTCCTTGCAGGACATCTTTCTCCCAATTCTAGGAGAAAGAGAGAGTAGTAAAGTTTTCTTGTTGCTAGAGAAGTGTACCTGTGCCAAAAGGCAACCACCTTACTATACAAGGCATTCGCCTCTTCGCCCAAACTTGGGAGAAGAGGTTGGTGATGAGGGCTACCACCAACCAATACGCAACATTAAGAATAGTGCGATTGCCCTGAATACGCACAAAGCCCCCCTGCGTGTTGCAGGAGGGCTTTAGAAACAGTCTGTTTTACAGGGTGTCGTTATAGAAAAACTCGACGACCTCACCATCTAAGCCCCGTACAAAGGCAATCCAGAACTCGTGCGGGGTCTCACTGTTGTTGGGAACCACGCGGCGCGGCTCCATAGTGACGGTAGCACCCGCGGCACGGGCGCGTTCCAGAGCCTCGTCGGTGGCGGTGGTGCGTAGCGCGAAATGGAGAAGCCCACCCTCCGGCAGTTCCTGATTAGGGTCGCCTTCGCGCCCTGCAAACACCTCTAGGTAGTTGCCATCGCCCACGTCTAACATGGCGGCGCGGGAGTCTTTTCCTCCGTTGGCGCGGTCATCACTACCCCATCCGTGCTTTTTCTCGAAGCCGAGTGCCGCATAGAAGGCGAGCGTTTTATCGAAGTCGTAGGCGCGAATGGCGATATGATGAAAGCCGCCGCCCCCAATGACGGGGTTGTGTCCGTTGTTTGGCATTATCTGCTCCTTGTGCCTACCATTCGGAAGGCTTAATGTCGTGAAGTTTGAACTGTACCTTGCGTTCCCCGCGAAATTCGTTGACTTCGAGGGCATAACATATATCGAGTGAGGACTGGGAAGCGACTGCCTCCGCTAACTCTCCCTGATTCCACCAGAGTGCCTCTACCGTGTCGTTGGAGTTGACCCCCTCTACCCGAAAGAGGATTTTGAGGTGTTGCGACTCTTTGCCCATACGCTTGATGTCCATAATGGGCAACCCCCGCGAAACAAACAGAGGCAGGTCGTTATCGTGACCGAAGGGGGCAAGCGATTCGATTTCGCGCAGAAGAGTGAGGCTTATCGCGGAGGTCTCTAGTTCCATAGCGACCTCAATAGAGGGCGTTAGGTCTTCTTCGCTAAGGCAGCCCCTTGCGATTTCGTTCATACGGAGGGCGAAAG
>OMJJ01000024.1 GCA_900299305.1 bacterium | reverse complement strand
GGTGAGTGGTACTCCGGCAGGTAGTTATCGTGCTATCTTTGCGGGTGGCAACAACAGTGCGGCAATACGAGGAGACGGCACGGTAGTGGTTTGGGGCAACAACAACGAGGGGGAGGTCGCGAATGTACCTAAAGGTGCTTTCTCCACGCTGGCAATGGATCCCTTTCATGTAGTGGGAATACGAGCGGAGTCGGCAATCACGGCATGGGGAGATAACCCCGACGGTGAACTCAATGCTCCCAACGGTGCTTTCATTGCCATAGAGGCAGGTTCCTATTGGGGGCTAGCTCTGAGGGCAGATGGTACTCTGGCGGCATGGGGATACAATAATTCAGGTCAGACAAATGTTCCTCATGGTCAGTACAAAGCGATTGCCGCAGGGGATGGGCATGGTCTTGCCCTTGACCTCACAGGGCATATCGTAGGTTGGGGCAGTAACGCTTTTGGACAGGTATCGAAAACTCCTACCGATGGAGGCTATATCGCGATTACGGCAGGTACTTACCATAGTGCCGCTCTTCGTGCAGACGGTACCGTCGTGGTTTGGGGAAGTGATATTACGGGGCAGGTGAGCAACGCTCCTACCTTTGGGAATATAACCTCTCTCGGTTCTGGTTTTCACCACCTTGCCGTACTCAAGGGAGATGGCACTCTCTTCAGTTGGGGGTATGACTTCAACGCACAGGTAAGAAACACTCCTAAAGATGGCGGGTACATCGCTGTGTCACCATTTGGCCATTCCTCCATCGCGCTTCGTGGAGATGGTTCCGCAACGGCTTGGGGGTTTACCGGTTTTGGGATAGGCAGTATCCCTACTGGCAACTTCCTCTCCATTAGAGGAAATGGCTCTAACCCTGTGGGTCTTCTTGGGGATGGTACTCTCTCGGTCTGGGGTACCAATAGTGCCACTGTCAAAAATGGTGTTCCCACCGGAAACTTCCTAACGGCTACGGCAGGCTTTGCCTTTGCCCTCGCCCTCGGACCGGACACCACGGCTCCCACAACAACTGTTACTTCCAACCCTCCTGCAAATGGAGCAGGGTACAACAAAACAGACACTACCCTCACCCTCAACGCTACCGATGTGGGAACGGGAGTAGCCAGCATCACCTATAGCCTCGATGGAGCAACACCCGTTACCGTCAACGCTACCACCGCTACCCTCGACCCCATCACCGCAGAAGGGAGGCACACCCTCACCTACTACGCTACCGACAACTTAGGCAATGTCGAGACTACCAAAACCTACAACTTCGGTCTCGACAAGACCAATCCGGTTGCAACCCTTACTCCCACCAACCCCGACGACGGTTTCCATGTAGACCTCTCGGCTACCGACAACCTCTCCGGTATCAAAAACATCTACTACATCGACTCGACTAAGCCCGATGTG
The DNA here is from genome assembly GCA_900299305.1 of bacterium. Classification (GTDB taxonomy): domain Bacteria; phylum Armatimonadota; class Chthonomonadetes; order Chthonomonadales; family Chthonomonadaceae; genus CAIJLM01. Next base: position 11,650 of record OMJJ01000024.1, on the reverse strand, counting down.
GTACAGATATACACGGGTACTCTCGTCTACCCCTTCGGTACTCCCTTCACCATAGAGTACTGGAGCATAGACAACGCAGACAACACAGGAGACCACCAGACCTACGGCGGAAACCCACAACCCAAACCCGTACTTACCTCCCTGCTTCCCAACACCGCCCCGGTAGGCGCACCCAACGGAGCCAGTTTCTTCGTGACGGGTAGCAACCTCACTGGTTTCAGTGCGGTACGTTGGAATGGGGATGACCTCACCACCGTCTACATCAGCCCCAACCTACTGCTGGCGTATGTAGATCCAAGTCGGCTCAATGCCGTGGGAACCGCCAATGTCTCGGTACACACCTACAGCATTGGGGGAGGAGACACCCAAAGCCTTCCCTTTAGTATCACGGCTCCCGGTATCGCCTCCGTTACCCTGAACCCCACGAGTGTGATTGGCGGGAAGAAGTCTACGGGAACGGTGACACTCAATGCTCCTGCGTTGGCAGATACCACCATCAAGATCTCCTCTACCAACACCGCCGCGGCAACGGTAGGAGCAACGGTCAAGATACTCAAGGGGAACACCTCTGCCACCTTCTCGGTGACAACTCCGATAGTAACGGTGGTTGCTACTTCGGACATCTTGGCGAAGTTGAACGGTGCGAGTGTGGGTGCTACGATTACGGTGAACCCCGTCGTGTTGAGTACCCTGAACCTCTCCAAGACTTCGGTGCTGGGAGGAACGGTGGTATCGGGTACAGTTGCTCTGAACTCCACTGCGAATGTAGACACGGTAGTCACTCTGACCTCTTCGGATACCAGCACGGCAACGGTTCCGGTAAGCGTGACTATCCTCAAGGGTAAGAGCAACGCTACTTTCAGTATCACGACGTTAGCGGTCTCGGCATCTGCTACTGCGACGATTACGGCGAAGTCGGGTAGTGTTACCCTCACCAAAACGTTGACGGTAACTCCTGCGAGTTTGAGTAGTTTCACCCTCAACCCAACCACGGTAAAGGGAGGCGACTCTTCGACGGGAACCGTTACTCTAACGGGTAAGGCAGGACCTGCGGGGTTTGTAGTTACTTTGGCAAGTAGTAGTACTTCAGCACAGGTTCCTGCATCGGTAACAGTTCCTGCGGGTGCTACTTCTGCGACCTTCACCGTGACGACCACCACAGTAACGAAGAACATCACTGCGACGATAACGGCAGGTGCTAAATCTGCAAACCTGACGATAACCAAGTAGTTCAGGTAGTTTCTACTCTCTGAACACAAGGGTACTCCCCCTCCTCACGGTATTCTGCCAAAGAGGAGGGGGATTTTTGTTTGTAAACCGTAGGGGAGGATACAGCGTACCGCACAACGAATATACTCCTAACCCAAAACTACTTCCCAATAAGAGAGAACCGATATGCGCCGAACCCTACTTTCCTTACTCAGTTGTTGTATGCTCTGTTTTGCTCTATGTGCCTCTGCACAAGACGAACCCTCTACCCCAAAAACGCACCATTTCCTCTATATGCAGTACTCCCCCGGTAATCGTATCGTGGAACTCTCTGCCGAGGGCAAAGTAGTGTGGGAACACCCCCTGCCTAGTCTTGCGGTGATGTTCGAGCGTCTGAAAAACGGTCATATTATCTACGCCTACGGGGGCAACCCTACTGGAGTACAGGAGGTTGACAAAGACCACAAAGTAGTATGGAACTACACCGCGAAGTGTGAGCAGGTACTCGGTTTTAGCCGCCTACCAAACGGCAATATCCTTGTAGGAGAGCAAGGTCCCTGCCAAGCGGTAGAGGTGGATAAGGAAGGCAAAGAGGTTCGCACTACCCCGCTAACCACCAACGAAAAGCCCGCGCACCGCCAACTCCGTAGCATCCATAAACTAAAGAACGGCAACCTACTCGCTTGTCATGAGGCAGACGCAACTGTGCGCGAAGTGACAAGCGAAGGCAAGGTGGTGTGGGAGTATCCGGGTGTTACCAACGTTTTCGAGGCGATACGCCTCAAGAACGGCAATACCCTAATAGGGTGCGGAACACAGGCGCGAATTATCGAAGTAAACCGCGATAAAAAAATCGTGTGGGAGTTCAGTGCAAAAGACGCGCCCGAACTAGGGCTTACATGGATAACGGGTATTCAGATTTTGAAGAACGGAAACCTAGTTGTTGCCAACTTCCTACGCGGGAGTGAGGGGCGTGGGGTTCATGCCTTCGAGGTGACACGCGACAAAAAGGTGGTCTGGACATTCGCCGACCATAAACTCTCCACCCTTGTAACGATGGTGCGTACTCTCGATGAATAGGGCGTTTCAGAAAATACGGGGGCTACAAGAGATAGGGGTGCTTATCGCCCTTATCGTCCTGATGATTGCGCTCTCCCTTACCACTACCTCATTTCTCACCCAACTCAACCTTTTGCAGGTAGCGCGTCAAGCCTCCTACTACGGGATTATGGCAGTTGGGATGGTGTGGGTTATCTCAATGGGAGATATCGACCTCTCGGTAGGCTCTATCTTCACGCTTACCAATATCGTTACTGCTATCGCCTTACGAGGACACACCCCCATCCCAATCGCCCTGCTCATTGGGCTACTTACGGGGGCGTTATGCGGCTTTGTCAACGGAGTGTTGGCGGTGTGGCTTCGTATCTCCATGATTATCGTTACGCTAGGAACCCTCAGCGTCTATCGCGGGGTTGCACTCGTGCTTTGTAGTGCTACCCCCATCAGTCAGTTCTCCAAAGACAGCCTACTCTTTACGCTTGGTGGTGGCGAGATAGCCCGTATTCCTACCAGTGTTCTTATCATGTTTGGTATGGGAGTACTAGGGTGGTTGGCACTCACTCGTTCCGTGTTTGGACGACGGGTAGAAGCGATAGGCAGTAACCCTGTAGCCTCCTACCTTGCAGGTATCCCCCTAAACCGCTACCGAATTGGAGTAATGACCCTCAACGGCACGATAGCGGCTCTCGCAGGAATTATCGCGCTCGCGTTTCTCCAGTCCGCCGACCCTAGCACCGGAACCGGTTTTGAGTTGTGGGTTATCGCTTCGGTAATTATTGGGGGTACTGCGTTGAGCGGAGGGCATGGTTCGGTTCCCGGCGCGATTCTTGGTGCGTTAATTATCGCGGTTATTCGGAATGGGCTTGTGTTGTTGGGGGCATCTACCTACGCGGGTACTGCCGTTACTGGAGCCGTGATTATTCTCGCCGTTGCTATCGACTCATTTGTAAAGCGTCGCGCCCTCCAAAGAAAATAGAGACGAGGTAGACAAATCCTGTTCGATTTGCCGCTCCCAAAATCGCATAACCCAGCATGAACCGTTTTCTCATTATCAATGCCGACGACTTCGGCTATTCGCACACCGTCAACGCCGCTATTCAGAAGGCGCACAGAGAGGGTATCCTCACCAGTGCCAGCCTTATGGCGGGGGGGCAAGCCTTTGACGAGGCGGTAGCAATGGCGCAAGAAATGCCCTCGCTAGGAGTAGGGCTACACCTCACCCTCACTCTCGATAGCCCCGTTCTCCCCCCCGAAACCATTCCGCATATCGTCACCCCCAAGCAGGTACTCGAAGGCGACCTGTTTCGGGCAGGGGTGCGTTATACGTTTTCCAAAATCGCGCAAAAAGAGCTATTCGCAGAGATGGAGGCGCAGTTTGCACGCTTCGCCCAAACGGGGCTAGCATGGTCGCACGTAGATGGGCATCAGCACTTTCATCTGCCGCCTGTGGTGTGGGACGAGATGGTGCGCCTGTGCAAAAAATATCGTGTCTCCCGTATCCGTTACCCCTATGAGCCGATACGCGCTCACCTCCGTTCTGGGGGGCAGGGGGTCAACCTAGATACTGTTGCCGCGCTCATTTTTCGGATGCTACGCAAGCGTAACCTAAGTAGGTTACAAGGAGAGACTCCCTTCTTTGTTTGTGACCGCGTATATGGACACTTGCAAACCGGGCAGATGAACGAAGAGTATGTCCTACGTCTTTTGGGGCGACTAGAAGGAACCACCAACGAAATCTATTTCCATCCCGGTGCAAATCACGCGCACCTCCTACCTCCCGAAGAGCAGACCGAAACCGTGAAAGATGTAGAACTACACGCGCTACTCTCACCCAAAGTACGCCACGCCATAGAGAGCAACGGATTCCAACTCGGAAACTACGCACAGGTAGAATCAATGGCAAAACACCACTACCAAAAATGAACAATTTACGGTATCATACGTCTCTATCCATGAATACCAACTAGGGAGTAGTAAGAGACCATGTGGGCTAGGGGAAATGCCATCCATAGCGAGACCCAACTCATTCAACGCGCACAGGCAAATGACCGTGCCGCCTTCAATGAGATAGTGTTACGTTATAAAGGCAAAGTCTACAACTACATAAGCCGAATGGTTGCCAGCACCACCGATGCGGAAGACCTCACCCAAGAGACCTTTGTCCGCGCCTACGTAAGCATCCACACCTTTCAAAGCCGTGCCAGCCTAAACACATGGCTGTTTCGGATCGCCACCAATCTCTGTATCGACTTCAATAGAAAGACCAAAACCCATATCCAAGCCACCTCCCTTGTCCAGTCCCAAACCGATGAGGAGGAGGGCGACCTGCGCGATGCCCCCGATGTGCGCTTCGACCCCCAACGAATGGTAATAAATAAGGAGTTGGGTACGGAGGTAGAAAGAGCCTTGTCTCTGCTACCAGAAAAACTGCGTATCGCGGTTCTGCTCTACGATATAGAGGGGCTTTCGTATGACGAGATATCCGGTATTGTAAGCGCACCCCTCGGAACCGTAAAATCTCGTATTTTTAATGCGCGTGTGCAGATGCGCGACACGCTCTCACCCTATCTTAAAAGCAACCCTTTAGGCTAATACCACTATGAGAACACCCTTCCTACACAATCCCTCAGAGTGTTCGGCAGTTCGCAACCTGCTATCGGATTACCACGACAACCTGCTTTCGGTACGCAAGGTCTGGGTCGTAGAAAAACACCTTGCCCGTTGCAAAGAGTGCCAACAAGTTCGCCATGAAATGACGGAGACTATTCACCTTGTGCGCTCTGCCCCCAAGCACGACACCCGTAGCGACTTTATGGCAAAACTCCATAGCCGCCTAGATACCATCGAACCAACCTATATTCCGCAACTGTCCTTTTATACACACCTACACACAAGAAAACTTTCCTCCCTCACACGCACTCACCTCTTAGTTGGGGGGTTGAGCCTTACGGTTATGCTTGTGGCGGGTGCAATGGCTCTCCGCTCTACCAAGCACATACCTGTTGGAGCAGGTAATCTTGAAATAATACGTGCCATGTATCTACAGCATCGCAAACCCAACCCCTGCCTAGAGGATAAACAGGTAACAGATTCTCATAAACATACCAAAAAGAGATATCGCACAGGCAAAAGAGATTCAGACACCATTCTCTATTCACCACGATAGCCTATCTGTCTTGATTTCGTAACGCAATCAAACACAAAATAAGCCCCCGCAACAGAACTGGTTGCGGGGGCTATGCTTTTGATTGGAGAGCCGACTACTGCACGTTCAGAGCAAAGTCGTCTACCACAAAGGAGGTCTGCTTCGAGCCGTTCTCAGAAGCCAGTAGATAGACCTGAACGGTCTTTCCGATATATGGACTCATATCAAACACCACCTTCACGAAGCCGCCCTTAGCGTTTACGTTGGAGTAGGTTCCTAGAGTATTCAGCACCGTACCCGATGCATCGCGTATCTGTACCACAAGGGTATCCTTTACTCCTGCGCTAGAGAGTTCCGCCGAGTCGATGTGTAGCCAGAAACTGAGCGAACCCGCAACCGCAGTCGAAGGAATGATGACCTGCTGCATAACGGAGTCGGTATGGGTAGTGCCATAGCCGCACATCCACGCTTTCCACTTACCGCCGTGTGCCGCTTGCGAACTGGAGTTGTCTATTACTCCCGCAGAAGCTACCCAAGGTGCGGATTTTGTACCGTTCTCGAAGCCGGGGTTCCCTAGCAGTTGTGCCTTCACCGTTCCCGAAGGAGTGGCAGAGGCTTCGTTCGAGAAACCGCTCTCGGAGGTGCTGGTAATGGCGGTCACTTTGTAGTAGTAGGTAATGCCGCTAACCACCGACTTATCGGTATAAGCGAGAGTAGAGACGTTCGTGGTAAGCAGAGTCTCTTGTCCCGATGCTACGCCGCGGTAGATGTTGTAGCCCGTTGCCCCTTTAGAAGCAAGCCAAGTGAGGTCTACTTTCAGGTCGCCTTTTACTGCTTTTAGGCTCTTGGGAGCCGGTAGGTCAACCGCCCCCGACATATCTTTGATGAGGTTTGCCCCGTTGATGGTTCCCCAACCAGTAGCATCGTCAAAGCCCGTTACTGCCGGATAGAAGAGGTTTGTGCTTTTGTCAGCTATGTCGTGGAAATCAATCGAGTAGTTTGCGCTCTTTCCAATGGTGTAAAGGGTGGGGTTTGCAAACCCAAGTGGCTGAAGATTACTTGCGGCGCGTTGTTGGTTTACCAGAGCAGTAAAACCTGCCCATAGCGGCGAAGCACAACTCGTTCCCCCAAAGATGTTCCACTGCCCTCCTACAAAGATAGAGTAGCCTGTGCTGGGGTCAGAATCCAAAGCGACATCAGGAACGTTACGTTTTGTGGTAGAGCCTTTGCTTGCCGCCGAGACCACACCTACCTGATAAGCAGGAATGTCCCATATTGTGCTGATACCACCACCGCCACCCGACTGCGAACCGGAGTCGCCCCATGTGGTTTCGGAGATATAGGTTCCGTCGCTCTTAATGCTGAGTTTTGTGCCACCAACTCCCGTCATAAACGGCTGAGAGGCAGGGTCGTCTACACTAATAGTCGAGCCGTTATCGAACGCACCGGAATCTCCTGCGGCGGCATAGATGCTCTGTCCTTGTGCCGCCATCTGCTTAAAGATACTGTTTTCTGTGTTGAGTTCTGTGGGAGAATCGAACTCTTCCGCCAGCCCCCAACTGGTGCTTATCTGCTTGGCGAGGTTATCGGTAGCGATTTTGTTGTAGGTATCCAGAACGCCAGGGCTGGTGTTCGGTCCCTCGTAAACCAGTACACTGTTTACACCAGGAGCCATCGCAATTTGCAGTTCGATGTCGAGAGTAACTTCGTCTGCCCCGCCACCTGCGCTGCCATTAAAGCCGTCTACCAGAATGTTCTTTAAGGGTACTTTGGGCAGGTTGAACTTATTCTCATACGCGGTAATATCAGAAGCGACATAGCCATCTAGTTCAAAGAGGGCGATGGTTTGCCCCGCCCCCGTAGCGGTTACGCTGTTGAGGTTGTAGGCAGTACGAATATCACTTGGAGAGAGTCCGCCGCCCGGTCCACTACCGTGCGGATTGCCGCCACGTGGGTTTACCGCGTTGGCGGGGCGTTTGATGTAGTGGGTACGGCGAACGGCGTAGTTATTCAGTCCCGAAATACCCGTTACTTTACCCTGAAGGTGTCCGGGGATAATGGGGTTTGCGTCTGGAGCGTAGTACTGCCTCCCGTTGGGGGCTTGATAGCGGTTGAGATGTAGCCCAAATGCCTTCTCAACGGCAGATGCCGAGCCGCTTACGTCTAGTAAGAGGCGGTTGGAGGGGGTTCCGGTGATTTGTAATCCGTTCGCTTGTGCAAACTCCACTACGGCGTTGTAGTCCTCTTCGGTGGGGCTGTAGTTGGCAGTAAATTCGTCGGTAGTAAGGTACTGCCCATAGAGGTTGTCGTGCTTATCGTACACACGTCTTAGGAAGGTGTCTAGTTCTTCGGTGTTTCTAAGCGGTAGCGTGATAGCGAGTTGTATCTGCTCGGTAGACGCAACCCTGCCTAGCTTCCGAGATTTTTTGACGATGTTAGGAACGTGTGCGGCTAACGAGACCACCTGCTTATCAGTTCTTGCGGTTTGCGGCGACAAAAACGCAAAGGAGGCAAACGCAGTAACACACGCAACAACCCCTATACTCCAAAATCGGCGGATACGGGTTATAGAATCTTTTCTCTGTTTCATAAGGGCTTTCTCCCCTCCCCAAAAGTGGCAGTACCTTTTTTATAAAAGGGTTTTTGTTAAAGTACCAGCGATTTTATGATTCGCGATTTGCAGACCATTTCCTGCTTGTATAGCCTATTATAACCCAAGTTATTGGAATCTGTAGTGAGGAAGTTTTAATCGGTGGAGGGGCGAGCAGGAGGAGGCTCTTTTAGGCGCGGAAACATCGCTTTTACAATTACCTGTATCGAAGCCGCTACCGGAACCGCAACCAACATTCCGGGTAAGCCTAGTAGCGTTGCCCCCGCCGTCATTGCGAACATGATAACTACCGGATGTAGCCCAACGACCCCTCCTACCACTCGCGGATAGATGAGGTTATCGAAGAGAAGCGTTTGTAGGATAATAAGAGCAACGCAGGTGAGGGTGAAGGGAATTGAGTTGGCGGGTACGTGCCAAAAGAGAAGTGACGTGTGTGCCTCCATAGAGAATGCAACACTACCCACCAAAATCGAAGAGGCGAGCGAACCCACATAAGGAATCGCATAGAAGAGTCCCGCAAATAGCCCCAGTACCAGCGCGTACTGCACTCCTAGCAGAGTATAGAGAATATATGCCATCACGCTAAAGAGCGCACAGACCTTGAGTAGCCCCCGAATGTAGTCGCTAAAAACGTCCATAATCTCGCTACTTACCGAGTCTACATCGGCGCGATAATCATCTGGAAAAAAAGAGATAATGCGTGCACGAAGGTAGGGGTAGTCTAGCATGAGGATAAACGTAGCAATGGGAATAATAATAAACCAGACCGCATGAGCGAATAGGCTTTTTGCCAACCCTGTTAGGCTAATAAGAAACGAGTCGAGTCCGTTTTTAAGGGGGCTAGATTGAGACGTAAGGAAGTCACTGAGGCTGTTTTCGTGGAGGTTCATCCGCTTTAGTAGGGCGGAGTTGTTGTGAATCCAAGTGTCTGCGTTCACCTGAATTTTGGTGTAGTAGGTACTAAAGTTCAGGCTAAAGTCCTGAAACTGAACGATTGCATTAGGAACCACAGAGACAACTACGAGGGCTATCGCGAAAATAGTGCCTAAATAGATAAGAGCGATATTTGCCCAACGGGGACGACCTGTCTTCCCCAGTTTGCGGAGAATGGGGTCGAAAAGTGCGGCGAGAAAGAACGAGATAAGGAATGGGGGAACGATAGACTGTACTTGTAACAAAAAGTAGAGTGCCCCTATCCCCAAAATCGTAACCCAGAAAAACCGCCGTAATCCCACACGAGACAAGCCCATAGGGTAGACGGCAACCGGAAGCAGACGCGCCTTCTCCTTACCCGCCTCTTGAGGTGGAAGGAACATAGCGGTCACATTTGCCAACGCCTCTTCGGAATCAGGAAGGGGAAGAGTCTCCCTATCCGAAGATAGGGTCTCTCCTCCCCCTTTACTGGTTTTGGGGTTCCTTTCGGGCATGAACTAGCCTACGCTCTCTTCGCCTTCTGGGGGAACCTCGCCTAGTTTTTGTACTACTTGGGCACGAGTACGCTCGACGGCACTGGTCACTTTTGTACCCACATTGCGCCCTAGCTCCGTTACCTTGTCACTTAAATCGCCTAGTGTTTTGCTAAGGTCATCACGGGTCTCTTCACCGGTTTTGGGAGCAAGCAGCAAGCCTGCTACCGCACCTACCAGCACCCCAATCCCTATTCCTGCCAAAACACTCAGCAGTACACTTCTATCCTCTTCGTTGTTTGCCACTGTCTCTATCCTTTCTGGCTCTCTTACGAGAGATATTTTACCCCTCTGCAAGCAGTTCTGACCAACTCTCCACTTCCATAAGCCGACCTGCCAACTTCTCTAGTCTCTCTAGCGAGGTAATAGAGTGAAGGCTACTTAGAACACGCTCGGAAGGCTCTCCAAGCCGCTTACTCCCAAACAACAGAAGAAGACGTAGTGCCTCCTCTGCTTTGCCTTCTTGCCTGCCTTCTAAAAGACCTACTGTCTTTCCCTCTTCCCATATCGCTTGGTAGGTACTCGATTCTTTCATGCCTCGTACTCCTCTTAGTATACGTCGAGTTTCGGACTGCGTATAGCGTAACCCCATAAGAAGGTAGGTTGCAGTCCACATTCGGCTTGGGTCTTGGCTTTCGGACTCTATCCGCTTTGCCATACGGTGTATTACATCGGGAAGCTCCTTCGCAGTCACCGCAGAGAGGGGGGCTAAAGGTAATGTACCTAATCCGCCCTCTAAATACTTCTCTGCTGGCTCTTGCCACAAGCGAACCACGCGAAAATGAAACTGATGATACGGCTCTTCTCCCTCAAACTGACGTATAAATGGCTCTCGCATTACCCGCCCATCGGCTTCGGGGCGCAGTAGAACCACCACCGTTCTTACGGGCAGTTTGGTACGGTGACTAGCAAGCACATTGTAGACCATGAACCGCTCTGCCATCTCGTTTTCGTAAGAGGCTTGGAGTTCGATATGCGCGATGAACGGCTGTTTTGCTTGCACCCTAATCAGTTTATCGGCTGTTGCGATAACGGTAGAGAGGTCTGCGTCGATAATCTCTACACTGTCGAACTCAATACCGAATAGCCTTAGCCAGTCTTGGGGCTGTTCGTCCACGAGTTGTTTGGCACTGTTATCGTAGGGCTTTGGCACAATGCACTCCCCAATCACTTGCTACCTAGAGTACGTAGTTCCTACTGTTTCGACTTCAAAGATTTGGTAGGAGTGGGTTGTGCTTCGGTCTCTTTGGGTGTAGCGGGTTTGGGAGCCGCTTGAGATTTGGGCTTGCTACCCGTAATAAGGGCGCGTAGCCCCCCAAATATCCCCTTTGCTATGCCTGCGCTCGACGAAATGAGGCGTGTGGTCTCCATCATACCCTCTACTTTTTGCGTTACCCGCTGGGCAGACTGAGTTACGTCGGCGAGAGCACGAGTTGTCACCTGCACATTCTCCATCGTCTGCCGTGCCACTTGGAGGGTGGGGGCAAGTTCGTCGTTCATCAGTTTTTGCGTAGAGGCGGCGACCCCGTTCAGTTGCTCTAGGGTTTTATTTACGTCCTTTTGCGTGGTGTCTAGGGTTGTCTCTAGTCTCTTCATTACTTGTAGCAGACGCAAAACGGCAACGATGCTCACAAGTAGCAGTACGATTATCAGCGCGTTTATCACTTGTCCCATAGTTTGGGGTACCCGTTTCTGGTGTTTGGTATGGGTTGTTTAGGGTAGACGAAAGGCAAGCGGTAGAAGTTCCCCTACCTGCCAAACTCCTACCCCGTCTATTTCGATAACTGCTTCGGCGGGCATAAGTTCCGTAATCACCTGCCTACACGCCCCGCACGGCATTTTACTTGCTGGAGGGTCGTTCTCTTTGGCAGAGCGGCAGGAGACGGCAAGCCTCCGAAACTGTTTTGCGCCGTGCGCTACCGCATGAAACAGAGCGACTCGCTCGGCACAAATCGTTAAGCCGTAGCTGGCGTTCTCGACGTTACATCCCTCGAAATCGCCGAGTTCGGTCTCAATAACCGCCCCTACCTGAAAACGAGAGTAGGGACAGTGGGCGCGTTCGGCGGCGGTACGCGCCTTCTGTAGTAACGCGGAGACCTCTGCCATGCTAATCTCGAATCTCGTGCTGAATCATGCCTCCGCCAACCACCACCTGCCCAT
>OMJJ01000023.1 GCA_900299305.1 bacterium | reverse complement strand
CTTGCCGTGCAGTCTTTGGCGATTTTTGCACTGTTGGCTTGTCTTAACTACTGGTATTTTAGCCCCGTGCTTTTGGCGCGTGTTGCCAAAATTGAGAGCGATACAACGGCGCAACGGCTTGCCAACGCCAGAGCCATTATGGACGAGCGTCTGAGGGAGTTCAATCAGACCCTTGTGGAGTGGGCGCGTTCCGACGACACCTACCGCTACCTCAAACGCCATAAAGAACCCGATATTGCGGAACAGTACATCGCTACTCACCTCCAACCTGCAGCACTGGTACACAACAAGGTGGATTTTCTCTGCTTCTTTAGTAAAGAGCGCGATGAGGTCGCTAAAGATGGGCAACATTTCTTGCGCCGTGCCGTAGATAGAGCCACTCAGCAGACACTACCCACCTTTCCCGATAACCTCCTAGAAGACTTTAGAAGTCAGAAGGAGATTGGGAATGACTTCTTAGAGAAGCCCCTCAGTAACTGCTTCTGCCGCCCAGAAGGGGTTCACCTTGTCGTTAGTGCGCCCATTACCGATGCTAATGGACATACCGAGGTTGATGTTTCGGGCGCGTTACTTTTTATTCACCGATTCTCCCCCGAAGAGATTACGGCGATTGGCAACCAAGCACAAATCGACCTGCGAGTTATCTCGGTGGCAGAGGTTCCCGAAGTCACTGAATCCTTTAGCAAATCGAAGCCTATCGTGGTTAGGAACACCGCCAACGATAAGATGACCGCCTACATGGAGATAAAGGACATCGGTTGGAAGACGACCTATCTTCTAACGGGAACCTATACCCGCGAGTTCTACGCCTACGGATTCTGGATAAAGAACTGTATTACCGTAGCTATCTTTTTAGTCACGCTACTCTTCGCGTTTCTAAGTATCAAGTTTGTGGAGCCGTTTGTGGAGCGACTACAGTGGCTTGATAGTAGCGTTACGAAAATCTCCACGCTAAAAGACCCCGCAATGCGCCTACCCATTGAAGGGCAAGATGAAGTTACCTCGGTTGCCCTCAGTGTAAATAGTCTCCTAGATACCCTCAAAGCCATTCAGGATGACCTAACGCATAGCGAAGCCAGCCTGCTAGAGACGCAACACCTTGCGCGTTTGGGTACATGGGAGTACGAGGTACAAGAGGGAACGATTACGCTATCGCCAGAGGTCTTTGCAATGGTAGGCTGGCAACCCACCTCCGACTGGCGTGTAAAACTTGCGGACTGCCAAAAACTGGTTCCCTACGAAGACTGGAGACTGTTCTGTAACCTCGTCAACCGCTCTATTAAAGATGGCGAGATGTTCCAGTACGAAATGCGCTTTACCCGCCCAAATGGGCAACAGGGCTTTGCTATCGGTACGGGTAAGCCTCTTAAAAACTCCAAAAGGCAGATAGGAACCCTCTGGGGCAGTATCCAAGACTTTACCGATAGGAAGCGCGGCGAACAGGCTCTTAAAGAGAACGAAGAGCGGTATGCCGCACAAAACAGTCTCCTACAAGAGCGTAACCACCAACTAGAAGAGCGGCAAAACGAACTCACTGCGGTAAACCAAAGTCTGAGTGAGGCATACTCTGCCCTCGAAGAGGTGACGCAGAAGTTCCAAGAACTGTATCAGGGGCTACCCGTTCCCTGCTTTACCTTCGATGTAGAGGGAAGGATTCACGACTGGAACACGGCGTGTGTAGAACTGACAGGCTACTCGGCGCAAGAGATAGAAGATAGAGTACTCTGGGATACCTTCTACCTGCCTGCGAACCTAGAGGCAGGGCGCGCAATTATCCAAACCGTTTTCTTAGGGAACCGGGTTCAGGGAGACGAGTGGGAGATTCGTTGCGCCAATAAGTCGGTGTGCCACGTTCTGCACAGTGCCTACCCGCTACGAGGGGCGCAGGGGCATATCATCGGCGCGATAGGAACCTTTGTAGACATCAGTGCAAGAAAGCGGATGGAGGCGGCACTGGTTCTGAGCCAAGAGCGGTTCGACCTTGCGGTACAAGGCTCTAAAAGTGGACTGTGGGAGTGGAAACTGCTTACCGATGAGGTCTACCTCTCAACACAGTGGAAGCGTATGCTTGGATTCTCGGATGAGGAGTTCCCGAACCGTCTCGCCGCATGGCACGAACGCATCCACCCCGACGACCTAAAAACGATGCTACGCCTTGCACAGGAGTACTGGGCAAAGCACAGCACCGAGTTCGAGATGGAACTTCGTATTCTGCACCGTGACGGAACCTACCGCTGGATTCAGATGCGGGGTATCTCTCTTTGGGACGAAGCAGGAAGGGCATACCGCTTTGCGGGGTCGCATACCGACATTACAGACCGCAAACTCTACGAGGCGAAAGTGGCGGAGCAGGTGGTGCTCATTCAGGAGAACTCTCTTGCCCTCGAACTACAACGCGCCGAACTAATGGCACTTAACCGCCGCCTAGAAGCACTGGCTACGATGGATGGCTTGACGGGTATCAAAAACCACCGCGCCCTACAAGAACACCTCGAGGCGACCCTCCAGTCCTCGGTGCGCTACGGAGAGCCGCTCTCGTTTATGTTCTTGGATGTAGACGACTTCAAGAAGTATAACGACACCTATGGGCACCCCGCAGGGGACGAGGTTCTGCGCCGCGTTGCCAAAATCCTACAGGCAAATGTAAGAAACACCGATTTTGTGGCACGCTATGGCGGAGAAGAGTTCGCCATTGTGCTTACCCACACCGAGATGGAGGGGGCAAGCGAGTTTGGCGAGCGATTGCGTAGAATTATCGAGCAGTCGCCTTGGCCCAACCCGCCGGTAACGGTAAGTATTGGGGTCGCAACCCGCCGCGAAGAGGTGGTAGAGCGTAAGCAACTGATTATGGAGGCAGATATTGCGATGTATGCCTCTAAAGGCGCAGGGAAAAACCGTACATCCCACTATGATAACCTCAAGGCGAGCCTTGTGCGTAGTAAGAAAATGGGGTTGCACTAAGCGTAATCTCTTTGTGTTGGGTAGGAATTTAGGGTACAAAGGGTGTATTTTAGGATAGAATGAGGAGCCGTGTCCTCTTGCAACCCCTAACAAGGCAACCTACCATGTACCCAAAAACAGCAACCGCCGCCGCACTTTGTGCGCTTACCCTTACTCTGTTCAGCATACCCGCACCCGCTACCCCCAAACTACCGCCCTATGCCGATAAAATAGGGCTAGAACTGGAAGGCTTGGGGGACGGAGGGCGCACCATGCCCTTTGTAGACCTCGCTAAGACCCTACGAGGGTTTTCCCGACTAGGAAGTAACGACCCCGCCCCCACCGATAGCAACGGCTGGGCAAAGTGCGACTGCGCTACTGTCCTCTTCGATATACGCCCCTTTGCTACGTGGGCACCTCCCATAGATGATCCCGATAAGTTTCAACCCGATTGGAGCGGAACTTACAAACTCATGCTCACGGGTAAAGCCGACATATCTAGCGGAGAGGGCAACAACCAAGTTCTTAACCTGCGTTACGATACCACTCAGAATATCACTACCGCTGACGTGGTTGTGCCAAAGGGTTCTGGGCTACTGGTACTCCGATTCGCAAATACCCAACGCACTCCCAACGCGCCCACTAATAGCGGCTTTACCAACCTGAAAATCATCCGACCCGGCTATCCCGCAAACACGACACAAATTTTTACCAACGAACTGCTTCGCGCTCTCAAGCCGTTTAAGGCACTACGTTATATGGACTGGCTAGATACCAACCATCAGCCCGGCTACTACGGAGACGCGGGGCATCATGCCCTTGAGTGGAAAGATAGGCGAACCGCCAACTATGCTAGTCAATCCGAATCCTCGAAGCACTACGGGGTCGCATGGGAGTATGTGGTGGCTCTTGCTAATCAGACTGGCAAAGACGCTTGGATAAATGTACCCGTTGCCGCCACCGACGACTATATCTGCCAACTCGCCAAATACCTGAAAGCTAACCTCAAACCGAACATCACTATCTATATAGAACACTCCAACGAGGTTTGGAACTTTGGGTTTCCGCAGTACATCTATAACAAACTCGCCGCCATAGATGACGTGAAAAACAACCCCAACTCTCTCCTAAACAACGATAAGATTAATGAAGAGGAGAGGTATGCCCACCGCCGACACGCGCAACGCCTCTATACCATCGCACAGATTTTTAAGCAGGAGTTCGGAACTGATTCGCTCTTGAAGCGGGTTCGCCCCGTCTATGCCTCATGGCTCATCAGCCCCGATAGCCACTACCGAGATGTGCTGAAATGGATGAACGCTACCTACGGCGCACCCAAGAACTACTTCTGGTCGATAGCGGGGGCGGCGTACTACAACGCAGAGAAAGCCTCTAATACCGCAACCCCTCAGCAGATTGTGGAGGTAATGAAGCAGAACAGTATCGAAAACCGAAAGTTTCATACCCAACTCAAAGCGATTGCGGATTCCTATGGGCTGGTATATACGCAGTACGAGGTCGGTCCCGATAACGGAGGCGGAAAGGTGGAGAACGTGGCAAACCGTATCCGCGCAAACCGCCTTCCCGAAATGCGCGACCTTGTACTATTCGACTGTCAAAACTGGTTTGCGTCGGGCGGGGGACTCTATATGTACTTCGCGTCGCCGAGCGGTTTTAGCCGTTATGGCTGTTGGGGGCTAAGTGAGGATATTCGGCAACTAAACACCCCCAAATGGCAAGCGATATACACTCTAACGGGTACAACACCCCCCAAATAGCAAAAAGAAGGATTTTAGGGGCTTTGTGCGTGATATGGGGGCAGTTCCAGAAACTTACATCAAGGGAGACACTCATGACCTCAATACGTGCGCTACTCTGCGCTACGGCTCTCCTGCTTTCTGCCCTTAGCGCACAAGCACAGAGCAACTTCTACCTGAAAAACGGCGATAGGGTCGTTTTTTACGGCGACAGCATCACCGTTGACG
>OMJJ01000022.1 GCA_900299305.1 bacterium | reverse complement strand
TACATCACATCAAATGTCGCATTGCAGTTTACATCCACAGTATCTGATGCATCCAATGGCGTAATTACATTAACAGCAAATTCTGCAATTACGGCAAATGTGGTACCAAATAACGTTGGAAAATTGGTTTATGATATAGTTTTGTCTGATCAATATGGTAAAAAGACAAGAGTTTTGGAAGGCCAAATATATGTTTCACCAAATGTGACTTATTGAGGTGAACCATGGCAATTAACGTAAGAATATCTAACGGCACCAATACACAAAAGGTGAGTTCTTCTGGTTTCTGAAAAGCCCACTCTTCTGCTTCCGCCCCCCTATTCTCCGTCTCCTTTCCCCCGTTTGACACAGGAGAAAGGAGTGCTAAGGCAAAAGGTATTCGGTCTTGGTACAGGTTATCAGAAGGCGCAAGCCCTTTATGCCTAGTGCATTTGCCCTTTCTCCTGCGTGTAGCGGGGGAAAGGGTTGGGATAGGGGGGCGGAAGCAGTGCAAGAACCCCTTTCAGCAAACGCACAAACCTCTGCGTAACGTGAGTTAGGAACTTTTACCCTCCAAATGGGGTAGTTAAATGTAGGAAAACTCATTTCCAAACTTTCGATAGTGTTAAGGAGAATTTTGAATTGAGTAGTGTGCAAACTCTGATTGATGCCATGAACGACCAACTGACTGCGGAGTATCAGGCGATAATAATGTATAACCACTATGCCGCTGTGGTGGTTGGACCTTACCGTCCGCAACTGTTTGCTTTCTTCACTGCCGAGATAGCAGGGGAGACTCTACACGCTCAGTATCTCGCCGATAAAATCTCGGCACTGGGTGGGATACCCGCCACTACTGCGAAGCCAGTTCCCCACGCTTCGGAGGCAAAACAACTCCTAGAGAACGTCCTTGCCGCAGAGAAAGAGGCGATTGCCGCTTATGCCAACCTTATCAAACTTGCAGACGAGGCAGGTGAGATAGGAGTTCGCGTGCAGATGGAAAACTTCCTGCAAGACGAAAGCCATCATCGCGACGAAACCGCCAAAATTCTGCAAAGTTGGCGATAGATGTCTTCTGAAATAAGCAGAACTGGGCTTCACTGGTTCCGCAACTCCCTACGGTTACACGATAATACCGCGCTCTTTCGGGCACTACAAGAGAATGAGTGCGTCTACTGCCTCTATGTGATAGACGATAACTTCTTTAGGCGTTCAGACATAGGGGCAACAAGAGCCTCTTTCCTTCTGGATTCGCTACGCGATTTGGGGGAGTCGCTGGAGCGTTTGGGGGGGCAACTCATAGTACGGCGTACTTCAGATGCGCCTGAAGAGGTGCTGCGTGTAGCGCATGAGGTAGATGCGGGGTGCATCTATTTTAACGAGGACTATCTGCCGTATCCGTTGCAACGTGACCAAAGAGTACAGTCTTTGGCAGAGGCACAACGCCGTGTCGTCAAGAGTTACACGGATACACTGCTTGTCCATCCGCAAAACATAAAAACAGAGCAGGATAATCCCTACTCTGTTTTTACTCCGTTTAAGCGGCGATGGAGTAGCCTTGTTACCGTATCGGAACCCTATCCTATTGAGCCTCTTCTATCGCATCTTAGGGTTCCTATGCGTATTCCCTCGCACTCTCTTCCCTCCCTCTCTGATTTTGGACTAACCCTTACACAATCTCTGCCCCCTGTAGGCGAAGAGAACGCTCTGCGGAAGTTGAAGCAGTTTGTAAGTACGGGAATGCCCGCTTATCATCAGAAGCGTGACTTCGCGGCAGACCCAGACGGCACTTCACGCCTCTCGGTATACCTTAAATGGGGAAGCCTTTCGATACGTGACTGCTACCGTGAAGCGAAGGCACTAGGGGGCGATGGAGCCGAAAAGTGGATAGACGAGTTGGCATGGCGCGAGTTTTGCTATGCGGTTGCGTACCACTTTCCTTATGTATTAGAAGGGAATATGCGAAGCGAGTACGATGCCTTTGAGTGGGATAGTAACCCGCACAGGCTCTCTGCATGGAAGGAGGGGCTTACGGGCTATCCCTTCGTAGATGCGGGTATGCGCCAGCTGAATGCTACGGGATGGATGCACAACCGATTGCGCCAAGTGACAGCCTCCTACTTGTGCAAAAATCTGTGTATCCATTGGCAGGAGGGAGAGCGGTACTTTATGCAACAACTGGTAGATGGGGACTGGGCGTGTAACAATGGCGGCTGGCAGTGGGTTGCTGGTACTGGAACCGACCCAAGACGCGCTACTCGTATCTTTAACCCAGTACTGCAACAAGAGAAGTATGACCCCGATTTTGAGTATATACGCCAGTGGGTTCCGGAGTATGGTACATCCCGCTACCCCAAGCCGATTGTTCTGCATGAGGACGGGCGCGATGAGTATCTGCGGAGGTATCAGGCGATGAAGACGGTTTTGAAACCAGAAGAGGCGTAGAGCACCTCCCCATAGAGATAAGGGGGAGGTGCTCTACTTGTTTTTTACTCGCTGTTAGCGATTAGTGCGTGGAGCGGGAGGAGGGGTTAGGTTGGGTTGTACCTTAGTAACCTCTGATACCGCTGAACTCACCTGTGCGCTGGAGTTACCGAAGTTGGTATCGGCAATCACTTTCGCGGCAAGTAGTGTCTGTACTACCCGCTGAACGTCGTCGGAACCGGTAGCCGCCGCGCTCTGCCCGTTGCCGCCCCCACCGAAGTTTACGAACTGCCCACGTCCGAGGGCAGATGCTATCTCTTTGGTAATATCGGGGGTCAGTTCTAGTCGGCGTAGTTCTAGGTAGACCTCTCCGGCATCGCGCAGAGCTTCGGTCTTCTTCCGAATCGCCTCTGCCTCTGCTTCGGCAATCGCGATAATCCGTGCCGCCTGTGCGCGTCCCTCTGCCTCTTGCCGAATCACGTTCTGCTCGGCATCGGCGCGTGCCTGTGTTATCTGAGAGGCGGCGAGTTCGGCTTCGCGTTGTTCTCGCACTGCCGACTGTTTTTCTGCTTCTGCCCGTGCGATAGAGGCTCCGTTGGAGGCTATCTGCATATTCAAAGCACGCTCTTGGTCGTTGACCTTCTGCATGGCTTCGAGTTGGGCGATACGTGACCTCTGCTCTTCTTGAGCTTGTACCACATCGGCACTCGCTTTTGCACGTGCCGCCGATTCGCGTCGCCGTGCCTCTGCTACCTCGCTCTGTACTCCCTTGATGTTGAGGCTGTTAAAAATTAACCCCAAGTCCATCAACTCTCGCGAACACGCCTCCTTGATAATGACGGCGAGTTCGTCGTCCTCACCACGCTGTTCGATAAGTGCTTTACCACCTAGCGGGACGACTCCACCTTGAGCGGAGGTAGCCACGGGAGCGGGGGCAGACCGCGCATTAAAGAGTTGGTCGTGCCGTAGCAAGTTGATAGCACGTCTTCCTGCCGAAGAGAGAACGTCGGTTAGCGTTGCGAGTTGCTCTGAAGTCATTTTAGAGAAGAACTTGTTTGCCGCTGTGTTTACCATCGCCTCCGATTCACCTACGCTTACGATAGCCGATGCCTTTACGGTGACTTTTACGGGAGCACTACGCCCCGCAGTGTCTACGTCTGCGGTCTGGTCGGTTATCTCTATATCGACATTGATGGCTTGCGAAGGGATAGCGCGTACCTGATTGAAAATCGGCACCACAAACGCCTTACAAGGACCTCGGTAGATGGAACGTTTTCCCGATAACGAACTTACCAACAGAATCTCCCCCGCGTCCACACTGCGTAGAAAGGTAACGAGTATCATGACGAGGAGCAACAGTGCGCCAAATACGCAAAGTATGGTTAGAATCACTGGATCCATTTGATTACCTCTGCGTGGTTTTGAGGTTGCCACGCGCCTCCTAAGTGAGAGAACTTCTCTGACACTATATCAGTCGCACGATAAGACGCTCTTTCTCTGCGTCTACCTCTTCTATTCGCAACTTCGTGCCCATAGGGATAGCGATACCCTTCTGGTCTGTTGCGAGGTGTGCGAGGAACTGGACTTCGCGCCCGTCACGAACTACCTTTACCATCCCCTTGTCGTTCACAAACGCTGTTACCGATTCTGCCTCCTTTAGCAGTAAGGTTTGG
Organism: bacterium; assembly: GCA_900299305.1. GTDB lineage: Bacteria > Armatimonadota > Chthonomonadetes > Chthonomonadales > Chthonomonadaceae > CAIJLM01. Next base: position 1,836 of record OMJJ01000022.1, on the reverse strand, counting down.
AGTTCGCTATCTGGTACTGCCGCGAATTTCAGCAGGAAGTTCCAGAGCGGTGTGGCTACAAACCTCTCAATAAGGTAGGCGGGTAGGGGCGCCAACAGTGCCGACAGACCTACCGTAAGATGGAACTGCTGTTGGAACAGGTTTCCAAACGCCCCGTAGAACGTTAGCAGACTGAACAGGGTACGCGGGGAGGGGATTAGCCCTAGATAGGTACCAGAGTTCGAGTTCGAGGTATGAGGAGGATGTCCATGCACCGCATGAGCGGCGTGCGCGTGACCTGTAAAGGGAACATGGTGTCCTATAGCACCGTGATGCCCCCCAAACGCAGGTATCGCCATAAAGACCAGTCCCGTCAAGCCGATGACGAGCAGGATAATAAAGACCGACATAGTGCCTTCACTCCCAAAAATCTCAGAACGACCCTCTGAGAACGGGTTAAGAGTTCAATTTGCTACTCTCACTATAGAATACGTGTACGGTCAATAATGCGCTTCACAATCTTTTGTTACAACTGCAAGTATTTTTAGCGACTGAAAGCCTTTTTGCGATTGAGGGCAAAATAGAGTTAAGGGTTTAACTCCTGTACCGTCGGTTTCCAGTCCAGTTCTTGTAGTTTGCGGAAGTAGTCTTCGGGGGTGAGTTGGCTTGGCGGCTTATTGAGCAGTGTTACCAGCACCGCTTCCATTACGTTGGTACCAAAGGAACGCCCCTCAAATACAGGGGTGGTGGTGATGAGGGTCTTTACTCCGCGCCGCTTTAGCTCCTCTACGTTTTCGGAGGTGGTAGTGTTGGTGAGTACGATTTTGCCCTTCATATCTTCCGGCATATACCTTCCGATAAGGTGGTAGTCACCTGCGATAACCTCTGCCTCCGCGTAGTACTTTTGCCATTTGGGGGTGTTTTTGTCCTGCTTTTCGCCCGTAGGGTAGAGCCACTCAATAGGGAACAGGGTGACGATGGGGAGTACCAGCCGTGCTAGCAGTTGCACCATACCCCAAGAGCGAATAGCGAAGGGGAGTCCCAAACTGAACATCATATCGCCAAACACGATGCTCTTTGCCCGTTTTGCGAGTGCTTCTGCCATCCCAAAACGGTCTACCGCACAGACAAGGAGTACCCGCTTCTGAGTAAAATCGACGATACCTTGCTCTTGGAGGTAGGCAACAGTCTCGCGCTCTAGGGTGTTTTTTAGCCCGCTGCCATCGAGATAAGGGGTCTGTTTCGCGCCTTTGAAGAGGGCAACGCTATCGCGCATGGTGTAGCGGCGGTTGTTGGCGTAGACGTACAGATCTGTGCCGCCTACGCCAAACGCATCTACTTTGCCGTCCAAATCCGCTATCAGTTGTTTGTACTGGGCTTTGTTGCCGTCTGTACCCACGCGCTCTATCTCGAAGGTCTCGCCGAACAGGTTGGCTGTCACCTTTTTGTTGCGCTTGGAGGAACCGAGGCTGATGCTGACGACTCGTTTCAAATTAGTCTTCCTCTACGGTGTTGGTAAGTGTGCCTAGCCCCTGAATCGTGACCGACATGGTATCGCCCTGCTTGAGCAGAACGGGAGGCTTGCGGAATATCCCTACTCCGCCGGGGGTTCCTGTGGAGATAATGTCTCCCGGTAGTAGTTTGATGGTCTGGGAGAGGTACGAGATAAGGAACGGGATATTGAAGATGAGGTTGCTTGTGTTGGAGGTCTGCATCGTCTGCCCGTTTAGGGTTAGCGAGATATTTAGGTCGTGGGGGTCGCTTACTTCGTCTGCGGTTAGGAGGTAGGGACCAGTGGGGTAGAAGCCATCGGGAGTTTTGCCGCGTACCCACTGCTTATCTGCGAACTGAATGTCC
>OMJJ01000021.1 GCA_900299305.1 bacterium | reverse complement strand
TAGGTCTCCGGTTCGTGGTTGATTGCACACTCACTATACCGCAAACCTATCATGCACAAACTACACTAGCAACTTGAGTTATTTATTATATATCAAGGATATGAAAGTTTCTAACAAATGTCGCAAAAGAGTGTTGACAATCGCTACCGAGATAGTTATAATGGATTTGTGTGGTCTAAGCATTGTACACCGCGGTACGTTTTCCCCGTCTGACTCCTTTACTTAAAAGTGAGCCAGCCTCTTCACCAGTGTTTTGGAAAATACCTAAGTAGACGTAGTAGCCAATAAGGGTATTTTTCACCCACTTTCCTTTTATTTCGGGAGGATTAGTTAGTATGTATCTCACTACCAAACGAGCGTTTACGCTCATTGAATTGCTTGTTGTTATAGCGATTATCGCCATACTTGCGGCGATTCTTTTCCCCGTTTTTGCCCAAGCCAGAGGCTCTGCACGCAGTGCCAGCTGTATGAGCAACACGAAGCAGGTCGCTTTGGGGGTATTGATGTACTCGCAGGATTACGACGAGACCATTCCCTTGCTAGACAACAACGGCTCTCCTACCTACGGCTGTTGCCCCGGAGACTGTAGCGATGCAGGGCTACCGGACTGGGGCAACCCTGGCACCGACCCCAACGAACAGAACGCCATGTTTACGGGGGTGATTCAGCCCTACATGAAGAGCCAACAAGTCACTTACTGCCCCGAAATAGGAACTACACCGTGGCAGTCTGCGATTGGCAACCCTGCTATCTCTTGGCAAAAATACAATCCAGTACTGGATACTAAAGGCATCTATCAGGCTACCTTCTCTCAGGTTGCGGTCAATATCCTGCTTACGGAGTTTGGTCCGAGTGCGAGTTGGTCGGCGTGTGGCAAAGGTGGTATCTACAAGGCTCCCGATGGGAAAATCGCTTCATGGACGCGCCCCGCAGAGTTGATGATAATGACCGCTGATAGCGTTTGGGGCGAAGGCATTAACGGCGACCCCTCTCCACAACTAGGCGTAGGCAATACGGGAGTATGGCCCTCTTGGGATACCGCAAGCCAGAACTGCTACAACTTTGGGGGGTATCCGCTGAACTTCTATCCGGGGTGGACGTGGTATGTGCATAAAGGAACCTCTCGCACCGGACACTACACGGATGCAAACATGAGCCGTTTCGATTTGGGGATTAACTCTGGCTTTGCTAATATCGCCTTCGGAGACGGACACGTAAAAGCTATGAAGCACAATAACCTAGAGCGTTGTGACTTCAATACGCAAGGCAACGTGTGGGCGTATACCTACTGGGATCCCCGCTACTAAACCGAGAGGAGGCTACTCATGCGAAAAGTCGGTATCTGTGTGCCGCTTGTACTACTGATTGTTGTGGTATTAGGTTGCTCTAAAAAGGCATCGGAGGAGGATAACGCTCCTCCTCCTAACGCACCAATCAATAACAACGCCCCGCAAGCAAAGGGTGCACCTGCCGCTCCCGGTCCGGGCGCGGATGTACCAAGCCCCGGTGGTAGAGGGCTAAAGAAAACCGCGCCGCCCTCTAAATAACTCAAAGGTTGCGCTTTGCTTGATTTTAGCCCCCTACCTATTTTAAGGAGGGGGCTAACCTGTTTTGGCGTACTTAGAGGGTACGAAATAAAATGCTCTTGCAAAAATAGGCGAAAAGTTGGATACTATACCCACGTTCTTACTGTCTTTAAAGATGGATAGAGAGAGGAGAGGGAACCAAGATGATACTGGTGATTGATAACTACGACAGTTTTACCTACAACCTCGTGCAGTATATCGGGGAACTTGGCGGGGAGCCGGTAGTATATCGTAACGACAAAATCTCGCTAGAGCAGATAGCCGCCCTGAAACCAGAGCGAATTCTACTCTCCCCCGGACCTTGTACCCCCAAAGAGGCAGGAATCTGCGTTCCTATTATCCAACATTTTGGAGGAAGTATCCCCATTTTCGGGGTCTGCTTGGGGCATCAAAGCATTGGGTATGCGTTTGGGGCGGAGGTGGTGCGTAACTACCGTATTATGCACGGCAAGGTCTCGCTTATCTATCACGAATCCAAAGGGGTGTTTGCGGGGCTACCCAACCCGTTCGAGGCGACCCGCTACCACTCTCTTGTAATAAAACCCGAATCGCTACCCGACTGCCTAGAGGTAACAGCCCGCACCGACGAGGGCGAAATCATGGGGGTACGGCACAAACAGTTCCCTATTGAGGGAGTGCAGTTCCATCCCGAATCGGCTCTTACGGGGGCGGGGAAAGCCCTGCTCCAAAACTTCCTAACACCACACTAGGGGAGTGCCTTTGAGAACAAAATCGCGTATTCGCCACAAAAAGCAACTTCGTATCCACCGCCAAGCCGCTGAACATATTATAGAGACGATGAGTGCCGACCAGCGTAAAATCATCCGCTTCTCACGAGAGCAGTACACCGTTACGGATATATCCCGCGAACTCGCCCTGCCCGAAGAGTATGTGTGGCACTTTATGGCGGGGCTGATGCAACGCCTTACCCACGATGGGCTGATTCCCTCTTCCAACTGGAACAATGTGCTGAAATGGGCGGACGAAGAGGGGCTAACGGCTCCCCATGTCTGAACCCAACCCCGCTCCCACTCAACGAGTCGTCGCGCTGGATGTGTTTCGCGGCTTTGCGGCACTGGCGGCAGTAGGAATTCACCTGCTCCAACTTCCCCTAAACGACACCAAGCCCCTCAGCACTTTCTGGACGCTTTGCGCCGTTATCAATCGAGGGCTTCTGTTCGCGGTTCCTGCCTTTATCCTGCTCACAACCATTCTGCTCACCCGTAAACTCCTCAAACAGTACGACCTAAAAGCCTACTACCAAAAGCGTGTTCAGACCGCGCTCTATCCCTACCTGCTTTGGAGTGTGCTTCATGCCCTCCTAGCCTCTAAGATGGAGAAGGGGTTCACATGGCACGACGCGGTAGTACGAATCGCTATCGGGAAATCGTACTACCACCTCTACTTTTTGGGGGTGGTACTGCAACTCTACCTTGCGCTACCGTTTTTGGTTCCTCTGTTCCGAAAACGCGCTTCGTTCTGGTGGGTTGGGGTTTGGACGGTGGTGCTACCTCTCCAGTTCTATGCCCTCAACTACTATGTGCTACGGTTGCCTTATGTGGGAAGCGTGGTGTTTTGGTATGCGGGAACGGTGGTTTTGGGGATGTGGCTGGGCAGTCAAAGCGAAAATTTAGAGGCGATACTGCGCCGTTCGGTTCCGGTTACGGGTACGCTGGCACTTCTCTCTGGGTGTTTCTACCTGCCGCTTGCCCTGCAAACCCTCGCAAAAGTAGAGGTAAACACCTTTGCGTTTCAGGTTGGCGAGTGGATATATACCAACAGCGCAAGCCTATTTCTTTTGGGACTAGCGGTGCGGGTACGCCTTCCCGAACGTTTGGGGGCGTGGCTACTCTATATCGGCTCTATCTCGATGCAGATGTACCTCTTACACCGCTTCCCTATCTGGTTTATGGATAGGCTCTCCTTCGAGGCGTTTAGCGTGAAAACGGTTCTCTATATGGCGGTTGCAGGATGTCTTGCGCTTGCGCCTCCCCTGCTTATCTCACGCCTTACTGCCAAGACCAAGCTGTCGGCTTTGCTGTTTGGGCGGTAGATAGGATTTCACTTATCCCCTTGCAACCATTCCTTGTAGCAAACGACTAACAACGTGCTATAATACGCTATGCCGCTTTTGGGAAGAGGGAGGAAGCCATGTGGAGTATCGGGGATACCAAATCGCGAACCTGTGCCGGAATCTCGCGCAGAGGCTTCTTGCAGGTCGGCTTCTCTGGGGTTCTCGGCTGTAGCCTCCCACAGATACTAGAGGCGCAAGCCAACTCCCAAAAGGCAAACCCGCAAAAACGACAGATGCAGGTGCTACTCGTATGGCTATGGGGTGGCCCCAGTCATATCGACACCTTCGACCCCAAGCCAGACGCACCGTTAGAGTACCGAGGTCCTTTTCGTACCATCGGAACCAACGTACCCGGTATTCAGGTCAACGAGTACCTTCCCCTTCTCTCCAAACAGGCAGATAAGTACGCCCTCCTTCGCTCTCTCTATCATGGAACCAACGACCACGGGCTTGCGGGAACCATCGCGCTGACGGGTAAAGAGATTTCGGGGGGGAGGGTGTTGCCGAGTATGGGGTCTACGGTGGCGCGGCTAAAAGGCTATCGCCCACCGCTCTCTACGTTTGTTACGATTGGCGGACGAATGCACCAAGGACATCGCCCCCTACAAGGGGAGGGCGGCGGCGTTTTGGGGGCGTTGTACGACCCCTTCCGCGTGGAGTACGACGAGATAGAGGGAGTAAAGATACACGACATCACCCCTCCCGAAGACCTCACCTCTGCCCGCTTGGAACACCGAAAGCAGTTTCTGAAAGCACTCGATTCGGCGCAGGAGAGCCTCTTTACCCACAGTAGCGCAGACATTGTAAACACCATGTACTCCCGTGCCTTCGACCTCATCTCTTCCAAAGCCGTCCATGCCGTGTTCGACCTCGATAAAGAGAAAGAGGCGACCCGCGATAGGTACGGACGCTATCGATTTGGGCAGTCCTGTCTGTTGGGGAGGCGGCTTATCGAGTCGGGAGTTCCCTTTGTGCAGGTCAACTGGTCTAGTCACGTCGAGTCGGAGGAGGACTGGGGAGACGGCGGCTGGGATATGCACTACCGTCATTTCGAGGTGACGCAAGAGCGGCATATGTGGATGCTAGATCAGTCCCTTTCGGCTCTGCTAGACGACCTACACCAGAGAGGGCTACTCGAAACGACCCTTGTAGTGGCGATGGGCGAGTTTGGAAGAATGCCCAAGATAAATGAGAAAGCGGGACGTGACCACTGGAACAACTGCTACACCGCTCTTCTTGCCGGTGGAGGCGTGCGGGGTGGGAATGTGATTGGCTCCTCCGACGCAAAAGCCGAGTTTCCTGCGTCTCGTCCCACCAAACCCGCCGACCTCTGCCTCACCGTCTACGAGAGAATGGGGATTAGCCGCACCGACCTACTGGCGCAGTCGATAGCCCCGGAAGGCGATGTCATTGAGGAACTATTCTAAGGAGAATCCATGCCGTGAAAGTAGCCTCGATAGAGCGCATAACCCGCGACGGTCTTTTTAAGCAGAACCTCTGTTGGTCGCCGAACGGGAAGGAGATTCTCTTCTCGCCAAATCGCTCCGGTGCGTTTGTGGTGTGTGCTATTGAGCCTAACGGCTCTCATTTACGGCAGATAACTCCCACTCCACCGGATAAAGCCCCCCGCTATCAAGCCGAGTGGTCGCCGGATGGCAAACAGATTGTCTACGTCTCGTTTACGTTTAAGGGAACGGACGGATTTCTGCACCTCCACCTAATGAACACGGACGGCACAGGAGATAAGCGTATCGTAACGGGGGTACAGTTTAATCAACAGCCCTGCTTTGCACCAGACGGCAAGAGCATCGTCTTTTCGTCTATCCGTGAGGGGGGAGTGCTGAAACTGTACCAAAGTGACTTGGAAGGCAAGAGCATACAGCCTCTAATGAAAGAGGGCAACCTCGACCAGCACAGCCACTTCTCACCAGATGGAAAGCAGGTTGTTTTCGATTCGGCGCGAGATGGAGTGCAGAGCCTCTATATTTGGAACCTCGAACAGAAAAAACTCACTCGCCTCACCACAGGAACCAGCACCGACATCTACCCGCGTTGGTCTCCTAATGGGGAGTGGATTGCGTTTGTGAGTAGGAGGGATGGCAACGAGGAAATCTATACGGTGCGTCCTAATGGAACCGAACTCACCAATATATCCCAACATCCCGGCTACGACCACTATCCCACGTGGCGACCTGACAGTAAGGCTATCGCTTTTGTAAGTAGGCGCGACCATGTTACCGATCTCTATGTTGCGAATCTGGCACTCTAATTTTTGCTTTAGGGCTTGGGGAGTACTGCTTGTGCTTCTGCTTGTCCCCCATACGGTAGAGGCGACCCCTCAAAGCAGAACCGCCTACACGCGCCTAGAAATCACCCCTCCCCAAATCGTACTCATGGGCAAAGAGGCGCGTCAACAAGTCCGTGTCACCGCGTTTTGTGCTGATGGAACCGCGCTCGATGTTACCGCCGTTGCCAACCTCGCCTTCTCCTCGAATACCCCCGCAAAACTGGAGAATCGGATTACGCTTCGCCCTCTACACGACGGAAAAACGCTACTTACTGCCCGATATGCCTCCCTCCCCTCCCAAGTAGCCATCGAAGTAGTTGGGTTTCAGAAGCCGTTTCGGTGGAGTTTTCAGAACCATGTAGAGGCAGTGCTGTCACGGCAGGGATGCAATTTGGGTATTTGTCATGGGGGGGCAAGCGGAAAGGGCGGCTTCAAGCTCTCGTTACGCGCCTACGACCCTGAAAAAGACTATGAACGACTGGTATATGATGGGAAGGGACGGCGTATCTCTGCTACCAACCCCGCAAGGAGTCTTCTTCTGCTCAAGCCCACACTTGCCATATCCCATAGCGGAGGGAAGCGGCTTCAAAAGGGAACCCTAGAGTATCGGGTACTACAAGAGTGGATAGGCGCGGGGAGTGTTATCTCTGCTGAAGAGTCGCCTGCACTATCTCGTATAGAGGTCTTCCCCAATGAGCGCGTCCTGACACCGAATACAGAGCAAAACCTGCTCGTCACCGCCGTTTTTGCAGATGGACACAGGGAGGACGTGACCCACTGGGCGAAGTACATCAGTAACGACGAACAGATTGCCCAAGTAGATGCGAACGGCAAAGTGCGCCTGATAGCACGAGGGGAGGTTGCGGTCAATGTCTGGTATCTGGGTAGGGTGGGGTATTCGCGTCTTCGTGTGCCTTTTGCTCACTCCGTCCCGTCTCAAATGGCGCGTACCAACCTTGTGGACGACTTTGTAAATCGGAAGTTGAGCCAGTTGCGCCTACAGCCCTCCGAGCGAAGCAGTGATGCGATGTTTCTGCGGCGCGTGATGCTCGATGTGCTTGGCGTACTACCGACCCCCGAAGAGCTAAAAGCCTTTATCAGCGATACCCATGACGATAAGCGCAGTACTCTCATTGATACGCTACTTCGCCGCCCAGAGTATGTGGACTACTGGACATACCGTTGGTGCGACCTGTTACGGGTTAATCGTAGTACGCTAGGGGATAAGGGGTTAGAGCAGTTTTATCAATGGGTACGGAAAGCAGTTGCGGAGAACCAGCGTTGGGACGATTTTACCACCCAGATACTCACGGCTACAGGTACAGGGCAGAAGAACGGCGCGGCGAACTTCTATCGTATCGGTAGTAGCCCCGAAGAGTATGCGGAGACGGTATCACAAGCCTTTTTGGGGATACGGATGCAGTGCGCTCACTGCCATAACCACCCGCACGAAAAGTGGACTCAAGCGGACTACTACCGCATGGCAAGCCTCTTCGCACGGGTAGAACGCAAACGAATCTCTACAAAGAAAGACGACCCCAACCCAGAGGAGTCTATCGAAGTGAACCAGACGGGAGAGGTGAGCCATCCACGTTTGGGTAGACCCCAACCCCCCGCTCCACTAGAAGGGACTCCCCTGCTTGCCTCAGACACATCGGATAGGCGGGTCGCGCTTGCCAAGTGGGTGGTTGCCCCCGAAAACCCCTTCTTTGCGCGTTCGTTTGTGAACCGCGTTTGGAAGTACCTGATGGGGCAGGGGCTTTTTGAGCCTGTGGATGACCTCCGTGTAACTAATCCCGCTACGAATGAGCCGCTACTAGATGCCCTAAGCAAGTGGTTTGTGCAGAACGGGTACAACATGAGGGAACTGATTCGGCTTATCGTGAGTTCGGAGGTGTACCAACGTACCTCGCGTATGACCCCAAACAATCGGGAGGATGACCGCTACTACGCCCGTTACTTGCCGCGCCGCCTTCCTGCCGAAACGCTACTAGATGCTATCGGGCAGGTGACGGCAAAACCGGAGGCGTTTGAAGGTATCCCGAACGGTACACGTACCACCGCCCTCAAAGATACCACCATTCCCTCCAAGTTTCTCGACCTGTTTGGTCGCCCGCTACGTCAAATTACCTGTGAGTGTGAGCGGGGTGGACAGACCAGTGTCTCGCAGATGCTCCACCTTGTCACCGCGCCGACCATCAATAGCCGTACTCAAGCCAAAGGGGGGCGCATCGAAACGTTACTCGCTCAGTTCCCCAGAAATGAGGACGCTCTCGCCGAACTATACCGAATCTGCCTCTCCCGTGTGCCTACCTACGCCGAACAGCGCGAACTGCTAGGTATCCTGAACACACTGGAAGGGCGCACTGATTCCGAAAAGCAAGCGGCAAGAACACAGGCGTTTAGCGACCTGTTTTGGGCGATACTGAGCAGTAAAGAGTTTCTGTTTAACCACTAACTCACATTGCACAGAGGTTTGTGCGTTTGCTCATAGCGGTTACTGTACTGCTTACACCCCCCTATCCCAACCCTTTCCCCCGCTACACGCAGGAGAAAGGGCAAATGCACTAAACTCAAAAGCACTCTGTTTCCTTACAGGCTGTACCAAAAACAGAACATCTTTTGCCTTAGCACTCCTTTCTCCCGTGTCAAACGGGGGAAAGGAGACGGAGAATAGGGGGTGTAAACAGTATGGTGGGCATTTCAGCCCCTAAAACAATCTACCAGTGCGTAACATCAGTCGCTAACTCTATACAAAATGAGAGATTCGGTAGTGATAGCGGTCTGATTGGAAAAGGTCGGGGTTTAGACGGGTTCCGATACCGGGCTTTGTGGGTAGAGGTGTGTAGCCGTTTTGGATAGGGACGGGGGTATCTATCAGGTCGGAGTAAAAGGTGTGGATGTGGGCGCGAACCGTCTCTTGAAAACAGCACCCCGCGACAGCCGCGTTGATGTGTAGCCCTGCAAAGAGAGTAAGCGGTCCCGTGCAGTCGTGTAGGGTGACAGGGATATTGTAGGTCTGTGCGAGGTGCGCGATACGTAACGATTCGGAGATGCCCCCTGCCCAAGTGGGGTCTATCATCACATAGTCCGCGCCAGAGTGGGCAAGTATCTGCGCGAAGTCGGCACGGGCAAGAAGCATTTCGCTAATGGAGATGGGCATTCGGCTTTGGCGACGGAAATCGACTAGCGTTTCGAGGTTATCCGTCTTCAGGATGTCCTCTAGCCAAAGCGGTTGAAGGGGGCGCAGCCCCTCCGCAATTCGTAACGCCGCAGGAAGCATAAAGAAGCCGTGACCATCCACCATAAACTCGATTTGGTTGCCAAAGCGTTCCCGAACTCGTGTGAGGGGGCGTAGCGTCTCTTCCAACTCTCCTAGCCCTATTCGCATCCCTCCGTTTTGGTGTGCCACCCCATCGAATAACCACGTTTTGAAGGCGGTGTACCCCGCTTCGAGGAGTTCTGCCGCCAACTCTTCCGGTGCATGGAATAGTTTATATGAGTCCTGCAAGTGACCAGGTTGCCCAATCGTTCCATAGCCGGGCCAGCCCTGTTCGCCGTGTGGGTTACGCCCATAAGAAGGATTCCCGCAACTGTTGTATACCGCAATTTGACTCCGAACCGGTCCTCCCAAAAGCCGATAGATAGGAAGTTTAGCGTATTGCCCCAGAATGTCCCACAGAGCAAGGTCGATAGCAGAAATGGCTCTTAGTTCCGCGCCGCGCACCCCGAAGTTCGCACAACGCTCGTACAGAAATCGCCAGTGCGATTCTATAGCCAGCGCGTCTTGCCCCAAGAGCCTACGTCCCATCCAGTCGTGAATAAGGGCGGCTACGGCGTGGGGTGCGTAGTAGGTCTCCCCATGCCCGATAATACCCGCGTCGGTATGGATACGCAGAAGCATTAGACCCGGCATAATGTCGGAGGGAATACTGGTCTCTATGGCAGTAATGCGTACCGCCTCCGACGGAAGGGGGGTAGCGGGTAGATAGGGTGCGTGGTTGGGGTTCATAGTTACGTTAGTTCTCGGACTTTGCAGACCGATAGAGGTACTCCCGTGCGAGAGCGGCGTTCTCTTCGACGATGTTGTCTTTATCTCCGCGGTGCATACCTACGTTTACCACGTCACCGGGCTTAATACTCTCGTAAGCGAACTCGAACGCCATACGGGCATCAATGCGCCCCGCCCCCATGATTTTGTAGCCGATACAGGGCTGTTGTATCTCTTTGATACACTTTACCGCCCGAATCATATCGGAGAGGCTAAACTTTTCTCCCTCCCCGTTGTGGATACTACCGCAAGTAAAGAACGGAACCGCATGAAAGTCGGTAATCTCTAGCGAATCGACCCAATGGTGCGCTTCGGGGGTATGCCCCGCACAGCCCACCGGAACCCCCAAACTACGCGCATGAGCGCACCACCTTCTAAGGGTTGCTTCGTCTTTACGGCAGAAAAGGTTATCCACCTGCCCCCCATGAATATAGAGTGCCTTGCACCCAATAGCGACAACCTCATCGAGTGCCTTCTCCATATCGGGCTGAATACGGCAGTTGACCTGTGCAATCCACTGGAGTTTGCCGCCGCCCCCCAGATACTCCCGTACCGCCTCAACCACATGGGGACTCTCGTTATTTGTCACCATCGTATTGATACCGGCGGCTTCTGCCCTCTCCCATGTCTCCAAAATGCGCTCTACGGTGTGGTAGGTTCGCATCTCTCTATCCCGTTGTGGGTTCTGATGGCTAAAGCCACCGAAGGGGTTCGCGCCTAGCACAAGGCGCGTTACGTTTAGTCCACAAAAATCAACAGTAGGTAGCATGGTCTCTTCTCCTCATTGGGAACGATATACAGGCTTAACGAAACAGGGTTGGGTCGTGCAGGTTAAAGCGAACTGAAGGGGTCTGCTCAAACACGCGGTCTAAAAAACGTAGCTCCTCTATTACCTCCGGTTCGATACGTACAAAGCGGTTTCTGCCCGGATGAAACACTTTTACGGTAGCGGTCTCTATCTCCAAATACCAGCCGTGTAAGATAAGTTCTCCGCTCTCCAGTTTTTCTCTTACCACCGGATACTGTTTTAGGTGTTCGAGCTGGGCGAGTACGTTCAGTTGTGCGAGTTGGCTTGCGGCGGGAACACTAGGGTCGAGTGACCTTCCCGCCATGTGTTGAGTAAGGGCAACTTCCGCGTTACTTAGCCAGTGTCTTAGGTGCGAATCTTCGGGGAGTTCGTGGAACCTTCGCACCGCTTGTAACGCTCCGCAGTCTGAATGACCACATAGAATGATGTTCTTGATTTTGAGTACATTTAAGGAGTACTCTAGTGCCGCCGCTACGGAGGTGTCGGCGTGCCCATTTTGTACCTGAGCGTAAGGCGGGACAATGTTACCGATATTCCGTATTAGAAAGATGTCGCCGGGACCTGTGTTCGTCAGTGCGTTTGGTACGATACGCGAGTCGGCACAGGTGATAAAGAGGGCGCGAGGGGTTTGTCCCTCTTTTACCAGCCGGGCAAATTCGGGAAGTTCGTTGGGGTGAAGGGTCTCGTGGAACTGTACCACTCCCGCGAGTATCTTTTCTATGGTTCGGGTCTCCTTATAATGTTTGAGGGTAACACGCTACCTCTTTTTGAGAAGGTAGGGGCGAACGCGCTCTGCTAAAATTTTGTACCCTTCTGCATTGAAGTGTAGCCTATCCGATACAAACAGTTCCGGTCTGGCTTCACCGGTTGGCGTAAGGCTGATGTCGTAGGTATCGGCGTACTTTACGCGCTTGGTATGCCGTGCAAACTTACGAATCGCGTCGTTGAGTTTCTGGTAACGCTCGTTCTCTGCCCAGCGAGATGGAGCGGGGTTTACCGCGATATAGACAATCTGGGTTTTAGGAAGTTTTTCGTGTACTGTGCGAACAAACTCTTTGAAGTCTTCTATCACCTCTTCCGGCGACCTTCCTGCGTGGATGTCGTTGCCTCCTGCGCGTAGGAATATCTGCTTAGGTTCGTAGGGAAAGATAATGCGGTCTGCAAAGTGCGTTGAGTCTGCAATCTCAGAGCCGCCAAAACCCCGATTGATAACGTGATGGTCGGGGTAGTCCTCTGCAAGCGTTTTCCATAGCCGAATTGTGGAGGAGCCTATGAATAGAATACCCCCTTTTATGGGAGGTTTTTCCCTGTCAGATGCTTCAAAGGCGGCTATCTCTGGTTCCCACTTTGCGAAATTGTGAGGAATCTTGGCAGTTTTCTCCTGTTTTGCTTCGGGAATCTGTTGTGCCGAAAGGGAGGGGCTTGAGACCCCCGAAAGCAAAACCAGAGAGAGTAGGCTAGGCAAGAGATACTTTGAACGCATAATGATATAACCTCCCGTAAGGGGTGAGATGTACTACTTATCCAGTATTAGGCGAGCTTGGCGCGGTGTGCTTACCCCCGTTGCATTGGTCGCCGTAAGGGTGACAACGGTGGTTGCGCTCACTTTTACGGTTTTTACGCGGAAGGTGACACTGGTAGCCCCTGCGGGTGCGACAACACTCTTGGGAATCGTCGTTAGTGAACTACTACTCGTCAGGTTGATGGTCAGCCCACCTGTAGGGGCGGGAGCACCCAAGAGGATCGTTGCGGTGGTCGTGCTTCCTCCCGTCATTCGGAAGGGTAGTAGCGTGAGCGAGTAGAGAGGCTCTCCATTGGTGAGGTTGATACGCCAAATACCACGCCCATAGGTTACTGCATACAGGTAGCCTTGTCCGGGAACTGCATGGAGTTCTGCTATCTGTACATTGGGTAGACCTAGTGGATTCGTGGCGTTCTGCCAACTTTTCCCACCATCCTTAGTTTGGAAGACCCCAATGTCGGTTCCTGCATAGAAGGTTGTATTGGGTTGCAGGGGGTCTAGGGCGATAGTGGTGACAGGGATGTCAGGTAGTCCACTTGCTTGAGTGCTGAGGCTTGTCCAAACAGGAGTAGAGGCACTGGTATCGTTGCAAGCCCAGATATGGTCGAGGCGTGCGCCGTTCTGCCCAAACCCCGATAGTGCTACCAGAATAGAGTTCGGGTTGGTGGGATTGACCACGATACCGTTGATAACACGATTGGGTAGCCCTGAGTTGCTTATCTTGCTCCAGTGTGCGCCGCTATCGGGAGTACGCCATATCTGTCCATCATCTGCACCGGTGTATATAGTCGCTCCATCGCTAGGGGCAACCCCAATACACATAATACTGCCTTTAGTGAGGGTGCTACCGTTATTAGGAGAGTAACCCCACTTCTTTGTAGCCATATTGTAGGTACAGAGTACGTTTCCACCTGTATATAGCAGTTGCGTATTGAGGGGATTGAGAACAACAGGAACCATCCATGCAGGGGATCCCGCAGACTTCTGATTTAGGCTTGCGAAGAGGTCTGCACCGTTGGTTTTCCAAGCGTCTTGTGTGGTGCTTAGTCCTTCAAATTGGGGTGTGGTTCCGTACTGATTGTTTGGGTTGTTGGGGTCTATCGCCGTGTGTCCGCCATCGCCACCGATTATAGAAGCCCATGCACTCCCACTACTCTGAGTGACTGCGGTAGAGTTATCTTGTGCTCCTGCAACCATCACTGCGGCATTTAGGGGGTGGAAGTCTCCTCCATAAAACTGGGTGATGGGTAGGTTTGCGTTTAGCGAGGTAAACGTAGTCGACTTTTTGTCGGGATTGTAAGCGAAACTATAGATACCCCCGTCGTTGCCTATTAGCCCTTGGTTGGGGTCGGTGGGGTGAAGGGTAATGCAGTGTTGGTCGGTGTGCAGTTTTGCGTCGGGATACCAGATACGTCCGAAACTGTTCCACGCTTTGCCATCGGGGAGTTGGTATATCTCCTTCAATCCTAAGTAGACCACGTCTTGTGCCGCGCCATTGAGGGTTCGGGTGGAACAGGCAAAGAAGAAGTCGTAGTCAGATTGATCCCACAAATCGTCGCTACCGAGTTGGGTCAGTGTATCTAGGTTGAGTTTGATGTTTGTCCATGTTGTACCGCTATCGGTGCTTTTATAGACCGTCCTATCACCGGTAGAGAGTAGGTACACGGTATCGTAAGAGGTGGGCGATACGGCTAAGTCTGCGGAGAAGTTGGCAGATTTCCAAATTCCGTTTACCTGACTCCATGTTGCGCCTCTATCGTCGGAAGCAAGAAACACAATAGGGTCGCCAGAGACATTGGGTTTTGCCGCCACCGCATAGTAACGCCGCTTACCTGTGGCATTTTTTGCGGTACAGACTATATTACACCACCGCGCCGCAAGGTCGTAAGATTTTCCTTTATAGGTGAAGGTTCCTGTAATCTTCGTCCATGTAAGCCCACTATCTACCGAGTGCCATATATTCCCACTCATAGGCACTCCCGCCTCATACGCTTTGGGGTCGCCGGTGGTGATGGTGATAATGTTGGTGTTATCGGGGTCGATGAGTATTCGGCTAACGGGGTAGCTGTCGAAGACTCCAACCCCAGTGTTATTCCAAGTGACTCCACCGTCATTGCTAATCATCATGCCGAAACTGTGTCCGAGGGTCTGACCATGAAATGAGTAGCCTTGCCCCCCTTGAAAGTCTCCAGTACCCACATAGATTTTCTTGGGGTCGTTGGGGTCTATCGCAATGCTACTGATGTAGAGGAACTTCCATGTGTCTGTAAGCGGTGTCCAGTTTTTCCCGCTATCCGTAGAGCGAAACACTCCACCAGAGGGCGCACCTACGTAGATAGTAGAGGGTGTTTTGGGGTCATAAGCCACTGCATTGACGCGCCCCGAAACGGCTCCCGTACCCGAATACTGATTCTCTCCATTGATAAGGGGGTTCCAGTTGTAAGGTCCAAGGGATTTCCATAAGGAAGGTGTGCCTACAATGTGCGCGTTTCGCTCTCCTGAGATATGTGCGGGAGCCATACGGTCTCTTTGGAATACGGCGCGTTCATAAGCATTTTGTGGGATAGTACCAAAGGGGTAGGCGCGTTGCCGCCATGCAAAATCAGAAGGAACCTCTCGCTCATGGGGTTTGCTTCCCAAACGCTTCATTACGCCTTCTGAAATAAGGCTATGGACCTGAGCATGGGCTTGAGTAGAAAAAGAGAGGAGACCCGCAAGAATGGTTGTGAGACCTACTTGGCGACGGTGGGAGAGGTTTATTGTAGAGAAACGCATGACCATCCTATCCTTTCACTTTGGAGTGTGTAGAGTGTACCTGATTTTTAGAGAGAAACTGCTGTTGAGAATGAGGGCTCTAAGATTCCCATAACCCGGAACGCTTACTTATTTTTCACCGTTTGCGTGTCCAAATTTTATGGGTTGTTATACCCGCTAAGACGCAGAAGTTTTGCGACTGCTATCTCATACTCGTACAGGCTAACCGCAAGGTTCGTCCTCGTCTGTGTCATGGAGGCTAACGCATCCAACTGTTCCACAAGAATCGCCTTCTGGTTTTGCACTCGTAACGCTGTTATTTCGTAAGCGGACTGCGCGGCTTCCAGTGCAGTACGGGAGGTTTCGTAGCTCTGCTTCGCCGTCTCCACATCCAGCCATACCTGCCGCACCTCTTTACTTATGCGCTGTTCCGCTTGCATAGTCTCCGCCTTCGCTCTCTCTTGCAGTGCTTTCGCTTTATCCAAGTCAGAGCGACGTTGCCCACCATCAGAAAGAGGAAGGCTAAACGTCACTCCAATGGTATAGTTCACACCAGAACTCCCTTGAGAGGCTGAGGCATCCGCCATTGCACCTCCATAGACTTGTGGAGAGAATGCCTCTTGTGCGCTTTTCCTTTGCACGCCTGAAGCGGCAAAGCGGCTTCGTAACGCCTTGAGTTCGGGACGGTTGGCATTCGCTTCCTTCAGATAAGCACTCTGGTCGTCCTTGAGCGGCTGGAACCTGGGCGCATCCGCAAGTGAGAACTCCGATTCAAGGTGTACGCCTAGTATCGCTTTCAGTTCCAGTAGCATCTTCGCCTCATCGTTCTGCGCTGTTATCAGAGTGCGTTGAGAGTCTGCTATTTCCGCCTCTAGCCGCCGTAGCGAGGCTTCGATTCCCTTGCCTGCCGCTACCTGTGCCTTTGTTGTTTCAAACAGTACTCTATTCGCATTGAGTCGAGCCTCCGCCGCTTTCGCCATCTCACCAGCCAAAACGGGTAACTCCCTGATAGATTCTCTAGTACGACGGGGTGTCGTAGGTGCAAATCAGACGTGCAGGAATGCTATCATCTGAGTTGCGTGAAACGGGAAAACTAGAGAGTGACGAGAGGAGGGGCGCGTCCGAAGTCGGGACGCAAGAAGCGTTGCGGATAGAAGGAAAGGTCAGAAGCAGTGAGAAGAGCAACCGATGTAACGGAGAAAAGAGGAGTAGCAACAACAGTAGGAGGGGGTAACGCAAGCAGGGGTACGAAGAACTTCACACCCTCTTGGAGAGTTGAGGCGGGACGTTCAGAGACACGAAGTACACAATGCGGCGTGGAACAGGCACAATCCCCATTAGCGGAGGCTTTGATAACGGGCATGGTAGGAGCGAGGCAGTGAGAACAGGGCAAGGGAGTGGATGCACTGGAAGCGGAAGCGTGGGTTGTTCCGCCATGTTGCATCTTGCAGTCTTTGGAGCAGGGCTTTCCGTCCAGACACTGCCATGAGGCATTGGAGGTCATTCCCATACTCAGGAATGCCCATGCCAACAACCAGCAAACCCATCTATACTTATTTCGAGAATGCTTCATGATAGTTATAATACTTCTTCTTGAACCCCATTAGTTCCTGTACTATTTTTATCGGTATGCCACCACTTCCGCTACCCATGCGTAACATGAGTGCCTAAGTAGGCAGGAAGTCATGCAAATAATCGCGAACCTCTCCGTAATTACAAAGGAGGGAGCCGCTATGAGAAGAGGAACGCTGCTTGGAATCTGTTTGGGACTACTAACTGTCGTAGGGCAAGGTGCTTACGCGAGAGACTTAGAGGTAGGGGAGGGCAAAGCCTTCCTTAGTATCGAAGCCGCGTACAAAGAGGCGCAACCCGGAGATACTATTCTCATCCATCCTTTACCAGAAGGACGTACCTATAACAAAGTCGCCCTCTTCGTTTCAAAGCCCCGCATTACGTTTCGCGGAGTTCCTGTCCTCCTCTCAACAACCTCAAGACTTCTCCCCATTCTTTCTGGCAAGGGAGTAAACTACACTGGAGTAGGGCAGGTGCCCCGCGCCGTTTTGCAGTTCAATGCCTCTGCGAACGAGTGTGTGGTGGATAACTTAGAAATTTCAGGAGCGCACAACGACTCCCATAACGGGGCGGCAATCCGAATCAACGAAGCCAACCAAGTTGCTATTCTTAACTGCGACCTCCATCACAACGATATGGGGATAATGTCTAACGGAGAGGTAGCACGTAACACGGGGGCAGACACCCTTATTGAACGATGTCATATTCACCACAACGGCGATACCACCGACCCCGGCTATAACCATAACCTCTATATGGGAGGCACAAGCGTTGTGATTACGGATTGCGAGATAGACCACTCCGTGACGGGGCATAACTACAAATCCCGCGCCCATTTCAACTGGATTTCCCACTGCTTTATCCACGATGCGGCGAACCGAGAGGTCGATTTGGTAGATGATAAGGACAACACCACCCTACCCGATAGCGATACAGTCATAGTAGGTTGCATTATCGTAAAAGCGAAGGAGATGCAGGGCAATAAAACCGTGATACATTGGGGGCAAGATGGCGGTAACGACCACAAAGGCACTCTCCACCTCAACCATAACACCATCGTCACCCCTTATATATCTCCTGTTGTCGATGCAAACGCCGCGAGTACGAAAACGGATATGTGTTATAACCTCCTTATCGACGGCGGAAATTTCCAAAATGGGCAGGTACTGGTTCAGTTGAGTTCGGGGGCAGAGTGGGAAAGCGTGACAGGCATAGGTAATGTTGCCGCAAGTGGCTTTGGTGAAGAGAAGCAGTGCCGCCAAACGCAAACTACCCTCCTCCCCAAAAACACTAATATCCCATTCAGGCAACCCAGCAAAGGAGATTACTACATTAAAGAGCGGGCTATGCAAGATGGGCTTAAAATACCTTCCCCTTCCTTAGCACATCGCTTACCGCTATTACCGCCCTCGTTTACCCCCAGAAGAAAGATGCTTCTAGGAGAGGGAACCCATCGAACAGGTTTCTATTCTGGCTTCTATTCTAATTTGGTAGGCGCAGTCAGTACGTATTTTTTCATAGACTGATGTGATGCACTGATAGGAATCCTCTCCCCTCTTAAAACCACTGCAACTCTGCTCCCCCGCCGCTTGTCAGTTTAAGGTACAATAAAACTCCTTTCAGCCCTACTTTTTCGAGGTATTCGACTGCTATGTCTTATAAACGCTTGCCCTATATGTACGATGTGCTTCCCTTTTCGCCCACCTCTCCCGACGATTCGTGGCAGAACACCGCCCTGTGTCAATATGTAGAGGCGAAGTTCCGAGAGGTGTGCCGCCGCTTCGGTTATCGTGAGATTCGTACCCCCATTCTGGAGCCAACAGAACTCTTTACCCGCAACATCGGCAAAGGAACCGACATCGTTTCCAAAGAGATGTTCTCTTTTCAGATGCGTGGAGAGCATGACATCTCCCTCAAGCCAGAAGGCACGGCTTCGGTAGTACGAGCCTGTATCCAAAACCGCCTCCTGATAGACTATCCCATGCTCAAACTCTACTACATCGGGCAGAACTTTCGTGCAGAGCGGGGGCAGAAGGGGCGTTATCGTCAGCACCAGCAGTTGGGAGTAGAGGCGTTTGGGGTTGCCGACCCGCAAGTGGACGCGGAGGTGATTTCGCTTGCCGTCACCTTCTACGGAGAACTCGGCATTAACGACTGCGAACTCAAAATCAACTCGGTGGGTACTCCCGCCTCACGGGTCGCCTATGCCGAGGCACTCCGCGATTTCGTGCGTCCCTACCTCTCCGATATGAGTGAGGAGGGGCAGACTCGCTTTGAGGGGAACCCCTTACGTATGCTCGATACGAAATCGGAACGCGATTTACAGATTCTCGAAAATGCGCCGCACCTCGTAGACTATCTTGACGCAGAGAGCCGTGACCACTTCGAGAAGTTGCAGGACTATCTTTCTGCACTCGGCATCGTCTATACCCTAGACCACCGCCTAGTACGTGGCTTCGACTACTATACCAAAACCGCCTTCGAGATTGTAGGCAAGCACCTCGGTTCACAGAGCGCACTAGGGGGCGGAGGGCGTTACGATGGGCTGGTGAAGGACTGCGGCGGGGCAGATACTCCCGGTATCGGCTTCGGGCTAGGTATGGAGCGGTGCTTAATCACCTTGCAAGAGATGGGGGTAGAGTTGCCTCTACCTCCCGGTGCGTCTCAGGTGTTCCTTATCGTACTGGGAGATGACGCGGCACTGGTACGCCGCTCGTTGCAGATAATGGCGGAGTTGAGAACCAACGGTATTGCGGTGGATAGGGATTTCCGTAGTAAGAAGTTTACTCAGCAGATAAAGACCGCCGACACCTTCAAAGCACGGTACGCTCTTGTTTTGGGAGAGAATGAACTGGCACAAAACGTCATTCAACTCCGTGACCAGACTACCAAAGAGCAGAAAGAGGTCGCTCTATCGGGGCTAGTTGCGGAGTTGAAGGGGCTGTTTGCTGGTTAGTCCACAAACACAAACTCGTTGGTGTTCCATAACAGGCGGCACAGGTTGGGTAATCCGTGCTTGGTAGCATACTCCCCTGCGAGTTTCTGCTCTTGGGGGGTAGGGAGACGCGAAAACGCACTGTAAAAGGCGCGTTGCACCTGTACCGAAAGGGAGGGGGTCTCTTTTTGAAGGCGATTTGCCCATAGTTCCGCCTGTTTTACCATAAAGGGGTTATTTAGTAAAGCCAACGACTGAAGCGCGGTTAGGGTTGTGTTTCTCACAGGTACACTGGTATTGGGGTCGGCACTGTCTAGGCTATCCAGAAACGGGTTCGGTACGCTACGTACCACAAAGCGGTACACCGTGCGCCGCCATGTGTTTGGGTCGTTGATTTTGTCTATCGCGCTATGGTCATAAATAGGCGAATGGTCGTCTTTGAAGCGGAACAGGTCGAAACCCGCCCCTCCCATCTTCACATTCAGCGTACCGCTCACCGCGAGAACGGTATCCCTAATCTCCTCTGCATCCAGCCTTCTCCGATTCATGCGCCACAGATAGCGGTTATCCGCGTCGATTTTTGCGTTTGCAGAGTTGTCTTGCGAAGACTGCTTGTAGGTCTCGCTCGTAACAATGAGTTTGTGTAACGCCCTAATGGACTGCCTTCCATCTCTAAACCCACGCGCCAACCTGTCTAGTAGTTCTGGGTGAGAAGGGCGTGCGCCGTTCCAGCCAAAGTCGTTGGGGGTCTCCACAATCCCCTTCCCGAAATGGTACTGCCATACCCTATTCACAATAGAACGCCATGTAAGCGGGTTTTGGGGGCTTGCCAACCAGTTCGCAAGGGCGGCACGGCGTTCGCCTTCGGGGGCGTTTGCGGGTAGCACGAAATCGGGACTCAAGGCGCGTATACAGGAGAGGGTTCCCGCCTGTACCTCCTCTAGCGGCTTCTCGACCTCTCCTCTTGCCAGCAGGTGAATGGGGCGCGGCGCATGAGAGACCACCGCGTAGGTGTGTTGCATAAGGGCATTGCGACTATCGAAGCCATCCGTTAGGAAGTTGGTACTCCAGCGTCCCTGCTCTATCGAATCGAGAGCCGTTACCTTTGTATGAATGGCGATATTCCTTCTACGAGATGAGACCTGCACCTCTGCTAGTGCGAACACGTAGTCGTTGGTACGGAGCCACAGTTTGGTAGCGGTAATTCGCAGATACCGCGCCCTAACCTGCTGTAGCGTCTTGAAGTAGGGATTATCGCCGGGATTGGGGAAGTCGGCTTGGGTGTGGTCGTCTACCGTAACGGCTTGCCTAAAATCGGGGTCGTTGGATACCTGAATCTTGAACCGTACCGGAAAACCAAAACCGGGTGTCTCTTTGAAATCGGTGGGTTCTGCCGGAACGAGGTGGAGGTTATCCATCTGCACCACTTTCCCAAAGTCGAGTTGCACCCACTTTTCCACATCGGGGGTCGGTGAAATCGCGCTATGATAGCCGTTTGTGGGGCTAGGCGAACTCTCCACAGGCTCCTCCCCCGCCTCAAACTCCCTATCGCCTCTATCTACCCCCGCAAAGACCGCCTGTAACCGATAGTACTCCTTTTGGGTTATGGGGTCGAACTTATGGTCGTGGCAACGGGCGCAGTGAACCGTTACGCTATTGAAGGTCGAAAGCGCGTTAGAGACCATATCGTCCCTATCGAGGTTGCGCGTTTTTGCCTTCTCTACGGTGTTCTCTGCGAGTTCTACGTGACCTACAAAATCCCAAGGTCCTGCCGCAATAAAGCCCGTAGCGACGGTGGCTTGTGGGTCTCGCGGATACAGAATATCTCCCGCTATCTGCTCTTTAAGAAACTGAGAGTAGGGTTTGTCGGTCATAAACGCGGCGATAACGTAGTCTCGGTAGTGCCAAGCGTTGTTGCGCCGTTTGTCCTTGTCGTAGCCGTGCGTATCTCCGTAGTGAACCACATCCAGCCAGTGCCGCCCCCACCTTTCTCCGTAGCGGGGGGAGGAGAGTAACTTGTCTACAAGGTTTTCGTAGGCGTAGGGAGAGGTGTCTTTTAGGAACGCCTCCATCTGAGCGGGGGTAGGGGGCAACCCAATGAGGTCGAACATCACACGCCGTAGCAGGGTACGCTTATCCGCGGGAGGGGAGGGCTTTAGCCCTTTCTCTTTGAGTTTCGCCCGAATAAACGCATCTATCTCATTTTTGCTAGTGGAACTACTTTGGGCAGGAACGGGAACCTCGTTTATGGGCTGAAACGCCCAGTGATTGAGGCGTTCTGCAAAACTACGGGGCTTGGCGGCACTGCCTTTGCTTTGGCGAGGGTCGGGTGCGCCCTGCCGTATCCACTCCTCCAAGTCTTTAATCTCGCGTTCCGAAAGCGATTCACCGGGAGGCATGGCGGGCGCACCTGCCAAATGGCGCACCGCTTTGATAAGGCGACTGCTTGCGGGGTCGTTGGGTACGATTACTTTACCCCCTGTTCCGCTCTGTTGCCACCCCTCACGGCTATCGAGGAGCAGTCCCCCTTGCAACGGTTTGGCTTGTACGGAGTGGCAGGAGAGGCATCGTTTGAGGAGTAGGGGGCGAATCTTCTGCTCGAAAAGATTGGTGTCTGTGGGGGAGTTTTGGGCGTGTGTTGGGGTAAGTAGGCAACAAGAAAATAGGCACGCAAACAGTACGCTCATTTTTGTAAAAACAGTTCTGGCTCGTCTGTCCATCACTCTCTCCTTACTCAAGCAGGAATCTATGCCGCTATATTCGCGTTATGTATCTGTGCTTCCTCTTCTCACAGGGGTATCTGTGAGGCACAAAAAAACTGCCCTCTCCTTACCACAAGGAGAGGGCAGTTTTGCAATAGACCTAAGCGGAGGGCTTGATTTCGATTTTCGCGCCTTCTGCCTCGAACTTGGCGGCGAGTGCTTTCGCATCGTCCATGTTGAGACCCTCTTTGAGTTTCGCGGGGGCGGACTCTACGAGGTCTTTCGCCTCTTTAAGACCGAGGGCGGTCACTTCGCGTACTACTTTGATGACGTTGATTTTCTTGTCACCGGCACCGGCAAGAATTACGTCGAAGCTGGTGGGAGCCTCCTCAACGGGAGCGGCTTCACCGGGGGCGGCGGCGACTGCGCCAACGGCTACGGGAGCGGCGGCGGATACCCCAAACTCCTCTTGAAGAGCCTTAGAGAGCTCGGAGAGTTCGAGTACGGACATAGATTTGATTGCGTCGATAATCTCTTGTTTGCTGAGAGCCATGAGTTTTTCTCCTAGATGTGTAAATCGTAACATGAAGACGGGCGAGAGTTACGCCGCGCCTTCGGCTTTCTGGTCTGCGATTGCTTGAATGGTACGGACGAAAGTACCGACAATGCCGTCGAGTGTACCCACAAACTCGGATAGAGGCGCGTTGATGGAGCCAACCACCGAGGCAACCAACTGTTCGCGGGAGGGTAGTTTGGAGATGGAGACCACTTGTTCGGGAGAGTAGGTTTTACCCTCGTAGTAGCCGCCTTTTACCTTGACCTCTGGCTTTTTGCTATCGCGAACGAAATCTAGCACCGTTTTGGTGGGGGCAGAGATGTCGTCTTTGAAGAAGGCAATCGCCGTAGGTCCTGCGAGCAGGGTATCGAGTTCAGGGGTTAAAGAGTCGCCGAGAGCGATTTTGAACAGGGTGTTCTTGACGATGTGGTACTCCGCGTTTTGTTCGAGGAGTTTGCGGCGCAGTTTGGTGATGTCTGCCACCGTAAGCCCACGATATTCCGTCAGTACCGCTCCCTTAGTCTCTGCGAGAATCGTCCGTAGTTCGTCGATTTGCAGATTTTTTTGTGCGTTGGGCATCTTGTTTTCCCTTTGTGCGTTTGGTATGCTCCGTGTTCCGCAGGAAAAGAAGACCAGAAAACAAAAAACCGGGCTTCGCGTTGTCCTACGTTACTCTACGCAGACACGAGCGAACCCGGAGGCACACAAAGGGGGTCTCTCTGTGCTTCAGAAGGTCTCGAAAAACTCGTATCTCATCTCGGCAGGCTCTGGTTTCAGAATTAGCGTTTTCTGTTACGAAAGCGTACCTGCTGTCTGCGGTGAGATTGGGCAGTTTGCACACCTAAATTTCAAACATTAGTATCCCATGCCGTTGGCAGTTTGTCAAGGAGAATCGGTGTATTTGCCCACTCCAACAGAAAACCCCCTACTCTATGGGCTAGAGAAGGGGGTACTAGGTACGTTGCGGAACTACTTCGCAATAATTTCGCGGAGTTCGCTCTCGGTGAGTTTCTCTTTTGCGTCTTTTGCTTCAGTGGTTATCAGCACGGCATTTTTGCCAAGTGTCACAACTACCTCGTTACCGACGGTAGAGTACTCGGAGAGTTTGGGTACAGAGCGTATCAGTGCAAAGTGAGCATCGCTAAAGGCACGAATGGTAAACAGTTTCTGCTTCTTCGTGTCGTAGGCGTGGTCTTGCCACTGGTTGTTCTTCTGTAGGTAGAAGGTTTTCCCGGCTACGGCTTGCGCCCCGATATGGAGGCTACTGTCCATAGGTGCTGGCATGGTAGTCGCACCGCGTCCTTGTCCCTTAGCCTTTGCTCCCATCATCCCGCCAATAGCTCTGCCACCTCCTGCTCCGCCAGTGCCACCTCCAAAGCCACCGCCACCGGCTCCACCTATGGCACCACGCCCAGTAGCGGGACGTGGAATATTCGCATAATCGTTCAGGTCGCCGGAGGCTTGTCCTCGCGCTATCATCTTATCGCTGTTGTTGTAGATTTTGGCACGGAGGCTCTGGTTAGTCGCGCCTTCACCTTGTACCCCAAATGAGAAGGCGCGTGTTGCGACTTCACTTCGGAGAGCCTTCATGTCTATCTCGGAGAGGCTTTTCAGGTTGCCGCCGCTATCGCGGTAGCCGAGCCGGATACCCTCTCGTTCATCTACAAGGAAGGAGGTGTACTCTGTGATAATACCGTAGGACTGTGAGAGCCGAATTATCTCGTCGAGTAGCTCTTTTTTGCCTTCTGGTTGGTTGGAGAGGCGTACTTGGTCTACTAGGTAGCCGATTTTTCGCATTGCCCAGATGCGGGGTAGGAAGCCGTTACGGTTATCAATGTCGCCAAAGTTGGTAGCGAGTTTGAAACTTTCGCGGTTGTCGTTGGCAAGTCCAGAGAGGCGTACTAGCCCGCGCCCATCTCCTCGAAACCGCCCCGTTATCACCAGCTGAGAGCCTTTGAACAGGTCGGGGTAGGTTTTGGGAAACACGTCGTAGACCTCTGCGCCCTCAAAAGCCACCTGCAAACTAGAGAGAATGGGCGAACTGACCTTCGAGAAGAAACTAGAGACCTTTACCTCTATATCTTCGGCGGGCTTCACAAAGTCGGAGTCGCCTCTGTTCTGCTGTCCTAGCCTGTCTAGGAAGGGAACGTTTACATCGTAGCCCACCCCAAACGAGAAGATACGGGTGCTATGGTTTTCGTCTTTGAGGGAGGCGGTTCGGGTTCCTGCCCCTTCGGAGAGGTTTAGGGTTCCGTTCTGTTGGCGGACGTGCTGAAGAATCGTCTCAATGTTGGTCTCTCCAACGGTGGGAAGTCCATCCGTCATAAAGACGAGCATCTTCTGCCGTCCCTTTTCGTTCTCTAGCAGTTTAAGCCCCGCACGGAGGGCTTCGTCGATATTTGTACCGCCGGATGCCTCTACATTCTCTGCAAACTTTCGTGCTTTGCTTACGTTCTCTTCGGTAGCGGGTTCTAGCTTACGCGAAAACAGGTCGGGCGATTCGTTGAAAGTAATCACCGAAAAGCGGTCTTCGGGGTGTAGCGAGTTTAGGCAGTAGAGCAGAGATTTACGCGCTTGCACGATCTTCTCTCCCGCCATAGACCCCGTTCTATCTAGTACAAAAACCACCTGCTTGGGGATGATGCGGCTTTTGGGTATGGTAACACGCGGGGTGGCGAGTAGCATAAAGTAGCCCCCATCCTCTCCCGTGCGATAGGTGAGTAGCGAGAGACCGATGTCGTCGTCGCTGGTGCTATAGAACACGCGGAGGTCGCTATCGTCCACAAGGTTCTGCCCCTCCCAAGAGAGGGTAGCGGTATGCTCGTCGGGGCGGCGCAAAGAGACGTTATGAGAGGGAGAGTAGACGTTTTTGAGTGCAGATCGGGTCTCAATTTTGATGTCTACGGTCATTGCTCCCACAGGTCGGCTGGCAAAGCGCGAGGTAGAGAGCGGGTAGGCAAACTTCCTCATTCCGTTTTCGGGCTTGAGAATCTCGGTGTACCGCATTTTGATAAGGCGTTCCCCGCGTGCAGGAATGGGGAACACGCTTACACGCACGAGGTCACGCCCTATATACTCCAATAGAGCGGGGTCACGGCGGCGACGCACAATGCTTTCATAGATGCCGCGTGCCTCGTCCTTTTGCAGAATGCGGGGTTCCATCGTCTTATCGCCTACGGTCATGCTGAAAGCGGTGGGGGTCGCCCCTTCAGGTAGAGGGTAGAGGTAACTTCCCTCTTGGTCGCTACCGCTATCGTTGACGAGGGTCTGCTCGACAGTGGTTTCGGAGATAGCCTCTTTGATTTGGGTGTGTACGTGGATATTTTTTACATAGACGGGGTAGAACGGCATGGGGCGACCTATAGGCATAGGATGGTCGGGTACAAAAAGCCCCTGAGCATCTGCCCGTAGTACGGTTCCCATTAGTGCCATCCCCAACGTAACGACGAGACTGCCTCGACGCAGTAGCGGGTGTATCATTTTCTCACTCCTTTTTGCAAGGTTGGTAGAGGGTCTCCTACCTAAAGCGCGTCCGCTTTTGGAAGGAGACCGTTGAACGGGGAGACTGTTCGGGCATTAGACGGGGGAGGTTATGAAAACGTTACAGGGTGACAGTAT
>OMJJ01000020.1 GCA_900299305.1 bacterium | reverse complement strand
GGAACCGCTATTTGGAACTGGATCCGCACGAACTTCCGCTAACCGAAGAGCAGTACGAACGCCTAACTCCCATTGTCGAGGAGTCGCAGTTTCGCTTGGAGGAGGAGGATTTTGCGTGGTTTGCCGAAAACTTGGACGCAGGAGACCACTGGCGAGCCGTACCCTCGTTTGGACATAGAATAGCGTTTGTAGATATTGAGACGACGGGAGGTATGAACGCAGATGACCTGACCCTGATAGGGGTGTTCGATGGTAGGAAGATGCACCACTTTGTAAAAGGTGAGAACCTCTACGATTTCCCCGCTTCGATAGAGGAGACGGCGATACTGGTCACATTTTTCGGTACGGGGTTCGATTTACCGTTTATTAAACGCGCCTTCCCACAGCTCAAAATGCCCCAAATGCACGTCGATTTGTGCTACCTGCTACGCAAACTCGGCTACAAGGGCGGCTTGAAAAAGATAGAGGCACAACTGGGTATCGGGCGTACCAACGAGACGACGGGGCTAGGCGGTATGGACGCAGTGCGCTTGTGGTACGAGTACAAGGCGGGGAACCTCCACTCGCGGGAGGTACTGCTTCAGTATAACGAGGAGGATGTGCGGAATATGGTAGAACTGCTCGAAATCGGCTACCGCAAAATGGAGCGGCATATTCGTAGCGGTAACGACCTCACCCGATAGAGACGCAAGGGGCTTTCTACGTGCCAAGAACACATCGCTTCGACCCGATACAGATTGAGGTATGGCGTAACCTGCTCTCTGCGATTGCAGAGGAGATGGGGGCGACTTTGGAACGTACTGCCTACTCTCCCAATATCAAAGAGCGCCTCGACCACTCTTGCGCCCTCTTCGATGCACATGGGGAACTGTTGGCACAGGCGGCGCATATACCGGTACATCTTGGCGCGATGCCTAGCATGATAGAGGCTTTACGCCCCGCAGTGCGCTGGCAACCGGGCGATATGTGGCTCTGTAACGACCCCCGCTATGGCGGCACACACCTCCCCGACCTCACTCTGGTTGCGCCTGTCTACCTCTCTCCCAAAGAGTTACCTACTCTCAAACGGCGTACCCTTATCGGTTATGTGGCAAGCAGGGCGCACCATGCCGATATTGGGGGGCTTGCGCCGGGTTCGTTACCGCTGAGTACTACGCTCTTCCATGAGGGGTTGGTGATTTCGCCCGTTCGGCTTATGGAGAGGGGTAGGCTACGGACGGAGATACAGGAACTTGTCTGCTCGAACTCACGTACCCCCTCCGAGCGGCGCGGAGACCTCTCTGCCCAAATCTCTGCCAACGAGACAGGGATTCGTCGGTTGCAACTACTGGTGGTACAACAGGGTTGGGAGGCGTTTCAACAGCGTTGTAGGGAGAATATTGAGTACGCTAGTGCCGTAGTACGCAACACCCTCTCTACACTTCCTGCAGGAACCTCTTCTGCTACCGACTACCTCGATGACGACGGTAACGGTGCTACCCACATCCCAATTCGTGTTACGATAGCCGTTACAGAGAGCGGGGGGATAACCTTCGACTTTACAGGGAGTGCGCCGCAGGTGCAGGGTTCCCTTAATGCGACGGAGGCGATTACCCGATCGGCGTGTTACTACGTGGTTCGGTGCTTGATGGAGGAGGAGATACCTACCAATTCGGGGTGCAACGCCCCCGTTACGGTTATCGCCCCGCAAGGTACGGTGGTAAACGCACTGTTTCCTGCGGCGGTAGCGGCGGGTAACGTAGAGACCTCCCAACGCATCGTGGACACGATTTTGAAAGCACTCGCCCCCTTTGCCCCACATCGGGTTCCCTCTGCAAGCCAAGGAACTATGAACAACCTGCTGATTGGGGGCTGGGATTCGGTGCGCCAACGCGCTTTTGCTTATTACGAGACGCTTGCAGGGGGGATAGGGGCATCTCCGCAAGGGGAGGGGGCTTCCGCTATGCACTCGCACTGCACAAACACCCGCAACACTCCTATAGAGGCTTTGGAGACGCACTATCCTTTACGTGTTGTGGAGTATCGTATTGCGGAGGGGAGTGGCGGTAGCGGTAAACACAGGGGCGGAGAGGGGCTTATTCGCAAAGTGGAACTGCTTTCGGAGGCGCACGTCTCTTTGATAACAGAGCGGCGCACTCTCGCCCCTTACGGATTAGAGGGTGGTGGAGAGGGGGAAGTTGGCAGGAACCAACTTCAAATCACTTTAGAAGAGCCTTCTACCGACCTACCCGCTAAGTACTCCGAACTCTGCCCCACGGGAAGTGTCGTTACCGTACAGACACCGGGGGGCGGGGGATGGGGTTAGCCCTCCTCACGTATTACCGCGTAAGGATCTAGGTGATACTGTCTCTCTTGTGCTTCTAGTTCCTCTTCTATCTCCGCTCTGGCACGTAGTATCTCTAGGGTACGCTCCACTGCTTCACTCAGCACCTCGAACTGCGGAAAACTACCCCTATCGACGTGCGACATGACCTTTTGAACAGGACGAATCGCCTCTTTCGTACCTACTCGCTCCAGTGCCTCCACCAGTGCTATCATTAAAGGAGGATGCCAGGGGGTACAGTCGGTGAGGAGGTTGCACATCTCGGCTATCAGAGTTGGCTCAATACGTCCGTACTGGCTGGTTTCGAGTTTGGGGAGGGTGGCAAGCAGAGCCTTTTCGGAGACTTTGTAGGTGTCGGTATCGGTGAAGGTATCGAAGAGAATCGGGAGGCTGTCTGGTAGCGCGAACTTGCAGAGGGTACGCAGAGAGGCGAGTACGACATCGCGTTGTTGGGTTACGATGTTGTGCCATCGGACACCTAGCATCCCAAGCCCTATAAGGGTACTGAAAAACAGAGCGGCTTGCCCCACCATCTGCCCTTGTGGTAGTGCCGTCATTCGCCCCAATACGAGGGCAAACACTCCTCCCAAACCCAGCAGAGCCACGCTAGGAAGCGCGGCGTAGCCTACTCGCTTCTGCCACCGAACTCCCATGCCGCTCTTGCGCTCTCGAAGCAGAACGCACAACGCCTTCGATACCCGATGCTTCTGCCCTTCCGAGAGGCGCACCTGCCCTAGTAGCCACGCCGCCGCCGCTCTTACCTGCCACGCTACTGCCCCACGGTTCTCCAAGAGGTCGACCAACTCTTCAAACGCCTCTAGGGTGAGGTCGGCATCGGCATATCTGGTTTTGAGTACCCCGCCGATAGTGCCGTGCCGAAGATACTCGGTGTGGTCGGCATAGAGGGCGCGGAGTTCTTTAGAGCTAGGGGCTTCCTCTACGGGGGCAGGACGACTCTCCTTTTGACGCTGTTGCGCCAAACGGACGCGCCGAGGTTCTATAGTGGGATGTTCGCTCTGCATCAGCCTTTGCGTCGCCTTCGGAATCGAATAGAGGGAGTTGCTTACCTACGATTATACACCCTCTCCGAAATTTAATGCTACGGGCAGATTCCGCTTTCCAAGAAAAGGGTATAGTGAAGCAGTAAGCGGTAAGCACTTTCCGCCCTAATCTATCGAAAGGAGTTCTAGCAGTATGAGTGGGGTACGTGTTCTAGTGGGAACGCGCAAAGGCGCATTTATTTTAACCTCGGATGAGAAACGACAGGAGTGGGAGGTGAGTGAGCCTCACTTTGCGGGGTGGGAGATGTATCATCTCAAAGGCTCTCCTGTAGACCCCAATCGTATCTACGCCTCGCAGTCGAGCGGCTGGTTTGGGCAGATAATACAGCGTTCGGATGATGGTGGTAAAACGTGGGAGGCGGTAGGCAATGAGTTCGCTTATGAGGGGGTTATCGGGACGCATCAGTGGTACGACGGCACACAACACCCTTGGGAGTTCAAGCGAGTATGGCATTTAGAACCGTCGCTTACCGACCCCGATACGGTGTACGCGGGGGTAGAGGACGCAGGGCTGTTCAAGTCGATAGATGGCGGTAAGACATGGAGAGAACTGGCGGGGCTACGTGCCGCGAAAGGCAACTTGTGGCAACCCGGTGCAGGGGGGATGTGCCTTCACACCATCGTAATCGACCCTACCAACCCCGATAGGATTTTTGTGGCTATCTCTGCGGCAGGGGCATTCCGTTCGGAAGACGGAGGTGAGACATGGGTTCCTATCACCAAAGGGCTTAGTTCACAGTATATCCCCGACTCCGATGCAGATGTCGGTCACTGTGTCCACTCTATCACTCTGCACCCCTCTCGCCCCGATACCCTTTTTATGCAGAAGCACTGGGATATTATGCGAACCGACAACGCCGGAGATATGTGGCACGAAGTGAGCGGCAACCTGCCCTCCGATTTCGGCTTCCCTATCGCCGTTCATGCCCACGAACCCGAAACCGTCTATGTGGTTCCTATCAAGAGCGATTCGGAACACTTCCCCCCCGAAGGCAAACTGCGTGTCTATCGTAGCCGTAGCGGGGGCAACGATTGGGAGGCACTGACCAATGGGCTACCGCAAAGCGACTGCTACGTAAACGTGCTACGAGACGCGATGTCGATAGATACCTGCGATTCGTGCGGTATCTACTTTGGAACGACGGGAGGACAGGTCTACGCCTCTGCCGACTCGGGTGATAACTGGAGTGCCATTGTGCGTGACCTTCCTGCGGTGTTGAGCGTGGAGGCACAGGTAATCCCATGATAGTCGTCGCCTTACCAGCGCATCTAAGAACACTCGCACGGGTGGAGGGCGATGTCTTTTTAGAAGTAGCGGAGCCAGTCACTCTTGGCGCGGTTCTGGATGCGCTGGAGGCGCGGTATCCGGTGCTACGTGGAACCATTCGCGACCATAAAACGTTACGGCGAAGGGCATTTGTACGGTTCTTCGCCTGTGAGCAGGATATGTCTCACGACCCACCCGATACCGTTTTGCCCGAAGCCGTCGTAAATGGTACAGAGCCGTTTATGGTGGTGGGCGCGATTGCGGGGGGGTAGTAAGATAGACCAGAAGGTGGTTGCTTGAAGTCAGGTTTTAACCCCTATCCAACCTTCGCAAGGGGAAAGGCAAATGCACTGCTGACAAAAGGCTTTCTTAATCTCAAATGCAGGATAAATCGGTGTTGTTGTCGAAGGTGCTAGTAACTCCTGTTATGCACTGACAGGTTATAGCCCTCATCACCAACCTCTTCTCCCAAGTTTGGGCGAAGAGGCAATACACTCTATAGTCTGGTAGTTACCTTTTTGTACAGGTACACCTTTCTGATAACGGGAATACCTCTCTACTCTCTCTTTTCCCCAAAATTGGGGGAAAGATGTCCTGCAAGGACAGAATGAGGGCGAGTGC
>OMJJ01000019.1 GCA_900299305.1 bacterium | reverse complement strand
CAGGATTGGGCTTGGCTATCGACAGCCTTCCTGCGTTTCTTAGGCGTACTATTGGGATTGACCACGCCCCACAAACCCATATCGACTGGCTATACATTCCCGAAGAGGACATTATTCATGTTATCAATGGGGAGGTGTGGCAAGATACAGGAGGAGAGTTCACCGCGCTGAGGGCTACCTTTGGAGAGTACTATCCCGAACCGGTTCGCCGTCGCCGAATCGCGCACTGGTGTCGCTACTTCTCTGGTATGGGAACCTACGCCCTTAAACGCGCCCTGCTACGGAATAACGAGTTCTATGCGGTTGCCGCGTTTTCGAGGGCGATACGCTTGGGGATTCAGTTGGCGTTTCTGTTGGATAGGTGCTACTTCCCTTACGATAAGTGGCTCATGACCTATTTCGAGCGTCTACCCCGCCTATCGGAGCCGCTACTGCCGCTGGTATCGGAGGCAGTAAAACTCTCTACAGGGTGGGAGCGCAAACTGGAACTGCTAGACGGTATGGCGGATATTCTGGACGAGACAATGGTTGCCGATGGGATTATCAAGCCACACCCGCGTTTTACGGGGTCGCCCACATCGGGGTATCGGCTACTAGAACACGCCTACGCAGAACTGATACAGAACTCCCCCGAAGAGATAAAGGCGGTGGTTCCGGTGTGGGAACAGGTGTATCTGGAGCAGTTCCACTCCAAGTATGTCGATTCATTAGACTTAGCGGTTTGGGACTCCATACTCAGCCTACACCCCGCATCCTCCGAACTTTAGAGGGTGCGAACGCAACTAGACGGCGACTTATGCCCAAGACTTCTCGAAAACCTACCTGCCTACTGCCGCTCTCTTTACTACTATGGGGGGTGGTTCCTCAACCCTGTTTTGCACAGGTTCCCCCCGATTCGCGTCCTACCCCTCCTCCGTCCTCGACGGGCAAAGAGGAGAACCTACTTGTGTCTACCACCGCGAAAGAGCCACCTGTTCCGGGGGCTACAAAAGAGCAAGCCCCTCCCAGTCAGCCGCGCATTACCTTTGCGGCGGATAGCGATAACTTCCTTTCGCCAAACGGAGACATACGGGGGCGCGGCAACGTGAAAGTCACCTATCCGGGCGTAACTATCACCGCCGATAGGGTGTTTGGAAACCTGAACCGAGAGGTCACTTTTACCGGAAACGCCAAAATCGTAGCAAAAGGTATCTCCTCCTTTGCCGACACCATTCAGTTCTATCCGCGTCTCAGTGCCTACCGCCTCGAAAACCCACGCGGAACCTTAGACCCCTCTATCCTAAAAGGAAAGGTGACTACCCCTGTCTATCTGCATGGAGGAAGCATACGTGGTCAGCGTAACGGCTACACCCTCGCCGATAACACCGATAGCACTACCTGTGAGTTCCCCGACCCCCACTATGAACTACGCGCCGCCTCTACCGAACTGATTCCAGACGACAAACTGATTATGAAGAAGGTGGCTATCTACTTCTTTGGGCGCAAGTTGCTGGTCGTGCCGCTTATCGTGATTCCCCTTAATAAAGACAACCGCCGAGTGCGTACCAACTACCTCCCCGAAGCCGGGCGCAACCTAAACGAAGGCTACTATGTTCGCCTACCCTACTCCTTTGCGGAAGGGAAAAAGGCGGCGGCATTTGTGCGCTTAGATGTTACAGAGAAGAAGGGATTAGGCTACCGCGTGGAGCAGGAGTA
Organism: bacterium; assembly: GCA_900299305.1. GTDB lineage: Bacteria > Armatimonadota > Chthonomonadetes > Chthonomonadales > Chthonomonadaceae > CAIJLM01. The sequence goes on along the minus strand of OMJJ01000019.1, from coordinate 4,299 downwards.
CCTTGCCGGGAAGCAGGAGAAGTACTACAACACCAGCTCCTTTGCGAGTTCGGGGGGGGGCTTCAACTTTATGGGGGGAGGCGGAGGGGCAGGAAGCACCTTCTTCAATGCGTATGGCTATGGAAGTACCGGCGATTTACCCCGGCTAGGCACAGGGTTAGGTCCCAATAGTGGGGGACTGTTGGCTCTGCAAGGCTACTTCGAGGACGGTTTCTCTAAGAACTTTAGCGCGAGTTTTCGGCATCAGCAGGGTATTGGGAGTAATAACCACATTGGGTTTAGCACCGAAGTCCAGAACAACAGTTACCTCACCTTCTCCGACCAGACTAGCCATAACACCCGCTTCAACTTTAATCATAACGATAGCGCACACGGAGTTACCGCCGAACTCTCTCTAAATACCGCCAACAACGCCTCTTCTACGGGGTACAACACCAACCAGACTACAGGCAACCTGCGGCAGGCGTTTCAGTTCGACTCGGAAGGCTCTACCCGCAACAGTTTTTCGTATAACTTCGACTATTCGCGGTACGCCTCCTCCAATACCTTTGGCTCTAGCACTACCCAAAACCTAACCACCCGCCTCAACTCGCAAATCCAGTTTCAGCACTCCTCCCTCGACTACAGTTTTGGGCTACAGGGCAACAAAAGTTCGCCCATTGGAAAGCAGACGGGCGGCGGCAGTTTTGGTACACTAGAACGCCTACCAGAGCTTACCTTTAGTTCGGATACCTACAACTATCGGGGTGGGTGGTTGCGTAAGGTTCCTATGCACTTGGAACTAGGATATGGTCAGTACTCCGAGCCGGGAAGCAGTGTTCAAACAGACCGCTTTCTGCTTGCTACCCGAATTCAAGAACAGCCCATTATTAAGGGGCGCACCGAGATGACACTAGGCGGCGGCTTTGAACAACGCTTTTATGGAGACGGCGCGGCGCAGTATCTTGTACAGAACTCCACGCGCTTGCGCCAACACCTTGCAGGGCGTTCCGGCATAGACCTCTCCTATCAGTATCAGGAGCCAGCAGGGGGTACTCCGTTTCTCTTCGATACCCTCAGCCACATTCACTTTTTGTCGGTAGAGGGCGGCTACCTCGACGATAAAAAGTTCCAATTTACTCTGCGCGGGGGCTACGACCTATTAGGTACTTCGCATACGCGCCCTTGGCAGTCGTTCTCCTCTCGCCTTATGTGGCGACCCAACCTTCACACCCGTTTCGATTTACTAGGAACCTTCGACCCTAACAGCGGAAAATGGTTTGCTGTCACCAATAGCCTGAAACTGCGCGGCGCGAAAGACTTTGCCCTCGACCTCGTATCGCGCTACGACCCCGCTTCTGGTAGGTTTAGCCAAGTGAATAGCCAGATGGATATACCGATAGGAAAGTCGTGGCGAGTAGCGGGCATTCTGCGCTACAACGGCTTGAACGGGAAATTCGAGAGCAAAAGTTTTCAGATTACGCACACTTGGGACTGCCTCGAAGCAAACCTCACCTATACCGATACGCCGTTTGCCTACCAAAATACACAACAGTTCTACCTTTCGGTACGGATAACTGCATTCCCCTTTATGCGCCAAATGGGGCGTGGAGCCGCCGGCGACGCTTTGGGAACTGGGCTAGGCGAGATATACTAGCCCACTGATTTTAGGGGTATTGCCATTTTGCCACCCCCTAGCAAATATATGAGGGAAATTAACCATATTTTATAAAGAATTGCTGTTATTCCGCCGATAATCCCGCAACGATAACTGTAGGAACCTTATCTCGAAAGGATTGAAACCGGCGTGATAAACAAAAAACTACTCTGTGTAACTGCTCTTGCACTGGGACTTGCCTGCTCTACCCCTTCTTTGGCACAAACTGCTTCTCCTCCCGAAGAGGACGACTCCATTGTCACCGATAGACCCGACTTTACCGAGAGCTCCGAAACCGTCCCCTATAAGCATACGCAAGTAGAGGTTGGCTATACGGCTACCCACACCGACACCACAACTCTACACACTCTAGGCGAGGTTCTTATTCGCATCGGTGTAAAACCCAAAACCGAGCTGAGATTGGGATTTAACTCCATTGCGTTTCTGAACACACCGGGGGGAAACACCAGCGGTTTTCAAGACTTTACCTTTGGGGCAAAGTGGAAATGGTGTGAGGCAGCAAAAGGGTATGGGCTCCATCGTCCCCAAGTCGCGCTGATTACTGCCCTTACAGTTCCCTCTGGCTCTTCGGTGTTCCATGAGCATAACGCGCAACCCCTAGTAAAACTCTGCTTAGGCTGGGAACTTGCCCCCAAATGGGAGATGGGAGTCAACTTCAACTACTCCAATGTAAGCCAGTCGGGAGATAGATTCGACCAGTTTGCATCCAGCGTTACATTTGGATATACATGGAGCAAGCATATCTCTACCTTCTACGAGATATTCGGGTTTATACCGGGCGGGTATCAGATGGGGAACAACACCTACGTAGATACGGGGGTAGCATACCTTCTTGATAAAAACACGCAACTGGATGCGCGTGTAGGATATGGGCTAAATGGGGTGCATAACGACTACTTCGTTGGTGTTGGATTTGCAAAACGGTTTTAAGTAACGCTACAGGGATGCTGACAAGTGAACGTATTACAACGATTTCGAGATTTGAAGGTAGGATACAAGCACCTTTTCGCATTTGCATTCGTTATGGTGTTAGGCTTACTAGGTTTTATGCGTATCTCATCGGCTATGAAGCAGTATATCGCAGTGGTCTCTGGAGATATTGCAAAAGCACAAACCGTAGGTGAACATATTCGTATGGCTTCTATTGAGAATAGTAGCATGGGGAGGGAAGCTGTCGCCTATATCCTCACCAAATCAGAGGTGCATCGGGTTGCTAAACTTAAAGCAGATGAAGAGTGCCAGAGCCATCTTGATAAAGCAGTGGAGCTTATCAAACAACTGCCTAACAACGCTCCCTTACTACAGGCGCACAAGGATGTGGAAACCGCAGACTTGACTTATTGCGAACCGTATGAAAACAAAATCTTGGATTTTGTGAAACAGAATCAACTTAAAGAGGCTACAAAGCTATATGAAGAGCGTCTCGTACCGGGAAGAAAAAAAGTAGTAGCCGCCGTAGCAGAGTTCACACACCTTGTGGATGGCTATGCCAACGACCTCACACAGTCGAGCAACCAAGCCGCCCTTGCCGCGATACGCTTTGGGTGGATGCTTCAAGCCTTTATTCTCGTCTCAATCGCTGTTATCGCTTTTGGGCTTGCACGTAGCATGACCTCTGAACTCAAAAAGATAATGCAGGGGCTAAAAGAGATGGAAGAGACCGACATTGCAGAACTCCATGCGGGGGTAGCCGCCTTAGCAGATGGGGATTTGAGTTACTCTGTTAAGTCGCGTTCTTCCGTACTAAAGGTGACTTCCAAAGATGAGTTTGGGGCAATAACAGGCACATTTAATCATGTACAACGCACACTGTCCGAGACACTACAGGCATTTACTGTCTCTCAAGAATCGTTAAAGCGGCTTATTGGGAAGGTCGTCGATAGTTCCCATGAGGTAGAGAAGAGAAGTAAGTATCTTACAGGCACGGCACAAAAGTCGCTAAGTGCGGTAGGAGATATGGAACACTCCTTCCAGCAAATTGCCGACTCTACTACGCAGGTAGCGCGTACTAGCCAAGAGTTGGCAAGCGGCGGCGAACAGCAAGCCAACCAAACCACTATCGCCAGTGATGCAATGCAAAGGCTGTACGAGGCGATACAGTCGGTGCAAGAGGCGGTAGAACTACAACAAGGGGAGGCATCCCGCGCAGAAGAAGAGGTGCGTTCTGCTTCCGAGGCGGTGGCGAAAATGAAGAGTTCCGTCGATCAGATGACGCTCTCCTCCAAACAAGCCACCGAGATAGCACAGTCGGGTGGGAAAGCCGTATCACACACCATCTCTAGCATGAAGCATATTCAAGAACAGGTGCAGGTCTCTACCAACCGTATTCAGGTACTCGGGGAAAAAGGAAAAGAGATTGGTGCTATCGTCGATACCATCCATCAGATAGCCGAACAGACCAACCTGCTCGCACTGAATGCCGCTATCGAAGCGGCACGGGCAGGAGAACACGGAAGAGGCTTTGCAGTGGTTGCCGACGAAGTGCGAAAACTCGCCGAGCGGTCTTCGCAAGCCACACGAGAGATTGGCGGATTGGTAAACAGTGTTCGCGAAGGGGTACAGGATGCCGTCGAATCGATGAATACTAGCAACCTCGAAGTGACCGCCGTTGCCGAGCGAAGTAGAGAGGCAGTGGATGCTCT
>OMJJ01000018.1 GCA_900299305.1 bacterium | reverse complement strand
CACCACCAGCTACGCGCAAATCCCTCAGTTGTTCCATAATGTAGGTAAAGGGCGTTACGAAGAGGTTACGAAAACTGCGGGAGCGGTGTTCCAAACGCCCATTGTAGGCAGAGGACTTGCGGTAGGAGACATAGATAACAGCGGTAGGCTCTCTGCCATAATGATCAACATAGAGGGACGCGCCCTCCTCCTACAAAACAACATAAAGAACACAAATCACTGGCTTACCCTCAAACTACAGGGCGTAAAGAGCAATCGAGACGCGATTGGGGCGATACTGATGATAGAGGCAGGGGGGCGTAAGTGGCGGCAGGATGTCTCGCCCACCGGAAGTTTTTTGGCAAGCCACGACATTCGGGTACATATCGGGCTAGGAGCCGCAAAACAAGCCGACAAAATAGAGATACGCTGGCCCAGTGGCTTGCGCCAAACTCTTACAAACGTAACGGCAGACCGCTTTCTAAAGGTGCTTGAAGGGCAAAAGGAGGTTGAGGAGAAGAGATGAAAGGAACCGTAAAACGGATTTTAGTTTGGGGAGTACTGCTTGTCTTTTTAGCGGGCGGAGTAGCCATTTTTGCCAACTGGAAAGCCGCCACCTCCGAAAAAGCCATGCGCCAACACCTCATTGTTGCCTCTATTCCAGAACTGCAAGCACTTGCCAAAACACGAGACTGGGATCCGGAGGTGATGTACTGGCTAGGTAGTAAACTCATGGCAGACGGGAATCATGTGGAGGCGATGAAAGCCTTTGCACGCTCTGCCGCCCTTAATCCAAACTCTTCCGCAAGCCGCTCCATGCTCGGTACAGAGCTCGCACGCCTCGAAAAGCCCCAAGAGGCAGAGATTCAACTTAAAAAAGCCGTCGAACTCGAACCGCGCAACGCCTACGCCCTCTACGCATTGGGTAGCCTGTACGAAAAGTACAACTACGACGAAAAAGCCGTTGACCATCTCAAGCGGAGTGTGGATTTAGACCCCAAACAGTACCAAGCCCAGTATCTACTCGCGCTGACCTACGGAAAACTTTCGCAGTACGACAAAAAACTAGAACTTCTTCAAAAACTGACCCAAACCGTCCCCGATAACATCGACTACCTGAAATCGTTGGGGTACTCCCAACTCTTCTTCTCCAAGTTTTCCGAAGCAGAGCAGACCTACCGCCGCATTATACAGATAGACCCCAAAGACATGGAGACCCACTACCTCCTAGGGCGTTCGTTAGCAGAGGAGGCGAACACCCCCGAAGGGTTCGCACAAGCAGAGAAAGAGCTTCAGATGGTCGCGGCAAAAGTGAGCGAAAACCCCGGCGTACACCTCGCACTAGGAATACTCTACTTTCGGCAGGACAAGCCTCAGCAAGCAGTGGTAGAACTGGAAAAAGTGGTCAAACTAGGGGTATCCGAGAACAAAACCTATCTCTACTTGGGGCAGACCTATATGCGGCTAGGCAAGAAGGAGGAGGGAACCAAAACCCTTGCGGAGTTCCAGCGGATTGCACGTATCAACCGCGACAAGGGGAACCTCGAAAACCGCCTCCTAAACACCCCTCCCGACACCCCTGCACAGGTAAAAGAGCGGCAAGATATACGCCTGAAACTCGCCAAAGTCCTCATAGAAGAGACTGACTACGCCGCCGCCTCCCGACACCTTACTCTGCTACTGGTGGAGGATAAGACCAACGCAGAGGCGCAAAAACTCTATAACGAGTGCCAAATCTATCTAAAACTACCCGCCAAAAGACGCGCACCCACCCCCGACATACGCAAACTGTAAAGGCACACGCAAGGAGAGAGTACCATGTTCAGCTTCGAGAGAGACCCCAAACTACAGGCGGAGGCACTTATCACCCCACAAGAACAGCCCGAAGGCGTAGTTATCAGTCCCGACACCTATCGGGATAACCGTATACCGCCGCGCCAATCACGTACCAAAAAGTGGCCCGTACTCGATGCCAGCGGAACTCCCTACATCGACAAGAAAAACTGGAAGTTCTCTATTGTAGGACTGGTAGAAGAGCCTATCGAGTGGACATGGGAGGAGTTTCAGGCACTTCCCCGCACAAAAGTCTTTGCCGATATGCACTGCGTTACACGCTGGTCACGGTTAGGGAATGTATGGGAGGGGGTCTCGACTCGTGAGGTGCTTTCGCATATTCAAGTAAAACCCAACGCCGCTTACGTAGTGGCTTACGGCTACGATAGGGGCTGGACAACCAATATGCCCCTTGAAGAGTTTGCAAAAGAGGACTGTCTCTTCGCCGATACCCACGACGGTGCGCCCCTCGAAGACGAGCATGGTGCGCCCCTACGCCTGATAATACCGCGCCTCTATGCGTGGAAATCGGCGAAGTGGGTACGCGGTATTGAGTTTATAGAGAAAGACCGGGCAGGGTTTTGGGAGCGAGGCGGCTATCATATGCTAGGCGATCCTTGGAAGGAGCAGAGGTTTAGAGAGGACTGGTAGCGGTTTAGGGTACAATACACCTATCATCAATCTGGAAGCCTTATGTTCCCAGTGCATTCGCCTTTCCTATTACGGGGGAAAGGTTGGATAGAGGGGCATTCCAACTTTTTAAGCAGTAACCTATGTCATCGTCACAAAAAATAGAAACACAAATCGTATCTACACCCTCGCGCCCCCTACCGCCAAAAACCTTCTACTTTTTGGTACTGGCAATCTTTGCCGCCGACCAGTTTACAAAAAACTGGATAACCCGCACTATGCTGCTAGGCGAATCGCGGGAGGTACTCGGTGATGGGTTTCGGTTCACCCTCGCACACAACACAGGCGGACCTTGGAGCCTATTGCGTAGCGGGGGCAACGCTGTTTTTGCCACTTTCGCGATTGTTGCCATAGGAGCCATTCTCGTTACCTACCACCGCCAAAAAAACATGACGCTTATCATGGCGGCGGCGTTCGCGCTTGCACTTGGCGGGGCGATTGGCAACCTATTAGACCGTCTCCGTTTTGGGTATGTGGTAGACTTCTTCGACGCAAAAATCATCCACTGGCCCGTCTTCAATGTCGCAGATTCGGCTATCTCTATCGCCATGTGCCTTCTTATCTTCTACTTTCTTCGCTCGGCAAAAGAGGAGGGGGCAAACGTCACTCCCCCCTCACAAGCAGAGCAAAAGCCGCAGGAATAACCGATTATGCGCCCCGTACTCTTCTCTATCGGCAGTTTTCCTATACGCGCCTACGGTACGCTCATCGTTATTGGGTTCCTGTTGGCAATGCTCTATATACGCACCGTGTGCCGCAAGCGCATGGAGACCCTTCCCGAAGGCTCCCCGCGCCGCATACACCCCGACACCATACTGGATATAGGCGTTTTTACGCTGTTTTCGGGCTTGGTGGGCGCACGAGTTCTCTTTGTCCTCTTGGATTTGCCTAGTTACTCCGGGCGTTGGCTAGATATGTTCAAGATATGGGCAGGTGGGATGTCGTTGCACGGCTCCCTTATCGGGGGGCTTATCGCGATTGCCTACCTTGCCCGTAGGCACAAAATCCCCTTTCTGGTTCTCTCGGATTTGGCATCCCCTATCTTTGCTGTCGCCTACGCCTTTGGGCGTATCGGTTGCCTACTCAACGGCTGTTGCTACGGGGCAAAGTGTGACCTACCTTGGGGAGTCCGCTTTGTAGACGAACGCAACCCCAATATACTCACTCCACCTAGCCACCCGGTACAACTCTACGGCACAATCGCGAGTCTGCTCTACTTCGTGTTTCTGGTGTGGTGGGAAAAGCGTCCGCGCCGCGATGGAACCATGTTCTACGCTCATGTCGCTTTTTATGGGGTCTATCGTGGGCTAGTAGAGTTCTTACGTGCGGGGGCAACATCGGGCTACCTCGTTCCCTCCCTACACCTCACCCTGACCCATATCATCAGCCTCCTCATGGTGATTGGAGGTGGAGTGGGGATGATGTGGGTAAAACGCAACCGCCCCCTCGTCTAAACTATTAGGAGGTTGGCTTCTATGCCACGAAAACTTATCGGTATCACCTGCGAAACCACCCTGAAAGCGGGGTTAGAGAGTGCAAGGCAAGCACTACCGCGCCCCTACGTGTGGGCGATAGAGAAGGCAGGAGGGGTTCCTATTCTCCTCCCCGCAACCACCGCAATAGAGAACGCAGAGCGTTACTTGAGTGTTCTGGACGGTCTACTGCTTTCGGGAGGGGTGGATGTAGACCCTGCTTGCTACGGAGAAGAGCCACACCCAGAGTTAGGGAGAGTAGATAGCGATAGAGACGCAATCGAGATTCCTTTAGCGCAGTTGGCACTGGCGCAAGATATGCCGATTTTTGCGATATGCAGGGGGATACAGGTGCTAAATGTAGCCATGGGCGGCACACTCTACCAAGACCTACCCACACAGAAGCCCTCCCACCTCCAACACCAGCAGAGGCACGACGGCGTACCCCGCGATACCGCAACCCACACCATTCGGATAGAGGCGGCGAGCCGACTCGCGGAGATTGTAGGCGATACCTGTATGGCAACCAACTCCTTCCATCATCAGGCACTTAAAGCGGTGGCACAAGGCTTAGTGGTAACGGCTCATGCCGAAGACGGAATTATCGAAGGAGTAGAGAGTACCGCGCACCGCTACGTTTTGGGAGTACAGTTTCACCCCGAAGAGACCGCTTTTGTGGACGAAAAGTCGATGCGCCTCTTTGAAGCCTTTGTAACAGCACTCTAGTAACCCACCGAGCAGAAACGAGTCGCTATTTTCGGGATTCCTATGGTTAAGAATCAAAACAGAGTGCTTTGGACGCTTGACGAATTCTGCCGTTCATTCTATAATGGACATAAGTTTTCTATGCCTACACTAGGGCTATGCCTGACGTGAACGGAAACACCGTTTTTATCGCCATTATTTTAGAGGGGTGCATAAGCCACCCGCATATTGAGGAGACACCGCGTGACACCAGATGACCGCGAACAACTTCAAAAACAGATAGAGCAACTACAACGCGAACTGCTAGAGGCTCGCCAGAAAGTCTCTGAGTTAGAGCAGAAGACCAAAGCCAGCTCCTCCGCAGATGTGGGAGAGCTTTCTGTTACCATTAGTGAATTTGAAGACACCTTGCGCCGCCTTGTTCAGCGTACCGCCATGATTGTCCAGGCAGAAAAGTGTGTGGTTATGGTACGTGATAGAGAAGCAGGATGCCTTGTAGCACGGCTACCGGCATTTGGGATGTCGGATGATGATGTAAAAGCGTATCGTGTTATCGAAGGGGAGGGTGGTTCTGATGCCGTCTTCCAACGTGGTGAACCCCTCATTCTACAAACCGAAGAAGCCGCAACGGAACTTAGCAAACTCAAGGCACGAAACGGTATCTCGGTTCCCCTACTGGTAGAAAAACGTGACGATGACAATATGGTCATGGAGCGCATTACCGTCGGAGTACTCAACTGCTTTAATAAACGTTATGGTGGAGAGTTCAATGAAGAAGATGTACGCATCCTAGAACGACTCTCTCGCAGTGCCGCCGCCGTTATCGCAAACGCACAGATGTTCCAAGAGGTCGTCGCCGAAAAAGAGAAGCTGGTTCAGACCCTAGAGAGCCTAACCGCAGGTCTTTTGCTTATCAACCAAAAAGACCGTGTGGTGCAGATGAACGCCCACGCCCGTCAGATGTTTGGCGTAGGAAGCACCGACCCCGTAAACCGCCCCTTTGTAGAGGTCGTACAGCATGAGGAGTGCCGCCAAATCCTCCAACGCATGATTCAGGACTCCCTGAATCCCAATCCTGCGCCGCTTGCCCCCAACGAAGAGAAGAAGCCCGACGAGATTCGTGTTTACGACCCCGAAGGTGGCGAATACATCTATCAGATGCACGCCGCTACCGTGCGCGATGATGCAAATAACTTACTCGGAACCGTCGTTATCTTTAACGATGTTACCGAACTACGTAACCTAGAGCAGATGAAGACCAACTTCGTCTCTATTGTAGCGCACGAACTTCGTACCCCGCTTACCCCCATGAAGGGCTTTATCCGTACCCTTCTGGACGATGTGAACGAAGAGTGGTACCTGTTGGAAGACAGGCGCGAGTTCTACAATATCATCGACGAAAACATAGACCGCCTTAGTCGCCTAATCAACGATCTTCTCAACATCTCCCGTATCGAACGGCTTGGTGCACAAGGCTTAGAGATGACGTGGGAGCAGGTAGAACTGCACGATGTTGCCGAGTCGGTAGCCACCATGCAACGCGGACGCACCGACAAACATACCCTTGTAGTAGATTTCGACCCCGAAAAAATTATGGTAGAGACGGACAAGGACATGATACAGAACGTCATGCACAATATCATCTCCAACTCCATCAAATACTCTCCGGGCGGAGGCGAGATTCGTATTCTGGCACGCCTCGAACCTGCCACCACAGAACACGCCGAATCGGTACTTATTGGGGTAAAAGACCACGGTATGGGTATGACCGAGCCCTTCCTCAAACGTATCGGGGAGAAGTTCAATCGTGGAGATGGTCGCCCCAAATCGGGTGGTACCGGAATCGGGCTATGGTTGGTGAAGAATATCATCATGGCACATAAGGGCGAGATGTGGGCAGAAAGCCCCGGTATCGACAAAGGAACCACTTTCTGGGTACGTATCCCTGTCGTTCATCCTGCGGATGAAGATGCGGGTATGGCGATGCAGAAAGACTAGGAGTTGTTTCTGTGTCGGAAGGCTGGAACCGTACCCTAAAACTAGAGATAGTCCGCGAACCCTATGCGGAGGACTTACCTCTACCCTCCTACGCTACTCCCGGCTCTGCGGGGCTAGACCTCATCGCGGCTATCCCCGAAACCGAACCTGTTGTACTAGAACCAGGTAAAAGAGCATTAGTAACTACAGGGTTACGAATCGCCGTCCCGCTTGGGTACGAGGCACAAGTACGCGCTCGTAGTGGGCTGGCAATAAAGCACGGTATCGGCTTGGTAAACGCGCCCGGTACCATAGATAGCGACTACCGCGGGGTAGTTCAGGTTATCCTTATCAACTGGGGAGATGCCCCCTTCACTATTCGGCGGGGAGACAGAATCGCGCAGATGGTTCTCTGCCCCATCGCCTCTGCGGTGCTGGTAGAGTGTGAAGAGTTGAGCGGAACCGAGCGGGGTTCGGGCGGGTTTGGCAGTACCGGCGTAGCAACGCCTTCCACACCCTAGCCTTTGAAGAGAGTGAGTGAGGCACGATGGTCTGTTCCTACTGCGTCTATATAATGCCCGACGACAGCAAGTACTGTCCCCATTGCGGTAGACCCACACCCCTTGTTGGGGATGTGGTAGACGTGATTCGTTCCTCCCAAGAGATACCCATTCCCACCAGTTTTGTGCCGATACACCCTGTTAAACTCGCTCCCCCTCCTGAAGAAGCCGATTCTGCGCCTTCACGTCCCCAGATGTCCGAAGCCGAAGTCGAACGGCAACTCTCCGCCGCCAACCTACACCGCCTACGCAAAGAGTGGGAAAAAGCGATGGAGATATGCGCCACCATTCTGGAAGCGGTTCCCACAAACGCAACGGCTCACTCGCTTTTGGGAGATATTTGCAGAGAGCAGAACCGTTTGGAGGATGCACACCGCTGGTATCGAATGGCTGTCACCCTCAAGCCCAACCCCTCCGACGACGACAAACTCAAACAGGTAGAGGCACTCCTCGCCAAAAAGCAGAGCGGTGGAACCCAACATCTAAACCCCAAAATGGCTCTACCGGTTCATGCAGACGGCTCTGTCGTATCGGGAACCACACAACTCGGTGGAGTATCCCCACGCCGTTGGCTAAAAGCGATAACACTGGTATCTGTGGTGTTTATGGGGGTAACGGTGATTGCACTAGGGGCGTTCCAGATGGGTAAACGCCAAAACAACGGTACGCCCAAAGCCCTATCCACTACTTCCAGTTTTACACCAAGTACTAACCCGGTGTCGATGCAACCCCAGCAACGTCCCATGATAACGACACCCGCGCCCTACTCACCACCTCCTCCCGTTACCACGCCCACCAACGAAGGAGGTAGTGGCTTTGCTCCAGACCGTACTCCCAGTATGCACCCGCAAACCCCTGCGAACGCTCCCAATACTCCCGCTAACGGCAACGGCTCTTCTGCGCTACCCGGCTTAAAACCCGCTACCGTTCTTACGGTAATGGAACACCCGACCACCATTCAACTGAAATCACCAGAAGAGGATAACAAGGGAGACGCAACGCACCTACCCGGCGATATGTGGATAGCCAACATCCAAAAAGACGCGAAACTCCCCCAAGCCATTGTAGAGGTGGATAGCACCCTTGCCAGCAAAGAGACCCTTACGGAAGACCAAAAACGGCTCATTTTGCGAAATGTGTACCGTTCGGCACAGCGCGTCGTGAAAACCGACCCTACCCTCAAAGCAGTGGGCTTGATGGTAATGTCGAGCGGGGAGAAGCCCAACGAGCGCACCCCTCTCTTCTTTGCGGAGGTAGAGACCAAAGCACTTGCGAATATGGACATAGAGAAGACTCCCCTAAACACCATGACCGAAGGGCTACGCGACTACAAATGGGCTTCCGACCTCGCGACTCCCCCCACCAATCAAGTGGTAGCCAATACCCCCAAAGCCCCTGCCCCACCTGCTACACCCAAGCCCTACGTCTATATTGAGTTCGCCCCTACCAAGAACTAACTTAGGAGGCAGAAAACCGTTCTCTCCGTAAAAGTTACCCCTGCCAAATATACGTGAAATTGGAGAAAACAGGTATTCTCCAGTTAAGAAGTTTTCTAAAACGCCCCAATTTCGGGAATAACGAGGGTGGAAGCAACCTCCTAAATTTACTAATGGTAAAACCACGAGGTACTCCCCAAAGGTTAGGTGAAAGATGTTAATCTTGGCATTTCTGATACAGATACTGATTATCCTTATCACGATAGATGTCGTGGTGAGTATTCTGGTAGCATTCGGTATGCGGCTCTCGCCGTACCGCCCTCCTATCAGTACGCTACGCTCTCTCACCGAGCCTCTGTACAAGCCCATACGCCGGATGCTACCTCCACCCTCACGTTCGGGGGGACTAGACTTCGCGCCGCTGATTGTAGTGATTATTCTACAGATACTGCGCGGACTACTCTAATAAGTCTATAGAGAGCAAAACGGGGTATGGGCGACATCGTGCCGATAAAACCGAGTCGGAAGAACTCGGAGGATTTTGGGAAGGAAGGTAACTCACGATGACACCCCCTCGTATCACATCAGTAGAGATTGTGCATCGCCATTTTAAGCACAAAATAAACGGATACGCCCCGCAAGAGGTAGACGATTTTTTGCGGGAAGTAGCAAGTACCCTCGACTCCGTTCTTACAGAGTGTTCCACGCTACGCGATAAACTAACCGCCTCCGAACGGGAGATAGCGCAGTACCGCAACTTGGAGACGGCAATGCACGAAGCCCTAATAATGGCGCAAAAGTCTGCGGACGAGATTCGTAACTCTGCCCGTGCTACTGCCGAATCGCAGTTACACGATGCTCAGTCCCGTGTGGCGGAACTGAACCAGAAACTAGACACCCTGCGCTCGGAGCGTCGGCGTATTATCTGCGATTTGCGCTCTACGCTAAACGCACAGATGATTTGGCTAGACAGGGAGTTGGATGCAGAGACGCTCCCCCTCTCTACCGAGTACGCCAACCCCTTGGCAGGCGACCTTGTTCTTAGAAACCCAAGAGAACCCTCGAATCCTTTCGGAAAGGAGTGGCAAGCGGTCTCCCCGTTGAGCCACAATCTGGGATGAACCCACCTTCAGAGCCGCATTCTCATCTCGAATTTGACCTCCCCGTGCCTGCCATGCCGCAGGCGCAATCTCCTTTGCCTACCTCTGCCCCCCCCAATCCCCGCAATCGTTGGATAGGACTAGCCCTGTTTGGAGTGGTGTTCCTTCTCGTTCTGCTAGGGATGCAGAGGCGCGATGACCCTGTAGAGGTCGCTCTTGCCCAAAAAGTGACCGATGTCACCGAAGCCCTCCGCGCTACGAAGTCGGCACTCACAACGCAAGAGGGAAGCGACTCATTTGCTCTCGAAACCCGCAACAAAAAAAGAAGATGGATTCCTACCAACCCCAAAAAGAAGGCGTTAGGAATGTGGAAGACTCTGGCGGATGCTCCCAATGCCCGCCCCTCCGATTTCCGCCGCTATGCCCTTGCCATGTCTCTGCTAGATGCTTCGGCAAAAGAGCAGATTCTGCCCACTCTTAGCCGTGCCTATACCTTTAAGCCGCCTTCCAAGCCCCGCAAAGCCAAAGAGACCTCTCTCACCAAACTCTATAGCGAATATACGCCGCCTATACCACTTAGGCAGGAACAGGAGTTGTGGGAGGCACTCTACGGCACAAAACCTTTCGATAGGAGTCTGTCGGCAGAGTATCTCTCTCGTATAGAGGCGTTGAATCTGGGATGGTTCGCCTCTATTGCCAAGCAGAAACTCTACCAAAGAGCGGGGAGAACGCAGGAGGCAGAGGCAGAGTACCGCCATGCTCTTGCGTCCGGCGACTTTATGCGTTCGCTTATAGGCTTAGAGTCCTCTTTTGGGTTGCTAGGTTTCATCGGCTTAGTTATCCTGCTGATGAAAGGGAGCCGCCTCTACTTCCGTACCAAACAGCACCCAATACTTGAGGTACTCTCGCAAAAGGGCAACGATACTCCGCTTCTGTTTGGGTATCACCCTCGTATCTTTGTTTTCGTTACCTATCTTTTGCTACCATTCGCTACCCTGCTTTTGAACCCGCTACTACGGGGAATGTTTAAGGGAAGTTCTGCGGTTACACTGGCACGGGCGAATTCGGTTTTCTACCTCATAGAGAGTACGCTTACCCTCGTTTTTTGCGTGTGGCTACTACGTCATCGCTCCTTACAAGATGCAGAGAAAGCCCCACCAACCCTCAAAGAGATGTTTTCGGCTTTGGGCTGGAACGCGCCTAGCGGAGCTTGGGCGGCAGGGTTTTGGAGTTACGCCCTGCTGATATTTCCTCTGCTTTTGATAACTGCGTTCTCCCAAACACTCTTTAAGCACTTCACCACGCCCCCTCATCCCGTTATCCTCTCGATGGCACTCATGCACACGCCTCTCGACTGGTGTATTCTCCTCTTACAGACCTCTGTGCTTGCCCCCCTCGTAGAAGAGACGCTGTTTCGCGGCATACTCTACCCTGCTCTGCGAAGCCGTATGGGTGTGTTGGGGGGTATTTTGCTCTCTTCTAGCATTTTCGCTATACTACACCCCACGCTCCCCGCTGGCTTTCTGCCGCTCTTTTCGTTGGGGGTCGTACTGGCATATCTCTATGAATCTCGAAAATCGTTGGTTCCCTCTATCGTGTTACACGCCCTCAATAACGGGTTTATCCTCCTTCTACAACTGTCGGCACTCGCAAACTAAACCCAACCTTGCAAATATCGGGAGAAACTATGGCGGAAAAAGGCGTTTTGCGGGTACGATTAACACCAAAGGGCGGACGCTCGTCACTAGACCGCTACGAGGCAGAGGTACTTCATGCAAGGGTCTCTGCTCCACCCGTAGACGGTGCGGCGAACAAAGCACTAATCGAACTGCTCTCTCGTAGCCTAAACATTCCCAAATCACGCCTCTCTTTCGCTTCTGGAGAGACCAGCCGAGAGAAGGTACTGCATATCGAAGGGATAAGCACAGAGGAGTTGAGAGTTCGTATCGAAACAGCATTGAAGGTTAAGTGAGGAGAAAAGGGAGAGAATGCCACAAGTAAAAGTAACCGTTACCCTAAAGCCAAGCCTACTCGACGCGCAAGGGCGCGTGGTAAAGGACGCGCTAAACAATATGGGCTATACAGGCGTGAGGCAGGTACGTATTGGGAAGTATATGGAGGTTGAGGTGAGCGGTGAGAGCGGCGACCTAGACGCAGAGATAAAAGCGATGTGCGAAAAACTGCTTGCCAACCCCGTAATAGAAGACTATCGCTATGAGGTTATCGCATGAGTACCCTATCGACGTTAGAGAAAAAGCCTTCCAAAATTAGTAAGCGTCCCAAGTTCGCGGTAGTGCGCTTTCCGGGCTCTAACTGCGACCAAGATGCCTACTTCGCCATAAAAAACGTTCTAAACTGCCCTGTGGAGTACGTTTGGCATCAAGATAAGAGCCTAAAAGGGTTCGATGTGGTGGTACTGCCCGGCGGGTTCTCTTATGGCGACTATCTGCGTTGCGGGGCAGTAGCCCGTTTCTCAAATATCATGGATGCAGTGGTAGCACACGCCGAACGCGGTGGGTTTGTGTTTGGAACCTGCAACGGGTTTCAGGTACTCTGTGAGGCGCATCTACTACCCGGTGCGCTGGTACGTAACAACGTATGTCAGTTCCGTTGCCAGTACGTAAACCTGCGCGTAGAGAACAACGATACTCCCTACACCCGTGCTTACCAAGTAGACCAAGTAATCAAAGTTCCTATCGCACATGGAGAGGGTTGCTACATTGCCGACGCGAGTACCCTGCAAACCCTAGAGAGTTCGGGGCGAGTGCTGTTTCGCTACACCAACGAAAAGGGACACCCCTCTCCTGAAAGCAACCCAAACGGCTCTCTAAACAACATCGCGGGTATCGCAAACGCAAACTTCAATGTAGTAGGCATGATGCCGCACCCTGAACGTGCCTGTGAAAAACTTCTTGGCTCTGCGGACGGGTTAGGGCTGTTTACCTCCATTGTCACCGCGTTTGCTATGCGGTAATGGACTGCGAACCTATAAGGACACCACAAACATGGCTTCACTCGCCGAACAGAATCGCTATCTACGTGACCCGGTAGTTCGCCGCCAAATGCTTGAGGAGGACGCACGTCAGTCCTCCATTTTTGAGGGTGCCACAGGGCTAAAACCACCTGCACCTCAGCCTGAAAGCAAAACCCATCGCTCAATCGTTTTTCGAAAGAAGTCGGTCAAGGCATCATAGTTTTGCAAATAGCCCTGCTGTACTGCGTTCAAGTACCGCTCTCGCTCTACAAGGCTGTTGCGCCCACTGAAGCGCATCATAGGAGAAGGGTATCCCGCTTGTTGTGCCATAAGTCCTGCTAACCATCTGGCTAATCTGCCATTACCATCTCGAAAAGGATGGATAAGAAGGAGTTCTGCGTGAACTTCTGCAATCTGTTGTGCTACTTCAAGTAACGGTGCAAGGCGGCAAGGGGTGTAGTCGTTTAGTAAGCCTTTTTCAAGAACCTCCATGTTGGAAGAAACACGTAGTGCAGGGGGCCATTGAAATCCCCCCTTGCTCATCTCTACAGTGCGGTACCCCCTGCCCACTCGTAAATTCCACCCAGCCAATCCTTGTGCATCTGACACAGAAGCGCGGCAGTAAAACGTGTCTCAGAGGTAATACTATGAAGGTAGGTATCTTGTGCCTTTACCAGAGCCTCATACTCCACTTGATAGAGTTCTCGTTTACGGACGATGTGAAGCCGATTGCGTAGAACCCGTCCGCGTGAGCCCGGTTCGAATTCTACCTCTGCCCCCTCTAAAGGTTGATATTCACTAAACGGATTTCTTTTCATAAATCTTTCACACCCTTTTACGAGTACAGGTAGAATTCGCTATGAGTAGCGATTCCCCTCCTCAAAATAGAGATAGGAGCGTAGTTATGCAAAAAACGATTTCACGGCGTACCCTTCTCGCAGGGGGAGCCGCAGGAGCCATTGCGATAGCAAGTACAGAAGATGCCACGCAAGGCAAGGCGGTACGCCCCTCCCAACGGCTGATAGGCTACACCGAGTACCGTACCAACCTCGCGGGAGGTCGTCATGCCAATATAGTGACGATGCGTGCCTGTGTCGTGCGTGAGGATGGTTTGGGGCGGCGTGTACTTGCCGAAGAGCTCACAGCAGAACCGAACAGTTGGACACAGTTCGCGGGGTGGTCGCCTGACGGACGCACTGCCATTATTGGGCGAGGCTGGGAGAGTAGAGAGAACGGGGCTTGGGAAGAGGAGCATAAGACCTTCCGATTTAGCGAGGGCTGGCTCTACGATATGTACCTGCTAGACATCCGAACCGGTAAAGCCACCAACCTCACCCAAGTAGAGCGTGTAAGTACCTATAATACGGGGCTGTTCTACTGGCCCCAAAAGCCGAACCAACTCGGTTTTCAAGCCCTGATTAACGGCGATTCGCACCCCTTCCGCATGGATAAAGACGGACGCAACAAGAAAGACTTAACCGAGGGGTCAAAAGAGTTTGCGTATGGCTTCAATACAAGCCGCGACGGCAAGCGAATTGCGTATCACAAAAACTATCAGATATGGATTGCCGATGCGGATGGTTCTCATGCCACCCACATCCAGACAGGAAAGCCCTTTAACTTCGTACCACAGTGGTCGCCGGATGGAGAGAGGTTGCTCTTTTTATCGGGAGAGCATTACGACTGTCACCCTCACGTCGTTATGCGAGATGGTACCGGCTTGCGCCAAATAGGAGACCGCAAAGGCTACCTAGGGGTTGTCGAGTTTCTGGATGTTTTTGACTTTCATGGAGGGAGTAGCGATGTTCCGGTGTGGGCTACCGATGGAAGTGCCATCTACTACACCGCAAAAATAGGCACGAGCGTCGAACTCATGCGAACCCCTCTTGAGGGGAAAGCAGAGCAGATAACGCATAGTGCCGCCAACACCTTACACTACCACCCCGTTCCCTCACCAGACGGGAAGCAGTTGCTGTTTGGCTCAAATCGTAGCGGAATCCGTCAACTCTATGCTATGCTACTAGATAAAGCGGCGGAGGCGCACCCCATCACCCACGTAAAAGAGGGTTGGGGCGCACTGTGGGGGTATTGGCAACCGTAAAAGCGAAGTAAGGAAAGTAAACTACTTTGCCCTCAACCTCCCGCTCTCTACAAGCAATACAAGGACACAATAGAGATGGATAATCAACAGGAAAACGTTCGGGTAACCCATAAGCCTCCCTATATCTATGTACGCTTCCTGTGGAAAATTGCTCTGCTTCCAATCCTATCCTCTACAATAGTCTACTATCTCTTCAATGGGCTAGGTTTCTCCCCTGCTAACTCCTATGGAGAGTGGTTTTGTAAAGTTACTATCCCTCTCATGGTGGCACATTTGATAGAAATCTACTGGTTCGACAAAAAAAGGAGACAAAATTGAAAGTTCGTTCTCGCCTACTCGGTTCCATATGGTGTATCGCTCTGCTCTGTGCGGCTCTCGGTAGTACCTCTGTTAGCGCACAGTCACGCCCCCCCATGCCGCCCGGACCCAGCCCCGATTCTCAGTACCGACTAAGCCCCGACTCCTACCCACAAGAGGGAGTTCCCAAAGGAGTCATCAAGGGACCCTACACTATTCCGAGTAAGGCGTATCCCGGCACACAGCACACCTATTGGGTCTATGTACCCGCGCAGTACGACCCCGCGGTTCCTGCCAGCCTCATGATTTTTCAAGATGGACAAGCCTTTAAGGACGAGCATGGCGATATGAGGGCGCATAACATCATGGATAACCTCATCTATCGCCGCGAGATACCCGTAATGATAGGGGTCTTTATCAATCCCGGACGCACCCCCGAACAGCCCGAACCCTCTCCCAAAATCGGTTGGGGCGACGGTTTCACCAACAGAGGGGTAGAGTACAACTCCCTAGACGACAAGTACGCCCGTGTCATTACCGAAGAGCTTATGCCAGAACTCTACAAAGAGTACAATATCTCCAAAGACCCAGAGCAACACGGAATCGGTGGGTCGAGTTCGGGGGCAATCGCGGCGTTTACCGTCGCATGGGAACGCCCAAACCACTTTCGTAAGGTACTCAGCAACGTAGGCAGTTTTACCAACATTCGCGGCGGACACAAGTACCCCGATATTATTTTGGCAAGCAAGAAAAAGCCCATACGTATCTTCCTGTGCGACGGACGCAACGACAACCGCGGATGGCGTAATGGGGCGTATGACGAAACATGGGACTGGTTCTACCAAAATGTACGGATGCAGAAGGCTCTTACCAAAAAAGGGTACGACCTCAACTTTACGTGGAGCATGAACCTACACGGGCAACGCTTTGGTGGAGTGGCTATGCCAGAGATGATGCGCTGGCTATGGCGTGATGCCTCCCCCGTCTCTACCGACCCCAACGATATGGTAGAGAGGTCGTTCCGCCAACCCGCTACCCCTAAGCAGTAGGCATACCTCTAACCAAAGCCATGAAATTCGAGCGCGTTATCGTTGTGGTACTAGATGGAGTAGGGGCAGGAGAACTGCCCGACGCAAACCTCTACGGCGATGTGGGAAGCAATACGCTCTCCCACACCGCAGAGGCGGTTGGCGGTCTGGTGCTTCCGAACATGGGAGCGATGGGGCTAGGCAACATCACGCCGATTTTAGGTGTACCCCCTACCGAAACCCCAACGGCTTGCTACGGCAAAATGCGCGAAGCATCGCCCGGCAAAGATACCATCACCGGACACTGGGAGATGGCGGGAGTAGTGCTACCCAAAGCGTTCCCCACCTACCCAAACGGCTTCCCCCACGAAATCATCACCGCGTTTGAAGCGGCTATCGGCACAAAAACTCTCGGAAACATTCCCGCTTCGGGTACGGTTATCATTCAGGCATTGGGGGACGAACACTGTCGTACTGGCTACCCCATTGTATACACCTCCGCCGATAGCGTGTTTCAGATTGCTATGCACGAAGCGATTATCCCCCTTGCGCGTCAGTACGAGATATGCACCCTCGCACGAGAGATACTGCGGGGTGAGCATGAGGTAGGGCGCGTAATATGCCGCCCCTTCATTGGCGAAAGTGGGAACTACAAGCGCACCCAAGCACGCCGCGACTACCCCGTTATGCCCCCTCCTACCATCCTCACTGCCCTTCACGATTCGGGGCGAAAAGTTCACGCCATAGGCAAGATATACGAGATATTTCAGGGGCAGGGTATCTCTAGTTGGGCGCACACCACTAATAACGCCGACCACACCACCGCCCTACTAGAAGCGGTACAGAACTCCGAAAGCGAACTCATTTTTGCGAACCTAGAGGACTTCGATATGCTGTATGGGCATCGCAACGACCCGCAAGGCATGGCGCAAGCACTAGAGACTTGGGATTCGCACCTCCCCGCAATCCTGCAAGCACTCCGCCCCGCCGATTTGCTCATTATCACCGCAGACCACGGCAACGACCCCACCACCCCCTCCACCGACCACTCTCGCGAATACCCGTTCTTGTTAGCATACTCCCCGCAAAGAGAACAAGGAATCTGCTTGGGAAATAGAGAAACCTACGCCGACATCTCTCAAACGATACGGACAAACTTCCGCTTGCCAAAAGGCAAGTTCGGAACCGATTTCCTAAACGACCTATAAAAAAGACCCATGCCAAACTCTCCCAACCTCTCACGCCGCGAATTCACCACACAGGCGGCGGCTCTGCTCGGTGTTGCCAACCTACCTCATATCACCATACAAGAGCCGACACAGACTCTTACCTTTGCCCCCGCTCTCGGTGCGCTAGATAACCCCTACAAAGGCTGGTGCCCCTACACCAACGCGGGTAAGATACACCAGCCCTACTCAATGGTATTTCGCTACGTTACTTGGCGAGAACTAGAGCCGCATGAGGGCGACTATCGCTTTAAGGAGTGGGAACAACGCGACTGGGAAGAGCCGCTTGCAAAAGGAAAGCACGTTATCTTTCGCGTAACCTGCGACTATCCCGGTCAGCCCGTTGCCGTTCCCGAATGGCTTATCAAAAAAGGGGTAAAAATGACCCCCTACAAAGAGCATGGCGGCGGCTTGTGTCCGGACTACAACAACCCCGTTTTTGTAAGCGCAATGGAGCGGCTTATCGCCGCACTTGGGAAGCGTTACGACAATAATCCTCGTGTGGCTTATGTACAACTCGGTTTTTTGGGTTTTTGGGGAGAATGGCATACCTACCCTGTAAACAAACTCTTCGCAACTCCTGTCAATCAGAATAGAGTGCTTGAGGCGGCACGGTTGGCGTTTCCACACATTATCTTAATGAACCGCTATCCCGCCGGACCTGCTGCCGAAAAGCGGTGGCTTGGCTATTTCGACGATATGTTCCCAGAGGATACCGACGGCGAAGAGGAGTGGAAGTTCCTGCCCAAAATGCGAGAGGCGGGACGTACCGAAAACTGGAAGAGCCAAGCGATAGGCGGAGAGATGGTTCCCAACACCGCAAAGCAGTGGCTTGGCAACGATTTTCTAGCCACGATGGAGCGGCTGGAAAAGGCGCATTTTAGTTGGGTAGGTCCCTACTGCCCCGCTATAGAGCGTGAGCCTACCAAAGAGTTTCTAGCGCGGTGTGAGCAGATGGTGCGGCGCATGGGCTACGACTTCTGCTGGAAACAGTGCGAACTGCCCACCTTCCTCACCAGCGAAACTGCGTTCTCTGTGGTGCTAACAGGAGAAAACAGAGGAGTAGCTCCCTTCTACCACCCTTGGCGGCTAGAACTTGCGCTACTAACTCCAACGGGGCGCGTTGCCACCCGTATTCCGCTTCGCACCGATGTACGGCAGTTTTTACCGGGGGTGATTCGCTTAGAAGAAGAGGTTATGTGTACCGCAAAGCCGGGGGCATATCAGTTGGCGATAGGGCTATGCGACCCCGCTACCACACTACCGGGAGTGAAGTTCGGGAACGAACTGCCCAGAGTCAACGGTTGGACAGTTCTTACCAACATAGAAGTTCGTGCGAAAGCCTAAGACTTCGTAAAACCCACCGATGGGGTATAATGCCTAAACCTTACGGTGATTGTGAGAAGAGGGGAGCGTAGAGAGTGAGTACAGTGGTGGTTACACCGAGCCGAGAAGAGTTTGTACAACGTGCCAAAGAGGGCAACCTCATACCCGTCTACCGCGAGATACTGGCAGACAGGCTAACCCCCGTCTCTGCCTTCGAGCATCTGGTAGCGCACAGCCCCAATGGAGAGAACGGGTACGCCTTCCTGCTAGAGAGCGTGGAGGGTGGAGAACGTATCGGGCGTTACTCGTTTTTGGGCATAGACCCCGGTCTGGTGTTCCGTAGCAGGGGCAAAGACGTTACCCTCATAGAGAACGGGGTCACCACGCACAGCCAACTCGAAGAGGGAGAAGACCCTCTCACCCGCCTCCAATCCCTCATGAGCCGCTATCAGTATGTAGAAACTCCCGGACTACCCAAGTTCTCTGGGGGCGCAGTAGGCTTCTTTAGTTACGACGTGGTACGCTTTTTTGAGGAGTTGCCCGACAACAATCCAGACGAACTCGAAGTAGACGATAGTTTCTTTCTCTTTACCGACTCCCTCCTCATTTTCGACCACGTTCGCCACCGCCTCAAAGTTCTCTGCAACGCACACATTACCCAAGACCCCGATACCGCCTACACCGCCGCCCTAGCCAAAATCGAAGCACTTATCTCTGTAATACGCACTCCCACGCCTCCCGCTCCCGCTTTTCACCGTGACCCTAGCCTAAACACCCCGCAGTTTGAAGCCTGTTTCCCACGCGAAGAGTATGAGCAAGCCGTTGAGAGGTGTAAAGAGTATATTCATGCGGGAGATGCGTTTCAAATCGTGCTGGCGCAACGCTTTAAGGTGAAGTTCCAAGCCCCCATTTTCGACCTGTACCGCGCCCTACGAACCGTAAACCCCTCTCCCTATATGTACTATCTCTCTATGGGAGAGCGTAAAATCGTGGGGAGTTCTCCCGAAATTCTCGTAACATTAGAGGACGAAGTGGTGCGCGTTCGCCCCATCGCAGGCACACGCTGGAGAGGTAAAACCCCCGAAGAAGACCTCGCCCTAGAGCAAGAACTGCTTGCCGACGAAAAAGAACGCGCCGAGCATATCATGCTAGTAGACTTAGGGCGCAACGACATCGGTAGAGTGTGCGAGTACGGCACAGTAAAACTCGATGAACTGATGGTAGTAGAGCGGTACTCGCACGTGATGCACATCGTCTCGAACGTCACGGGTAAACTCGCCAAAGATAAAAACGCCTACGATGTACTACGTGCCAGTTTCCCCGCAGGAACCGTCTCCGGTGCGCCCAAAGTACGCGCCATGCAGATAATCGACGAACAGGAGCGGGTACGACGCGGATTCTAT
>OMJJ01000017.1 GCA_900299305.1 bacterium | reverse complement strand
TTGGGGGAAAGATGTCCTGCAAGGACAGAATGAGGGCTAATCCGTAACCTCAACAAGCAAGCCTTTTGTTACTAGTGCATTCGCCTTTCCCCTTACGAAGGGGAAAGGTTGGATAGGGGTGCATTTTCCCATTACGAACCGATACGCGCCTCATTCTCACCGAAGTAGAGCAGTCCCGGACAGAGCGGCAGACGCGGTACGGGCGGCAACACCTGCTTAAATGCGGGGAGTATCGTTGTTGTGCCATCTATCGGGCTGATAACGGGCGCGTACTTGTTGGAGCGCATCGCTCGAACGAGGCGGTTGTTGCGATTGTCTAGGTCTTCCGTCGTCGGGTTCAGATACGGATATGCCAGTGCAGGGTCGTACAGGTAGCGCAAGCCCCTTGCTACCCCTGCGGTACTCTCTTGCGGAGAGCGGAACTGCGAAGCACGGTTGGTACCGGGGCTATAGTCCACGCGGTACGTACCTGTTCCTAGGGGGTCTACCCCATTCAGATGGATGTCGGGAACCGACTGCCCAGAAGAGCCGTAGGATGCGGGAACATAGCCCCAACGCGCCATCCATGCCGCTTGGTCGCCGCTAGAAGCCGTGTAGTTCTGTACCACAGAGCCTTGAATCGTCAAGCGCACATCTACTGGCTCACCATAGAATGGGAAGGCGTTCTTCTGTGCTATCTCTGTGGGCGAATCCAGCAGAGCACCGTTCGGCGCGATGTTGTACGAGGGGCGTTGCCCTGTTGCTAAGAAGTTTTGCCGTGTATCTGTGGGGTCGGGGTTAAACGTATAACCCGGTATCACAAAGAACGACTTCTCTTGAGCATACAGCACCGCTTCGATACGAATATCCATCGGCGCAACCATCGCCCCGCCTAGTAGGTAGTCGGTAGAGCCGCCAGAGAAGATGTTCGAGTTATTCGAGGCGGCAGTCGTATCTAGCAAGAAGCGCAGTACGTTGTCGTAGCCCGGCGCGGTCTGTAGCGTCGTTACATCCAGCGGGAAGCCCTTCTGCTCAAAGCGCGGCGAGATTGCCGATGCGTCGGAGGTCGGGGTAAGCAGACTACCGGGCAGGTACTTCAAGCCGAGTGGGTAGGTTGCGCTAGGCATCCCTACTGCGTTGAACTGGTAGGGCAGAGTATTCACTGCCGGATTCAGTAGCAAGTTGATGAACGTCGGTCCCGGAGCCAGTGCCGAATGGCGCAAGAACAGGAACAACGGGGATGCGGCTCCGCTACTCTGATAGAACGACGGCGAGAAGGCGTAGTTGAAGCCCATATCGTAACTAGGACGGGTCTGCCCCAACTCCACATCAAAAGCGTCGATGTTCTGCGAGAAGCGCGTCCATACGTTCACCTGATTTTGGGGGGTCATAAACTTCGTGGTGTTTACACACACGTAGTCTTTCGCCAATATCGCGATAGAGGAGGCTCTCTCTAGCGTCGTGGTAGAGCCATCGGTATAGCCATCACCCTTCACCACATTGCCTTCGAGGTATGCGGTTCCGCCCGTTACTACGGTGAGGTGTACACGCCCTACTTTCAGTTCGGAACTACTCTCGGAGGTGATGGTGTTGTTGGTAACGGCTCCAAACACTCCGCGTACCTTCACATTGCCTTCCGCCATTATCACGAGGTTTACGCCGTAGGAGTTTTTGTCGCCAAAGCCTTTGTTCGTGTCTCCGGGTTCGTCGCCGTCGTGTGCCAGCGGGAAGATGTTTATCGTTGTGCCGTCGGGCAGTTGGTAGTTGGTGCGCTCCAAATCCGAGAGAGGAATCTCCATCACCTTGCCGCCCTGTTGGGTCAGCGACTGACCGTTCGGCAGGTAGAAACTCTTATCGTCGAAGCGGGTAATACGGATACGGTTGCCTAACCCCTCCACCAAGATACCCGGCGGATTGTAGAAGGGACCTTGCCAGTAGCCGCGACCAAACTGTGCGTTGGGGTTCAGCCAGTCCGAGCGAAGCGAGTAGCCGCCAGAGTTACCCGAAACCGACTCGCGTTGCAGGTCGTCGCTGTTATCTATATAGACGTTGCGTCCCCAGCCGATTTCACCAGTATTGTAGCGTCCGCTACTACCGTTTACCCACGTACCCGAATTTTTGGTTATCGCACGATAGCGAAGTACACCACCCACAAAGGTGTCGATAACGGGCGGCTCTAGGCGCGGCATTTTGCGGGTAAAGCCGTTTACGTCGGGGTTCTCGCTACCATCTCTCAGTTTTCCGCTAAAGGAGTTAAATTTAGGGTCGGAACTCGCCAAAATCGCATTTACAGCAGAAGGCACGGCATCTATGGGCTGATTGAGGAAGGCAGAAAGGTCTTTGTTATCAATCACGCCATCACCGTTCACGTCACGGGTCGCTTCGAGGTTGATACTTCCCGAAGTCTCCACTCCATCCGTTTTGAGGCGGTCATCTATACCTCTTGCCCCTACATAGAGAAAGACATCTCCCACAAACTTGATGCTGGTGTTACTTCGCACCGAAGCCCCAAAGAGGCGGTTACGTCCTCCGGTTACACTCGCCTCGCTACTCAATCCAGAAGGGTACTGCGAAAGCGTAGGGTCGCCCAAAACCGTGGCAACGGGAACTCCGGTGGGACCGGAACCGATAACGGCTTCGTTAAAGGAGCGGGTCTTATTGGTAACAAATATCTC
>OMJJ01000016.1 GCA_900299305.1 bacterium | reverse complement strand
TGGCGGGTGAGCTGGGCGCGGGAGCGGTTCCAAACTCATCGGTATCGGTAAACGCCGCCGCTACAAAGTCGGTGCGTGGCGGTTCTATTGCGGCGGGCTTGCTGGTCTCGGTATAGTCGGAGCCATCGTAGTTGCTTCCGTTGTAACTAGACGAGTTGTAACTGTTGTAGTAGTTTTCGTCGTAGGTGGGCGGCTGATAGGGCTTGTGATGCTCTTCGTCGTCATCGAAGTTCATGGAGTTCATAAACTCCTGCTTCGCTTTCATCAGTTCCCGCATGGCTTTACCCACCTGTTTCCCCATCTCTGGTAGTTTGTCGGGACCAAAGACGAGCAACAGGACGACCATGAGTACAATCATCTGAACGGGACCGAGAAATGCCATCATCAACCCAGATACCTCTTTACCTCAACAGATACTATAGGTTTCGTAGTTCGGCTTTTGCCGCCAGTGCAAAAATAGACTCGCGGGTACAAAATCCTGCCCCTATCACGGCGGCGTTTGCCGCTCCTGCTCCGGTTGCCAAGCGAAACGACTGCGCTATATCGGCTTGGGGCGTACCGTGAAAGTACTGCCACAGAAACGCGGCAACGAACGAATCTCCCGACGCAACGGCACTCGCAAATTCGATTTTGGGCGGTACTGCCTCCCAACTTTGGGACGAGGTGATTAGGTACGCACCCTCTGCGCCTCGTGTTACCGCGACTATCGAGATACCAGAGGCGCACAGGTCTTGCCCTGCTTGTAGCAACTCGGTATCGCTTTGTATGGCTCTGCCGAGTACTGCCTCCATCTCCACGCGGTTTGGCTTTACCATCCAAGGACGCACCTGCACTCCTATTCGTAACGCCTCACCACTGGCATCTAGCACTACGGGAACGCTTTTCGCCTGTATGCGCTCTATTAAGTCGGCGTAGTAGTGGGCGGGAACACCGGGCGGTAGGCTACCACTTAGTATGACACACTTGAAGGCGTGTTGGGACAGTAAAGATTCGATTTTGCGCTCTAAAGTACGCAGGTTGCGGTGCGATATTTCGGGACCGCGCTCGTTCACTTCGGTCTGTGTACCGTGAAGGGGGTCTACAATCGCAATGCAGAGCCGCGATTCTCCGCGCACGGTAACAAATTCGTCGGCTATTTTCTCGGTGGCGAGGGCTTTTGCCACGATACGTCCGTGCGTCCCCCCTAGAAAGCCGGTAGTGATAGCCGTTCCGCCTAGTGTCTGATAGACCCGTGCGACATTGATACCTTTGCCGCCCGCGACGGTGAACGTCTGCGTGGGGCGGTGTACCTTGTCTAGCGCAAACCCCTCTACCCGATAGGTTTTGTCTACGGCGGCGTTTGGGGTTACGGTGAGTATCATATTTCGCTCTGCTTCGATGTCATACAGTAGAAGCCCTCACAAATTCCTATTTGACAGCGGGAGTACCATAAGGTATAATTCCCTACCTAAACCAACAAGACTACCGTGCGAAGTGACCTCATTGTACCATAGGTAGAGGGCTTTCGGCAAGGGAGGCTTGCGGTGTAGGCAGGTGCGCCCAGGTGGTGAAATGGCAAACACGCTAGATTCAGGTTCTAGTGCTCGCAAGGGCTTGGAGGTTCAACTCCTCTCCTGGGCATAGTTAAAGAATAAAAAGAGGAACCAGACTGCTCTGGCTCCTCTTTTTTGGTTGATAAAAGTAGGTTGCTTTTAGCGTCTGAAAACTAACGCGCAGAGAGTATTTTCCCTGTATCTGCATCCACTTCTATGTGTTTTGCCCCCTGCGGGGAGATATTCTCTCCGCTACCCTTCCAAATCGACGCAAAGTTGCCTTCATAGACAAGTTTTGAACCTTCACGCTTTACTTTAGCAGTTGATGAATCTGCACTGCGATTTGGGGCAGTGAAGGGCAATATAAGAACGACTTCCCCCGTTGCCGGAGATATTTGGCAAAGGAAGCCGTTCGTTGTCCCTCCACTTTGTGTTAGGTTCATGGTAATAGGTGAGAGTAGTTGGGTACGGAAATTCCAGTACTTGATGTCGGAGAAGGCTACTGCATTTGTACCTCCTTCCACCATATAAACAAGAGCATTACCATCCTCTACTTGTGGCTTAATTTGGAAAGTTGTAAAGTCAGTTGCTGTACAACTTAGGATACTGAGAGGTTTTCCGTTATTGGAAGCATACAAGAATCCAGATATCTGTTTTCCCAGAAGCCCATATCCTGGCGCAGAAGAAGTCGCTCCCCCGACAAGAACACGTTTGACATTGGGCAAGTTGCTTACAGGCGATGGGTGCTGTATATTGACCAATGTACTATTGAGTGAATTAGGCAGGGTGACCTCTATTCCCGGAGTAGACCCATCGCTTTGAGGGACGGCAAATATCCGCCTACGTCCTCCAATGTAAGGTTCGAGTTTGGAGTAGAATAGTAGGCTCCCATCAAGGTTCCAGTTGTACCCATTGATACCATCCGAAGCAAAGGTTCGTACAAAAGCAGAGTTCTCTTTTGCGACGGAAACTCCTACGAGCGAGGGAGTCTCACCTGTATAGTGTGTTGTGACGGCAATGGTGTTTCCATCTGGACACCATACAGGTCCGTCAACATTGGCGACAGTGTTGTACTCAATCCTCTTCAAGAGAGTTCCATCAAATCTAGCAATATAGAGATAGTTCGACCCATCTCTTCTACTCATGAAAGCCAATGCTTGTCCATTTGGTTGAAAGGTTGCAGGGCTATCATAGTTGAAAGATGTATTGCCATTCGATTTGTTGTTCGAGACATTGGTATAGGTCTGAGCAACAGTGTCGTAAAGGTATATTTCGCCATTTATGTCCCCAAGGTTACTTGAAAATGCGATATACTGTCCATTGGGAGACCATTTGGGGCTATTATCTGTTGCCCCAGCAAATCCAATACGCTTAATGAGCTTTTTCGTACTCATATCTAGAAGCCAGATATGAGTCTCTCCGTCACGATTGGACACGAATGCCAGTGTACTTCCGTCGGGAGATAGCGCAGGGCTTTGGTTGTATCCACCAACATTGTCTGTAATACGTACAATGTTATCAAGGGACAAACTTTGAAGGTCTTGATAACTTGGTGAGGGCGAAAGTGTTCCTGCAAAAATATCTGTTTTGCCGACACCCGTTTCGGCGGAAAAGAGGAGGACATCGTTACCTAGACTATAGTTGATATCCATTGCTTGGATTTGCCCAGTGAAGCCTATCAAAGTAGTTTGTCCTGCTTGTTTGACGTAGGGAGGATTTGTAGCCGCAGCACGTAGTGATAGCCCCCCAAAAGCAAAGTCTGAAGTGCTATTAGATTTTGAAGAGAGAGGAAGGTTACTGCCTCCTGAACCACAACCAATAGAAGCAATCCCTAGTGTCGATACAATACTGTACCGTAGCATCTGTTTGCGCGAGAGCATGGTTGTCACTCCATATACTTGAATTGTGCTTTTGCTCACACTCTCTTTTTGAAAGGGAGCTATAGCACTGTTTGTAAGAATATCTTCTGTGCGTCAACCCAACGTCAACTTTAGCCCTGAAAGGAGGGGGGAAACGTCAATTTTTTGTCAATTCTGCAAAAATACGAGGATTTGAGGCGGTTTCTAGCCCTCATCCTGTCCTTGTAGGACATCCTTATCCCAATTCTGGGCGAAGGAGAGTCTTTCTGGAAAGTCTTCCTATACTCAAAGGCAACTACATTTCGGTATGGTGCATTCGCCCTCTCTCCCAGAATTGGGAGAGAGGGTTGGGAGTGAGGGCTACAACCTTGCAGGGAGCAACAGGAGGAGGCAGAGAAGATAATGCGTGAGGACAGAGAGGTGCTAAGAAAACTTGCGGGTAATGAAACAGAGGGAGGCTGTACCGAAAGCCTCCCTCGTAACCGGTAAGTAGATTGCCAGACCAAAAGTTACGGGTACAGTTTTATCATCAGTAACGCCATCGTGTTGAAGTCTGTTTTTTCGGTAGTCAGCCCTCCTAGTACCGGATTAAGGTCTCTCTCCAAACAGAAACTCCTTGCTTTGCAACCAATGCGCCCCATACTTCTATCCACCCACGCCTTACGCTGATTTCCGGAAGCATCCAGCCACACAATCGTAAACTTACTTTCATTGACCTCCTCCGACCTACTAACACCCGCTACAAAAACGTCCCCGCGATGGTTCACCTGTAGAAACAGAGGGTTTCCCGACACGAAACTTCTACCTTCCATGGTAGCCTTGCCTGTCCGCTTCAGTTTTCCATCTGCCGTAATACAAGTAACTTGGAGTGCCGCACCATCATATAGGGTATAGTAGTTTCCTTGCTTATCCTGAATCAGTTGGCTAATCGGGGTGGTCTGTCCTGCGTTGGGCAGTAGGGTGACGCTCCACACCTCCTTCTTTTGACGTACATCGTAGCACCGAATACGAAGGTTCCCTGCGTTATACACAACGCGCCCGTTCTGTACCAAAAATGCGGCATCGGGGGTTGGCTTGTCGATGCGGTCAGAGTTTATCTCTCTACCATCTTCCTTGAAGTGACGAATCCAGTACGCTTTGTGCGGCAAGTCGGGATGCTCTTTGTTCTCAGTAGACGTAGTACCCGCTACATAGAGTGTATCATCGGCTCTATCTATATGTATTTCCAGTACTTCCGAAGAGAGTGCCTCTGGCTCCACCTTTGGGGCTGTTAAAAAATTCCTATTGGGGTCTAATTTTAGAAGAAGGATGTGGTTGGGTTTCTTGTCATCATGGTAGCCCGCTCCAACCCAACAGTTGCCCTTGGAGTCACTGTCGATAAACTCTGCACTTCCCCGCATACCTCCCCAAGAGGCTGTATCTCTGTAGGAGTCCCAAATCCACTTGAGATTCTTGTCGTACTTCACAAAAGAGAGGATGCTATCGCTAGTTTGTAAAATCGTGGAGTGAGCGGCAAGGATAACATTCCCCTCTCTATCTAAGGTAGCGTTTAGTGCCCTGTCGTCGTTATGTTCTTTAGGATGATCCCACACTGCCGCGTCACCCATCTGCTGCAAATCAGAATCCAGTTTCACCGTAACACAGTCGTGCCCCCGTTCAAGGTTGCTATCAAAGCCTACCACATAGAGTCCTCCCTCTTTTATGGGAACAAGCGCATTGATGTACCCATCGTTTCCCGACGTGATGGTGGCTTCTACCGCAGGGGTACCCTCTAAAGTAATGGGGTTGAGTGTGGTATGCGGTGCGGGCTGTGTGGGTTTGGTCTCTGCTTTTACAGGCGGCGTGCTATTCAGGCTTTGAGGTATGTTATGCGAGTTCCAGTAGGCAAGCAGAATCAGTGCCGCTAGCACTACCAGCCAGGGAGTGGGGTGAACTTGGGGAGGCGCGTGGGAGGTTATGGCAATAACGGGCGCGTTGGTCTCCATGTGGACGTTGGGCTTGGGGGCAGGTACACTTCGCGCCTGTCGGAGTAGTTCTGAAATAAAGGAATCTGTTGCTATCTGCGGAGTACCCATCTTTGCGTCCTGCAAGCACTGCTTCATTATCTCCGCCTGGGCTTGTACCATCTTGGTCTGCCCCTGCGCGGCGTATAGGCGCATTAGAGCACAGTGCACCTCTTCTTGGCAGGGGTCGCCTTTCAGAATCTTCTGCCCCAGCGCAATCGCCTCTTCCGTTCGCTTCATCACCTCTAATAGGCGCAGGTACTGTAAGGAGGCGTGGCTATAAGCCGCATTCAGCCGTATCTGCTCTGTCTGTATCCATTCATCCTCATAAAAACCTGGAAGAAACTCCCCACGATACCGTTCGAGGGCAGAGGCGTAAAAGTTCGCTTTCTCCTCTCGGCTGTTTGTGTGTCCTACCTGTTCCAGACTCACCTCGAACTCCTGTACATCGGTAATTAGGTGTTCAGAGTTCAGTCGTACTGTGTTGCGGCTAGAGAAGAGGAGGCTCTCTTTTACAAAGGGAGGCTTCTCGATAATATGGCGCAGTTCGTACAGGGCTTGCCGTAGGCTCTGCCGTGCTGAAGCGGGGTCTACCCCCTCCCAGAAAAGGTCACACAGGGTCTCTTTAGGAATCTCTTGGTTTGGGTGTACCGCCAGATAGGTGAGTAGGCGGGTGATATAGCCAGGTGGAACCTCTATAGGAGATTCGCCATCAATGCTACAACGAAATCCGCCGAACATCTCAATACGCAGTTTAGGGATACGCTCCATCTCTCTCCTCTTTCCATAACGCTAGGGGTTCAGTTCGTGAAGGACTACGGGTAATCCTGTATTTATTGTAGTAGAGTACCGTCAAGAGTGCGTCAACCCTACGTCAAGAGTGCGTCAATTTTGGGAATGTTTTCGCAAGGAGAGGCGGGGTAAGGTGAAAAACGAAGGCATTCCCACAACCCTGAACAGATACCGAACGGGGCAACCTCTAGCACTCTACAACACGAGTGAGGTAAAATGCAGGAGGGAGAGGGATACTTCTGTCCCACAGATAATGAAAGTAACGTTGTTCTATGCCATCTCGTTCTCTACAAAATCATAAGTGTTTACGGCACTGGTTATTTGTCGCCTACTGTGTGTTAGCCTCTGCTCACCTCTCGGCGTACCCTCAAACACCCCTCAAAAACCCAGAAGTGCTCTGGAGAGAGCGGGTAGAGCCGCTACTCGATAAGGCGTGCCTCAAGTGCCATGCGGGGGTACGTCAGCAGGGTGGTCTGGATTTGC
Source organism: bacterium (assembly GCA_900299305.1). Taxonomy (GTDB): domain Bacteria; phylum Armatimonadota; class Chthonomonadetes; order Chthonomonadales; family Chthonomonadaceae; genus CAIJLM01. The sequence goes on along the minus strand of OMJJ01000016.1, from coordinate 2,724 downwards.
GTTCGCTAGAGACCATTCTGCGGGGTGGAGGGCGTGGCTCTGCTATCGTTCCCGGTCAACCCAGCGCGAGTCGTATCGTGCAGTATGTATCACCAAAATCCGACAACCCCATGCCCCCTGACAGTAAAAAACGGCTAAACACAGACGAAATTGCCCTCCTTAAAGAGTGGATAGCAAGCCTCCCTGCCCCCAAAACAAAGCTCGTCCCAGGTATGCCAACCAGTAGCACATGGCTCGCGGAGTATATGGAGAGTTATCGGGGGGCGTTGCCAAAGCAGGGCGCACCACCTGCCAACCTAGAGCCGAGTGCCGCTATCGACTGGATGTTACAGGCAGACTGGAAGCGCGATAAAATCGTACCTGCCCGTGTGTGTGACGATGCTACCTTTGTACGTAGGCTCTACCTTGATATGGTGGGGCGTATCCCCTCTCGTGAGGAGAGAAAACAGTTTATCTCTAACCCCGCGCCAAACAAACGCCGAAGCCTGCTTACTACCCTGCTCGAATCGAATGAGTACCCCCGCCGAATGAGGGAACTGTTCGACACCGTACTCATGGGCAGACCCTCCGAACAGAATGCCCGTGACCGCGCCGAGAAGGGCTGGAACCGTTTTCTGGAGGATTCGTTTCGTGTAAACCGCCCTTGGAACGAAACCGTGAAGAGTATCTTGTTGGCACGTTCCCTAGAGACGCAAAATCGAGGCGCGGACTGGTTTCTGGCAGAAAAAGAGAATCGGCATCAGGCTATGGCGGAGGCGGTAGCCCCCATCGCTTTCGGAGTGCAGATACAGTGCGCTCAGTGCCACAACCACCCCCTTGTTTGGGAGATAGAACAACGACACTACTGGGGACTGGTGACTACCTTCAACCGTAGCAAAAACGTGGCAACAGAGAAGGGGTTAGGAGTTGGAGAGAGCGCGGTAGGCGGGTTTATCAACTTTGCTAACCTGAAAAAAGAGTCGCAACCCGCCGTCATGGTGTTTCTGAACGGAAAGAGCGTACCCGAACATATCCCCTCCGCGAACGAAAAAGAGGTGGATAGCCCCGACCTGTATACCGTTCCCCCCGCCAAAGAGGGACAAAAGCCGCAGTTCCCTGCTGTCCCTAAGTTTTCGCGGCGTGAAGCGTTTGCAGAGGCGGTTACTCACGATAACCCGCGCCTTGCCCGTGCGTTCGTCAATCGAATGTGGGCGTACCTTATGGGGCGGGGCATTGTACAGCCAGTAGACCAGATAGACTCGCGGCATCGCCCTAGCCATCCCGAACTGCTCGACTGGCTTACCGCCGACTTCGAGAAAAGCGGCTACGACATCAAACGATTGATACAGAGTATTGTGCTATCCCGTGCCTACCAGTTGGACTCTGCGCTGACTAGCAAAACGCCCCCGCGCCCCGACACCTTTGCCCGAAGCATAGAGAAACCTCTCTCTGCCGAACAGATACTACACTCGTTGATAGTAGCCACCGAAAACCGCGTGGAAGACGCGGCTCTCGCCCCCATAGAGAGGAATTTCGTCACGACGTTTCCCGATGTTATGCCCGAAAACTACAATCCATCACTACAGCAAGCCCTCTTCTACTCCAACTCTCCTATTCTAAACGGCTTGCTGAAATCTGCGCCTAACAACCTTACTTCCAAACTCATGCTACAGAAATCGGCGGAGGTACAGATAAAAGAGGCGTTTCTTACCGTGCTAGGGCGGCAACCCGACGCTACCGAACTACAACAGTGCAAACTACTTTTGAGTACCCAATCCTCCGAAAAAGGGATCCGCAACCTGATTTGGGCACTCCTGACCAGTGCGGAGTTTCAGGTGAATCACTAACCGAATGAACGACGACACCACCAAAACAAACGATTCGGGGGTCTGTACCCCGCCGGAGCATACTCTGCACCGCCGCCTCTTTTTGCAAGGGGCAATGACAGCAGGAATTACCACTAGCCTGAGTTGGAACGGGCTATTCTCGCTTCCTGCCATTGCCGAACAGGCGAAAAAACAGCAGAAGCACTGCATTCTGCTTTGGCTTTGCGGCGCACCAAGCCAGTTCGAGACGTGGGATCCTAAGCCCAACAGTATCTATGGGGGTCCCTTCAAAAGTATTCCCACCAAGATACCCGGCGTTCACTTTGGAGAGCTGATGCCGAACTGCGCTAAAATCGCAGACAAACTCTCGGTGATACGCTCTATGAAAACCAAGCCAAACGAACACTTTCAGGCGATAGATCTGCTACAGCGCGGGGCAGCTCCCCGTGAGCCGTTTATTCGCCCTACCCTCGGTTCGGTACTAGCGCAACAACTCGGACACCTCGACAGCCCTATTCCGAACTTCGTTCTACTCGACCCCTGCCCCGAAGGAAACGAGTTCAAATCGTTTAAGGCAGGAAACTGGGCAGGATGGTTGGGGGCGCAGTACAGCCCGGTACGCGCAGGGGGCGAGTACAAACTTGCCAACGTAAACCGCCTTGCCGATAGCACCACACAAGACCTCGAACAGCGCGAAGCACTACGCCGATTCCTAACCAAAAAGTACCAAAATGACCGCTCTAGTGCCGCCGCCGCCTCCGAAAACGCGGTATTCTCAAGGGTCAAGGGCTTAATGAGTTGTGCCGATCTGTTCGACCTTAGCAAAGCAAACCCCAAAGACCGCGAGCGTTATGGGCCCGGTAACTTTGGACTACATACCCTCATGGCGCGTAATCTGGTAGAGGCGGGGGCGCCGTTT
>OMJJ01000015.1 GCA_900299305.1 bacterium | reverse complement strand
CGTGCCAAAGGCGCAGTTCGGTGCTTCTTCCTATAGTGGGAGCATGAATAAATGTCGATTCGAGTAGCGGAGGCAGACTCATGGGGTATCCTTATATTCAGTGGAAAGTTGTTACCCTGTTTCGCGATGCAGTACCAAAACTCCTTGCTTGCCCCGTTAATTTTCTTGGGGAAGGTGTTACGATTGGTGTTGCAGTACGTCTTACAGGTACAGAGATTAACAAAGAGGAGTGTTCTAAACCATGAACTATGGAAAAAGGATAGTAGCCACGACGGTGGTAGTCCTTGCAGGGCTAGGAGCGATGTCGCTTTCTTTTCGCGCAGAGGCAGCCCCCGCCGAGCCGAGCAGTAACCTACACGACTACGTTTGCAAAAAACTGGATGATGTTACCGCTACCATGCGCGTTCTAAACCACGACGATAACGCCCTTCGCAAAATCAGCAAGGACTTTGGGCTTATCTATAAAATTAGCGGCGATATAAAGATGAGCTACAAAGAGGAGAATCGCCTCCGTATAGAGGGCAGTTTGGGCGCATCTAAAGCCATCATGATTGTAACGGGAGTCAAACAGATTGTGCGTATCCCCAGTTTTGGGCTAAACAAAACCGACGACTTGGGAGAGACCCCTGGCAAGCGCAAAACCCTACTGGATATAGGGCTAATTTCGGAGGGATACCTCGCCTACACGCAAGCGAGCTACAAAGGCTCTCGCCCCGTAGCCGGAGTTTCTTGCGCTGTCTTCGAGATAACCTATAAGCGCAAAGACCTCGACACCTCTCACCGTATCGTGTGGATAGACCCCAAAACCAAAGCGGTGCTAAAGCGCGAAGAGTACGACCAAGGAGGCAAACTCAACGCGGTCTTTACCTACAAAGAACCCAAAGAGATTGAGCCGGGAGTATGGTTTCCTACCGCCATTGAAGTAACCAACAATCAAGGACAGAAGGCGGGAACTATGGGCTACGCCAACATAAAGGTAAATACCGGTCTGGACGACAGCATCTTCAAATAGATAGGCACGAACCTGTTCACAGAAGAGGGGTTTTAGGGTAACATCTAACACCCCTTTTTTGTTGTGCACCGCCGCAAATTTCTGGGGGAAGGGTGACAAAACCGCTCTGCGTTCCGTAATTGTAGGACGGGGGTTATGTCTCCTTTCAAACCACATCTACCGATTCGAGGAACTTTCTGCATGGTCAAACGTTCGCTTATCATACTCAGTTTTCTGGCTGTTATCGGCTTTATCTACCTTCTGGCTCCGCGCCCCGAATCGAGTGCGCGTATCATCCCTCACGAAGAGGTACTCAACCGTAACCTGGGGCATGGGATACAGTACTGGCTAAACAACAACGAGATTCTGATGCAAGACGACGAGTACGCTAATGGGGAACTAAAAGGGTGCAAGTTCAGCCGCTACAACCTTGAGACCAAGAAAAAGGAAGAGATTCCGGGGTTGGCAGACAAACTTGGGAAACTGGTTATTCGCTGGCAACTCTCTCCCGATAAAACCAAACTCCTTGCGGTTGCCAAACAGGGCGATAAACCCGAATATGTCGTTATCAATCTGGATGGAACGCAGATGGTGCGGGTTCCTGTTACCTATCCGGGAGAGTACTACTGTGCTTGGCTAGCAGATAGTAAGGGCTGGATAGAGATTCAGGAGCGTACCAAAGATAAAAAGAACAATGTTATCTTTCATGCCCTAGACGGTAAAGAGATACCCCCCCGTCAAACCATGTCAACCATTATATACGAGATGCGGCTTCGCCAATACGCGAGCCTGTTCTCCAATAACAACTGGCTGGAAGTACCCTATATGGAGGCAGGGATGATGGGGTTAGGTCCGCTTCACCTCCAACTCAAAGGCTTCAAAGACCCAACGGTTCCGATTAAAGAGTTCGCTCTCACCGTGCCTAAAGATATGCACCTCTCTGCGTTCACACTCTCGCCGGATAGAACACAGATGGCATGGATAACCTACTCCGAAAAGGGCGGTGGTCCGGAAGGCTCAGACTACGCCCAACGTATTCTTATAACCAATCTGGATACCAAGAAGACCGTTCAAATCACGAACGAACCCATCAACCTTGATATTGCTACTAAGCAAGACCCAGACCGTGACCTCCTTCTTACGTGGTCGCCTGACGGCAAAAAACTCGCCTACTGCCTGAATGGAGAGTTCCGCACCATCGACTACGCAGGAGTACAAGGGACACCTTCTCCCGCGTCTGCGGCTCTCCCTATCGAATAGGACAACGCAGTGTAGTACCCCATTTACTCGTAGTTTTCTCCCCTAAAATTGAGGAGAAAACTACGAGTAGTCAGGAAAGAAGTCTCCTCATAGATGAGCGAACCCCCATTGAAAATCCAGTTATTGGGAGGGTTTCAGGTGTGGGTAGAAGGTACTCCCATTCCCCGCCTCCGAACCCGTAAAGGGCAAGCACTCCTCGCGCATCTCCTCCTCAAACACCCTGCACCTATCCAAAGAGAATGGCTTGCGGGAACCCTTTGGCCCGACAGCCCTGAAGAACAGAGCAATCATAGCCTACGACAATGCCTAAACGACTTACGGGGAGTACTTGGCAACGAGGGTAAGAGAATACAGTCCCCCTCTCGACGTACCCTTGCCTTTGATGCAGAGGGCGTAGAAGCCGACATACTCGACTTGCAAAAGTATGTTAAACCCACTGCTAGCCAAGAGGAACTCCTGTCTGCGATAGGTTTGTATGGGGGACATCTGCTGGGTGAGAGTGGTGAGGAGTCTCTGCTAAAAGCACAGGAGGAACTCAAACAACTGTTCCTAAATGCGGT
>OMJJ01000014.1 GCA_900299305.1 bacterium | reverse complement strand
TGCTTGGAAGTACCGCGACTACGTAATACAGGCTCTGAATGAGGATATGCCCTATAATCAGTTCCTAACAGAGCAGATAGCAGGAGACGAACTGCCCAACCGCTCCGAGAAAACAGTAACCGCGACGGGTTTTCTGCGACTAGGAACGTGGGACGACGAACCCAACGACGCACTACAGTATAAGTACGAACGCCTCGACGACATTGTACACACCACTGGAGTCGCCGTTTTAGGACTAACACTCCACTGCGCCCGTTGCCACGACCACAAGTACGACCCCATTCCTCAAAAGGACTACTACGCCTTTGCGAGTATGTTCTACGGGGGGTACTTCGACCCCGGTGACGGCAAACTGATGGGCGGACCTCCCGAAGAAAAACTAGGCTACCCCGTGCTAGGCTTTACGGATAGTAGCCGGAATGCAAAACCTCTGCACCTCCTCGTTAGTGGTGACCCAAGAAGAGAGAGTGCCATCGTTCCGCCAAGCCACCTCTCGCTACTTCCCTCCCTACAGCGCGAAGTAGCCGCCCCTCCTGACAACAGTTCTACCACACACCGCCGCCTACAACTTGCAGAGTGGATAACCGACCCTCGCCATCCGCTAACCGCACGGGTATTTGTAAATCGGATATGGAAATACCACTTTGGGCAGGGGCTAGTGCGTACCCCAAACAACTTTGGAAGCAAGGGAACCCCACCCACACACCCCGAACTACTGGACTATCTTGCTTCGGATTTTGTGCAAAACGGCTGGCATATCAAGCGGCTACACCGTCAGATACTGCTCTCCAACGCCTACAAAATGGCTTCGTTGCACCCTCAAGAGGCTAAGTACGCACAAATCGACCCCCTCAACCTAAACCTCTGGAAGTTCCCGCGAATGAGACTGGATGCCGATGCCCTCCGCGACTCTATCCTTACCGTAAGCGGAGAACTGAACCCCAAAATGGGCGGGGAGGGCTTTATGCCGAGTGTAACCCGCGAAGCACTAGAGGGGTTGAGCCGTAAGGGGGCAGAGTGGAACCCCTCTAGTACCGAAGAGCAGAACCGTAGAAGCATCTATATGTATCTCAAACGGGCGTTGATTATGCCGCTAATGACCGTCTTCGACTTCGGAGATACCACCCAAAGCCTCGAACAACGCGACGTAACTACCGTACCGCTACAGGCACTCACTCTCCTAAATAACCCCTTCCTAAAAGGGCAGAGCGAGGCGTTTGCTAGGCGTGTGGAGCGGGAAGCAGGGCGCGACCCTCAAAAACAGGCGGAACGGGCTTGGCAACTCGCGCTAGGCAGGTCTCCCTCTCCCAATGAACTACGCCTTGCCTTAGCACACCTAAAGAGCCATGCTACCAACGTTCCCGCTGTCGAAACTGGTTGGAAAGAGGAGGCGATTCGTAAAGGGTTACGCCTCTGGTTACGGGCAGACAAGGGCATAACACGAGATACTATGGGCAAAGTAGAGCGGTGGGAAGACCAGTCCGGCAACCAACTACACGCCTACCAGCCAAACACTACTTCACGTCCCGACATAGTAGAGAGAGCCGAGAATGGGCTTCCCGCTCTGCACTTCAACGGTGCAGGGGCATTCCTCCATGTTACGGGGCAGGTACTAACCTCTCCACAGTTCACCCTTATCGCCGTTGCTACCGACAGAGCGAACGGAGGGGGACACCGTGAGATTTTCTCGAACTGGAATCGAGAGCGCAATATCGGCTCGTCTGTCTTCTTGGGGGCTACCGGACGCGCTAATCTGCGCTTCACCGACTTCTTCCTGCCTGTTTCGCCACTCTATGAACCCGTCAAGCCCTTCCTGCTTACTGCGGTAGCCGATACTGATAACACTCTGCTCTTTAGAGGGCGTTTTGAGGCGGCGCGACAGGCATCTGCACTCCCACAACGTAACCTAACCACTCCCTACGTGATTGGGCAACAGGGCAACATTAACGGCGAGTTTTGGAATGGTGAGATAGCCGAAGTGATGGTCTATGACCGCGCTTTGAACGAGAAGGAGCGTGCAACGGTTTGGAGCTACCTACAGGAGCGGTACAAACTCGCCCCCCTACCTCCCACTGCCCCCGTTGGCTTAACCTCGTTGTGCCATGTTCTACTAAACACAAACGAGTTTGTCTATATAGACTAGCCGTATAGTAACAACTCCCCCTGCGCCTAACTAAAAGGCGCAGGGGGAGTTGTTGTTTCAGAGGTGCGTGAGGTAGTTAGAGGGGGGAGAGTTCGTATTTATGCGGTTTTGGAATCGCGATACTGTGCTGTTTTTTTACGATAGCCGCGTCGAGGTTGTCTATAGAGGCGAGGGTACGCTTGAGTTCGGGTAGGTTCTCGCCGCTTACGGGCATATCTACCTGCCGCCAACGCACTTGGTGTAGGTCGTTGTGCCGCTTGCTAAGTTCGTGAACCGCAAGGGCTTGCTTCGTCATGGGGGTAGGTAGGGTAGCAAGGTTCAGCCCCGCTTCTAGTTGCTCTTTAGGAAACGTTCCTATCTCTTCACCATCTATTTTTAGGCGGTAGCGAATCCCCGTAAGCCCTGTTACTTTGAGTATCTCTTGGTTCATCGCCTCTACGAAGTCGGAGGACTTGAGCGTGAGGGCGAGAGTGCGAACCTCTTCCCCCGATACAAACTGCTGAGGAATACCGAGGGGGAAAGGCAACGCCTCGTCTTTCTGTTCCCAAGTAAGCGTGTCGCCAGAGGCACTCACTCCCTTAATATGGGTGTTTTGTGCTTGCTTCACCTGTTTCCCTGCCGCGTCTATCTCTACATGGGTAACAATAGCGGGGGCGTTCCACGCTTTGAGCAGAGCCTCCGCCATCATTAGATGCCCGCTTGGACCGGGGTGTACACGGTCTGCAATAATCTTCTTTGCGGTGTTGGGGTCGGTGGCGTTGGCGCGTTCCAAAACCTCTTTTACCGAGGTGTTTAGGTCGGCAACGTCGTAGCCGCTCTTTTCAGCGAGTTCTTTTACAAACTGAGAGTAGCGAACCAGTACCGCGTTATAGCCGCCCTCAAAACTAACGGGGCGCGTAACGTCATCGAAGGGTGAAGGCTGAATGAGGGTGGCACGCAACGTAGGAGAGTACGCTTTCAAGCGTTCGATGATATGCTGGTAGCCTGTTGTGTAGGCGTTGAAAATATCGTTTTTGAACGGCTGATAGCTTGCGTCGTTCATGCCGAGCATACAGGTTATTACGGTAGGGCGATAGGGGATAACGTCTCTATCGAGGCGGAAGTCGATTTGCCCTGCCCATCCCCCGCTCACTCTGTCTCCTCCAACCCCAGAGTGAACAAAGAACACGTTGAGTTTGGGGAAGCGCGTAACGATATAGGTCTCTACAAAGGTGGTATA
>OMJJ01000013.1 GCA_900299305.1 bacterium | reverse complement strand
GAGTGGGCATATTATGGGCGTTATCTAGGATATCCATCTGCCCATCATTGTCGTAGTCCCCTACAGCAAGTCCGCGAGTTACACGCTCTTCCCGCAACGCCCCCAAGTCTGCGGCAACTTCCTCAAAGGTTCCGTTGCCTTTGTTATGGTGAAGCAGTTTGCGCTCGGCATACGTTACGTTTTGGGCAACATCCGCGATAAAGGGGTCTACGTGTCCGTTTCCTATCACCAAATCGAGATAGCCATCGTTGTCGTAGTCCAAAAACTCCACACCCCAAGCGAGATAGTTTAGGCTCGCCATGCCGATACCAGAGGGATAGGTCTTATCCTCGAAGGTTCCCCCCGGCTGTCCCATATAGAGCGAGTTGGGCTGACCGCTAAAGTTGGTAACGACGAGGGACATACAACCGTTTCGCGAGTAGTCTCCTGCTGTTACCCCCATCCCCGATAGCAAAGTCGCATCAGTTCCATATGATACGTTCGACTCTACGCCTACCTCTTTAAAGCCTTTGCCCTTCATATTGTGCAGTAGGAGGTTTGGGGTAATATCGCCTGTGATGTAGAGATCTACCCAACCGTCTTGGTCGTAGTCAATCGGGATAACACCTAGCAAGCGTCCCTTAATACGGTCTTTTGTTCCTGTCTCCTTGCTGGTATCTAAGCCCATCTGCGCGGTAACGTCCTTGAACTTTCCATTTCCTTCATTGTGGTACAGGCGCGGACGACCTTCGGTATACATCTCTGGAGAGCAGTAGGTTCGCTTCTTTTGGTTATTGAGGCAAACCACATCTTTTTCGGGTGTCCAGGGGCAGTAGCGAAGTACAATTAGGTCGAGTTTGCCGTCGCGGTCATAGTCCACCCAGGTTGCACCAGTACACCAGCGTACTCCTTGGTCGGTGTCGGTAACTCCTGCAGCGGCGGCTACATCCTCGAAGTGTCCCTTGCCGTCGTTATGAAGAAGGTGGTTTCCGCCATACGCGGTAATAAACAGGTCTGGGTATCCATCGTTGTCATAATCACCAACAGCGACGGCTTGGGCATAGCCTTGGTCTATTTTGGCAAGCCCAGACTCTTCGGTTACGTCTTCAAAGGTTCCATCGCCTTTATTACGATAGAGAGCACAAGGAGGACGCTTACCGCTCGCTTTTCCTCCTGGTGAGGCACCTGACTGAATAAGGAAGATGTCTTGATAGCCGTCTTTGTTATAGTCTAGGAAGGCACAACCGCCCGGAGTGGTCTCTACCATACGGTAGCCTTCGTCGCGCCCGTTAGAGTAGACGAACTTAATCCCCGCTTTGGCGGTAGCGTCCTCAAAGACTCCTCCTTGTGTCGATACAGGAGTAGCGGTAGTTTGGGTAGTGGGTGAGGGAGCAGGGGCGGGTTGCACCGTAGGCGGCTTGCTACACGCCGTAAGGGTGAGGCTCAGTAGTAAGATGGGGAAAGCGAAAAAGCCTCTCCGTTTCATTTGGATGTTGTCTCCTCAATAGTGCTGTATTGGTTTAAGGGAGGGGCGGTAAGCGTCTGGATATTACCGTCTGCCCAGCGAATCGTGATTTTGTCGATGGTTTGAGTGCTACCTAACCCAAAATGGATGCGGGTGTCGCAAGCGGAGAGATAACTCCGACAGGACTGTGATTCTACCACACGTATCCCTTTTTCGGTGGTAAGAGTAACTCTTGCTCCAATGGCAGAGCGTCCTCCGTTGTGGCTCTTGAGGCGGATGCCTAGCCAGTGATTTGGTTCTTTACTTTCGTTGTGTAGGAGAAGCGGGTGCCCTTCAGCGTCCACGACGAGTACATCCAGTTCGCCGTCGTTATCGTAGTCTCCTACTGCCAGGGCGCGCCCTACAATCGGCTTCTGAAACGCCTCACCACCCTCTTGATTAGCAGAAGAGAAGGTTTTCCCATCACTATTCTTAAACAGAGTGAGAGGTTGGGCGTAGGTGGCAGGGGGGCGTATCTTGCCAATCGCGTCCTGTACATGACCATTCGCCATTATCAGACCGGGGTAGCCGCTATTTAGGTAGTCTAGCCAACAGACTCCAAACGCAAGGCGGCTTTTGGTAGAGTCTCCTATCCCCACTGAGAAACTCGCGTAGGAGAAGGCTCCTTTTCCTAAGTTTTGATAGAGGCTCTTGGGTTCGTTATCGAAGGTCGTGACCATCAAGTCTAGTTTTCCGTCCTGATTATAGTCCGCCCAGTCTACCCCCATACCCGCCTGTTCGTGTCCCTCTTGGTTGTAGCCCGTACCGCTCTTTAGCCCTTGGTTTGTGAAGTGGAAGCCCCCTTCGTTATGGTAGAGGTCTCCGGGTTGGGCATCGTTTGCGATATAGAAGTCCATTCGCCCGTCGTCGTCGTAGTCGGCAAAGCCAATCCCCAGACTAGAGCCGTGTACGCTAGGGAGTTGGGCAGTTTTCTCCTCGAAAACTCCGCCCCCCTTGTTCCGAAATAGACGTACTGATTGCGATGGGTAGTACAGAGGAGGACACGCGGTAGTAATCTGTTTTCCGCTAGGATCGGGGTATTCGCAGAACTGCTTACTCTGCGGGGTAAAGTTCAGGTAGCGGCATACTACGAGGTCTAGCCAGCCATCTCCATCAAGGTCTGCAAAGCCCGCACTGGTATACCAGTCGTTACCTGTTTGCGGCACGATACCCGATTTCGCCGTAACATCCTCAAACTGCCCTGTTCCCTTCTTATTACGGTAGATGCGGAGGGTTTTGTATCCCGTGATGCAAATATCTTCGTAGCCGTCGTTGTCTATGTCTCCAACCGCACACCCCATGAGGTCACCAGTTACGTCTAGCCCAGAGGTTGCTGTAACGTCTCGAAATCCTTTCTCCCCTTCATTGTGGAAAAGAGCGACCCTATCGCCAATAAGGAGGATGTCGAGTTTGCCGTCGTTGTCATAGTCCAAAAACGCGGCTCCACCCCCTGCGGTCTCTAAAATGTTGAGGGGAGTGCGTCCTTTATGCCCCCACTGGAAGGAAAGCCCAACTTGTGCGCTCACATCACGAAAGAGGGGAGTGTTAGTGGCTGTGGGGGTAGGTAGAGGTTTTGTATCGTTTTGAGGAGGAGGTTCACATCCCGATGCTACCAGCAAGACGGAGAGGAGTAGGGCAAAACAGACAGAGTTTCGCCCTACTCCCAATCCAAACGACTTAGTACACACCTTCAATAGTCTTCTTCTCCATCGCACCGAAGGGGCGCACATCTCCAACACCATCCCACGCCCAACGTCCATAAGCGGTTCGGCGTATGGCTTCGTCGCGCTCCAAGAAGCGGGGCATAAAGAACTCTTTGGTTAGCGTAGTGAGTTCCACACGTCCCCATTCACCATAAGGCACATCTTGCTCTGTCTGGTTTGGGTTCACTACCCGCAGAACGGCACGGGGTTGCGGGGCGTGATAGGTGATGCTCCAGTTATCTTCTGGGCTGAGTGGGCGGCTACAGGCAAGCCCCATGAGCGTATTTCCGTAGGTTGGCACAAACAGGGCGCGGTTATCGAGTACCTCTTCCGAAAGGAAGCGCACCATCTGAGGAGTCATGGAAGTACCCCCGCAAAACACCCCTTTAATTCCTGCATCGGCAACCGAAACCTTCTCGTCGAGTGCTTCCAGCAGTTTCGGAGTGGTGAAGAGGCAGGTGATGTTGCGGTTCTTTAGGAGGGTGGCTCCCTGCTCTACCACATGGTCTTTGTATTTGTTTGCCATGTCGTAGTGTCCTTCTGCGATTAGCCGCTTCACCCAACGCGGGTCGAGGTCTACATGGTAGCAACTTCCGCCCCGCACGTTGGCAAGATGCTCTATAGTGAGGCGTAGGCGGCGCGGACCAGTGGGACCTAGCATCAGCCAGTTTGCGCCTTTGGGGAAGTAGGTATCGTCCAGAGCCTCACCAAACTCCTCATAGTCGCGCCACTGGTCTTCCCATCCAATACGCTGTTTGGGCATACCCGTAGTTCCCCCCGTTTCAAAAACGTAGAAGGGGCGACCTGTGTAGGGCTTGGGAACCCAACGCTCATTGGGTTCGTCTCGTAGCCACTCATCTTGAAAGTGCGGAAACTTCTGCACGAGGTCAGCAAAGGAGTGTACCTCTGCAATCGGGTCGAAACCCGCCGACTGCTTCCACTCTAGCCAGAAGGGAGAGCCGGTATCCTCTGAGAAGTGCCATGCGATAATTTCGCGAACGTGTGCGTCTAGTTGCTCCTTCGCCGCTACGATGGCGGCAGGAGAGACTTCATTGTTTGCCATTGTTGTCCTTTGTATCTGTGTTCAGTCTTAGCCTTGTTGAGCGGGGCGGAGGTGGTCGTGCGTAGTCAGGTTTTAACCCACCCCTTTCCAACCTTACCCCTTCGCAAGGGGCAAGGCGAATGCACTAGCAACAAAAGGCTTACTTAATCTCAATAGTGAGCAGGAAAGAGTGTATTCTAAGTCTCCCCTTTAGCCTTGCGGGAAGTACTTGTCTACCGTCTCCTTGCTTGGCGGTGGGGTGAGTAGCGACACCAAAATCATTAAAATCAGCGAGCCAATCACCATCGGTACAACGGGTAGGAAGCCGTAGACCGTTACCTGTGTAGGAGACCTCAAGAACATATTACCCAACTGCGGGAAGATAGGTACAGAGGGAACTCCCTTCGGTTTTGCCCCTGCTTTTCCGCCTGCTTTCCCTGCTTTAGCACCGGGCTTGCCGCCCTTTTTTGGCGCATCCGCTATGGGGGATTTCTTGCCTGCGGGGTCTCCTACGGGGGAGGCAGTGAGTTGTCTCTCCGCGCCCGTGTTTAGTTGCGCCACCTGCTTGCCTTCGGTAGGATTGGTAGAGGGAGTGCCTTCGGTACGAGAGGGTTTGCCCTCTGCGAGTGCTACCGATTTTGCGGGAGGCGTGGGCGGCTTGGGTGCAAACGAATCGGAGTAACTGGTGAGGTACCACGTTCCTAGCACACACGCCAGCACCCAGATACCAGATGCTAACGCCCCATACTTTGTACTACGCTTCCAGAAGAGAGCGGCTATCATAATAGGGGAGAGAGCGGCAAAACCAGAGAACGCGAACCGAATCGCCAACTCGAAGATACTGGTAGGTCGTGCGAGTGCAATCAGGTAGGCGATTGCGGTCACGATAAGCACAAAGGCACGGGCAAAATAGACCATACCCTTCTCGCCGTACTTCTCCAAGCCTCCGTAGTACGAAAAGATGTCTTTGGTGAACATGGTACTCAGCGCGAGAACCTGGTGGCAATCGCTTCCCATAACCGCCGAGATGATACCCGCACCCAACAGACCCGCCAACCACGCGGGGGCATACTGAGAAAGCAGGTGAAGCAGAACCCCGTCGGTCTCTTTCAGACCGGGAACCGCTTGCGCCCCCAAAGCCCCCAAGAAGACGCAGGGTAGCCATATCAACATAATCGCGATAGGATAGACCACTACCGTCTGCTTAAACGCCGACATCTTCTTTGCCGAGAGGCACATAATGCTCATGTGCGGGAACATGATAGAGGAGAGCGGGATAAACATATAGCTCCAGAACACCTCTGCGGGCATACGCTCACGAGAGAGTAACGCGCCATTTACGGGGTCTTTCGCCATATTGTGTACAAAGTCGGATAAGCCTCCGGGTAGCCCCTGCCCAATGGTGATAAACGCAACGGTTCCAAAGAGCAGAAACAGAACGGTCTGGAAGACGTTCACCCACACAACACCGCGCATACCCCCAAAAAATACGTTTACTGTAACGACTATCGTAACGATTAGACAGCCAAGCCAGTAGGGAATAATGGGTGCGCTTTCGGCGGAGGAGCGGGATATATCCTGTAGTACCTGCCCCCCTCCGATGATGCTGATAATCATGTACGGAATGAGCATGGCGGCACTTAGGAAAAAGAGGAAGGTTCCTACTCCTGAACACTCCCACCTATCTCTAAAGAACTGCACCTGCGTCATGTGACCGAAACGCTTGCCCAACGACCAGATGCGCGTTCCGATAAAGAAGATAGTGAGGGGTATCACGATACCGGAAGAGGAAGCCATCATGCCAAAGATGCCGATGCCCTGCTTATACGCTGCGCCTGAACTTCCCAAAATGGCAAACGCGGTCATATTGGTTGCAAAGAGCGAGAGGAAGAAGACGGCGGTTCCAATAGTACGCCCCGCAAGAAAGAAGTCTTCGGTGTTCTCTTTCCCCTTGCGGAAAGCCACGCTACCGATGTAGGCGACCACACAAAGGTAGAGCAGAATGACAATAACAGGAATCATAGATGGTTGAGCAGAGGGCTTTCTGCCCTCCTCCTTTCTTTGTTCGCTCTAAGAGCCTTCCTTAGAAAACAGCTCTGTAACGGATACTAGCCTGTCTGGAAGGGCTAATGGGGCAACGCTTTCGCCTACAGACCACTCCGTAATATCGGTATATCCCTCGGTTGTCGGAGAGCGATGTACCAGTAGAAGACTCTTTTTTATGTCGACTACCCAGTACTCTGGTATACCTGCCTTCGCGTAGAGTAGGGCTTTGGTGGTTAGGTCAGAACGTAACGTGCGATCCGATACCTCTGCCACAAGGAGTAGGTCTGCGGGAGTAGGATTGTCGTTATACGAGTGGTATGTTTTTTGAGTAACCGAGGCATCGGGTACTGGTTCATTATAAAGCCCCAATTCGCCAAGTATACAGATAGGGCATTGTATACGAACCCTCTCAATTCCAAAGGGTGGAGCGAGAACGCAAAGAAGAGCGCAAATTAGAGTGGCATGGCGGCTAGTTTGCCCCATTCTATCTATAACCACCCCTTCTATCAGCTCGTACTTTTCTGGAAGAAAGTCTAATTCACGCAGACGATCACAATCCTCTACCGACCAACGCTTGTAGCCGGGGAGAGAGACGGGCAACTCTTCTTTGGGGCGTTCTAGGGTCTTCACTACTCCTGCTCCTGCGGGGCATATTCGTCTTCTGGAACCTCTAAGTGGCTGGGCCAGAGAAACTTAACCAGTAGTGCCATGGTGATAACGGCAAGCACCGAGTAGGCGGCATGGTAGGCAAGCCCAATCGGAAGGAACCCAAAAACGGTGTGCCTACTTTTCCAAAACCAGATGTCGTGATGCAGTGCCAGCACTGCGATGACCCACAAGGCGAGTAGTGCTCTCATGCGGGGTGTCCTTTCTAGCCGATTTTTTTGCCTCTACTGCGAAGAGGTGCGTAGGAGTAGCGAGGTAGAGAGTTCCGTTTGCGACCACAGGGGAGGCGTATACGGGAGATTTCATGTCGATTTTGCTGACGAGTTTCATCTCTTTCGAGTGCTCAAGCATGATTACGTCACCATCTTCGGTTCCGGTGATTACTTTACCATCTACCACCAATGGGGAACCCCAGATATGGCTTTTGGTATCGTATTTCCAGTTCTCTTTACCGGTTTCGGCATCGTAGCAGTGTAGGAAGCCGCTAAAGTCTCCCACATACAGAAGCCCATTGTGTATGGCGGGAGTAGAGAGTGAGCGCATGATGGTTTTGTTTTGCCATATCGCGCCCGTCGCGGTGATGTCGCCGGTTTTGGTCGCGTCGATGCAGACGAGATTGCCCAAACCTTCGCCGTGTTCAGGGTCTTGCCCAATAGGAACATAGACTCGGTTTTTGTAGATAACCGGAGTCGCAATCACCTCGCTAGGTCCATTGGGAGTAGCATACTTGAGGGGCTTACCATTTTTGGTTCGGTATTCGGGCGGGTTACAGTCAAAACGCCAAATCTCTTTAAGGATTTTTGCTCCCTCTTTCTCTACAGTTTCATCCGCAGAGTAGCAGTAGCAGATACCATCACCCCCACCAAATACAATCACATTTTTACCGTTGATTACCCCGCCTGCCGCCGAAGACCAGTTCGAGTGTAGAGTACGAGAAGAGATACCGGAGTCCTCTTCGCCAAGAAGTTCGCCTGTGTTTTTATCAAGTACACAGAGCGCGGGGGCTTTGGGGTTGGGGAGGTTGGTGTGTGTCCAGTCTACTCCGTTTGAGGTTGCAACCACCACTTTATTACCGATAATAAGCGGCGCACAGTTGGTGATGTTGTGGGGGAAGACCCCTAGTTCTTGCCGCATATCGAACTTCCAGATAATATCGGCATCGGTAGCAGTGAGGGTGTGCTTCGCCATGGGGGTAGAGAGGTACTTTTCCTCGTCTTTGAAGGGACCATCGTTGCCGTTTGCCAATCCCTCCGTATCAAGGCACATCACCTCGTTACGGTTCGTTACAATATAGACGCGGTTTCCATCGACGGCAGGGGAGGAGCATAGTCCCAAAAACTCCCAGTCGCTTACTTTACCCGTTCCGAGTTTGGGGATAGCGAGTTGCCAGAGGAACTTGCCCGTCTTTTCGTCGAAGCACATCAGTACCCCGCGGTCTCCTTTGATGGTGGGGTCTTTTGGGGATTCGTTATTGGTTCCCACAAAAACTTTTCCGCCCGAAACCGTTACGTTTCCATACGCCTGTGAGCCGAGTTTAACTGCCCATTTGATGTTTTCGGCGGTTGCGAGGTCAATCTCTTCGCTATTGGGCTTAAACTTCCCGACATCCCATTTCGTAACGATATTCTTTTCGTTGGAGACCATGTTACGGGTAGAGTCATGTCCCCAGAAGGGCCAGTCTTCCGCCAGTACAGGGAGGGCGGCTACTGCCAATACAGAGAGTAGGGCGATGCGCCGTAGGATAGGTTTCATCTATGCAGTGTCCTTTTGTGTTTCAGAAACTCCCTCTTCTCAAAAGAGAGTGGAAGGTAGAAAATGCACTTAATTGAGAATCGATATAGAAAGTGGGCTGTGCCAATGAATCTTTCACTGTGTCTTCTCAAGCCTCTGTTCTACTCAAAACGGTTGATACGCCTCATCCACGTGTTTACATGAGGTGATGCCATACCATTCTGAGCATAGTAATTAGGGGGCTTCTGCTTACTGCCCCCTTTTGTTAGTTGGGCGTAACTACGAGGTTATCGACATAGCACTTGAAGAGGCTCTGGGGCGCGAACCCAAAGAGACCCGGTGCACCCACTTTGTGCGCGTCTTTGTGCTTGTACTCGATTGTCCACGTAGAAGGCTCTGTCTCCCCACGTGCCCACGCTTTTGCGCGTACCACGCCAGAACCATCTGGGGCGACATCTACACGGGTTTTGAGATGATACCACGTATTCGGCACGATTTTGAACGGTACCACCGTCTTAATGCGCTCTGGGGTGGAGGTTATCTCTAACTCTTGAGCGTTGCCCTGCATGGCAATAAGGTAGTGTTGATTGATTAGCCCAACGGTGGACTTGGTTCGGCGGTTGCCATCTACACGGACATCTGCCTCTAGGGTGTAGTTAGAGAGGTCGGGTTGCCCAAAGAAGACGGTGGCACGCTGGAAGAAGATGTTATCCAGCGTTTTCGCAAGGACTTTGTTGCCGTCGATTTCGCGCACGTCCCATTTCAGACGCGCCCCAATCCACCCTAGCGGGGGATAGGCGAACTTGCTGCCGTCAAAAGTAGAGGTTTCAGTGAGTTGGAACTCCTCGAAATCGACCTTTTGGGGCGGGGCAGGAAGCACGCGCCCACGAATGACCCCCTTAAAGCCGTCGATGGTTGCTTGGAATGCCCCTGCGGAGGGAGTGGGTGCGCTGTCGGCAACGATTTCGCCGTTTTCGTTGAAGGAGGCACTCAGATTCGAGCGTACACGCGCCGTTGGGGGGATATACTTCTCCCATTTAGCGGCTTTGCTATCGAAAACCTGCGTTACAAAACCATTTGCATCTATACCGCGAATGGTGAAACTTGTCTTCTCACCGGGACGTAGCAGAACCTCTTGGGGGATGATTTGTAACGCAACGGTAGCACCGGGGGTTACTTTCCAATCGGGGTTCCAAGCGGGGGCTTTTCCTTTGTGGTTTTTCTTGCCGAAGCAGTAGAGCCGTTTGGTGGTGAGGACGTACACCTTTCCATCGTAGACGGCAGGCGCACCCAAACAACGCCCTTCGAGTTGGACTTTCTCTAGTTCTTGGCAGTCGCTTTCGCTAGGGCGCAGAATATAGAAGGTTCCGTTTTGGAAAGGCACATAGAGTTTGCCATCGGCGTAGGTGGGGGAGGCATGGAGTTGGTCGGGGGCGAGTTTTTTCTGCCAGAGTACCTTGCCGTTGTTTGCATCTACGCACGCTAGCTCACCTGTACGGTTGGTAACATAGAGCCGCTCTCCGACAAGAACGGGAGAACTGGATACGGTGCGCTCTCGATTGCGCCATACCTCTACGCTGTTGGGAACGATGGGCGCACCCACTTCGGCGGGTTTGCCCTGAGCATCGGTACGAATGGCGACCATACCCCCGATTTCGGGGGTGGCGAGGTTTTCGTCATCGTGAATACCGATAACGATTCCTTTGTAGAGAATGACGGAGGAGCTAAAACCTCCCGCTGAGACAGGATACCGCCAGAGTGCCTCACCCGTTCGTGCATTGAGTGCGACGATGTTACCGCAACCTGTTCCGGTGTACATAACGCGCTTGCCGTTTGCCCAGTCGAACCAAGGACGGGAGAAGGAGGGGTCTTTGGGTGTGTCACCGGGGGCAGAAGCCCATGCGAGTTTGCCAGTTCTTTTGTCGAAGGCGTAGAAGCGGTCACGGGCAGGGCTATCGCCGCCCCAGTTGCTGGTAAGGAAGCGGAAATAGACGAAATCGCCGTCGATAAAGGGCGCGCCAGTTCGTCCATTGGTAAAAGTGAGCCTTCCGAGTTCCTCCATAAGCGAATGTCGCCAGACCAGTTTGCCGTTGGGGGTAAAGGAGAGGAATAGCCCTGCGGAGGTAATAGCGTAGACGTTGCCGGTTTGGGGGTCTACACAGGGACTACCTATCGCATAGCGGTCATACACGATGTCGCTGATGAAGTCGCTGTAGCGGTGTTCCCAGAGTTTTTTGCCGTTCTTTGCATCGAAACAGGCGACAATCTCTTGGAGGTCTGCGCCCTCTCCGCCGTACCCGAATACATAGACGTGTCCGTTGGCAATAACGGGCGTACCTCCGCCCTGTATGTCGGCACTCCAGAGGTCGTTTTCGCCTTTGAGTTTCCATGTGTCGGGCATATCCAGTTCGGTAGATGCGCCCGTCTGTTGAGGACCTCGCCATTCCAGCCAGCCTTTTACGTCGGCACGAGCGGAAGCGATTCCACTTACCAGTATGACCCACAGTATAAGCGTGGAAACGATGCGCTGAGACGTTTTACTCATTCCTTTGTGAACCCTTTCTGCATATCTTACTACCCGTTACCTTAGCGGCGGCGTACATCCAGGCAGACGAGCGTACCTTCATGGCTACGGCAGTATATTTTGCCGTTTGCAAGTACGGGGTCTGTCCAACATTCGCCGTCCAGCACTTTGGTACGGGCTATCTCTTGGTACTGATTGGGGTTGGCATTGACGACGAAGAGTTCGCCGCTTTCTGTTATGCCGATGATTTTGCGGTCTGCCATCATCAAACCGCCTTTGCCCATACCACCCTTCTCCCACATCGCTTTGCCTGTGCGTAGTTCGATGCACTTAAATCTGCCGTCGTCGTTACCGTATAGATAGCCGTCGAGCAGAAGGCAGGTGTGGAAGTGGTTTCTCATGTTGCGGTTTTGGTAGATAACGGAGGGGCGACCTCCTGCCAGTTGTAGCAGGGCGCACCCTTTGCCGTACCCAGATGAGATAAAGACGGTGTTGCCGATGATAACTGGGTCTGCCGAGTTGACACCGTAGTTGGTCTCCCAAGGGTGGCTCCACTGTTTTGCACCGTTGCGTGGGTCTACGCTAACCACTCCCGATGCGGTGAAGAGAGCAATGCCGCGTACCCCGTTGATGTTGTGGGGAATAGGGGAGGAGTAACCTGCCATACCCGACGGAGATTTCCAGACTAAGCGTCCTGTGATTTTATCCAGCGCGACCCCATTGGAGGAGACGTTATAGATAACAGTGTTTCCTTCGATGAGCGGAGAGCCGGCGAAGCCCCATTGAGGGCTATCTGCGTTGGCGACTTTGGGAACGTTTGCTTGCCACAATATTTTGCCTCTGTCGGCAGTGAAGCAGAAGGCGTGTCCATCTTGAGCAATAGTGTAGACCTTATCGCCGTCTACGGTGGGAGTACATCTCGGTCCTGTGTAGTTGCCGGGGTCGCAGGTGTATTTTTGTTGCCAGATAACGCGCCCTGTGTTTGCGTCGAGGCAGTGTACCCAGTCTGTGCCTCGCACATTGCCCATAGTGTAGAGCCTACCACGTGAGACGGAGACGGAGGAGAAGCCCTCTCCTACTGTGGCTTGCCACACTTTGGGAGGGTTGCCTCGCCCTACACTCCAAGTCGATTCGGTAGAGATTCCGATGCGTCCTGCCCCGCGCCATTGGGGATAGTCTTCGGCATGGGAAGGTATGGTAAGAACGCTCAAAATGCCCGACGCGAGTGCGAGGGGCAGAAGTGAGTATTTTGTAACGTTGAGTTTCATCGTAAAGAACTCTCCTTTCGTGGTGAGGCTTCACAAAGAGGCGGGTTTCTACCTCTGCTTGATGTCGTAGCAGAGAAGGGTGTTCATATCGCGAATATACATCTTGCCGTTTGCGATAACTACGTAGGGCCAGCTCGGTTGCCCGGAACGGTCTGGGGGAGTAAATCGCCCTTTTTCGTTGTAGCCGGTGGGGGTGGCTTCTACTAGAACGACGGGACCGGTTTTGTCTTCGCTACGTACATAGAGGTTGCCATCTGCATAGACGACGGAGCCTTTGCCGGGACTTCTATCTGCCCACATCACCTTACCAGTTTTGAATTCGAGGCAGGTGAGGGTTCGGTCATCTACGCCGTAGAGGTAGTCGCCTACCAGTACCATACCTCCGTGATGGTTCTTCATCTCTTTGGTAAAGTAGACCTGTTTTGCTTCGATGTTGCCGCCGTTTGAGGCGAGTTGTGCGAGACCCCCGCCCGTTCCGTAGCCAGAAGCGGCAAAGATGAGGTTGTTTAGGATGATGGGGGCGGCGCAGTTTGCGGTGTGGTTTGCGGGATTGTTGTATCTCCAGAGGAATTTGCCGTCTTTGGCAGAAACCCCGATAACCCCGTTGCTAAGGAACTCGATGTACTGCTTTACTCCGTCTACTTCTGCGATAATGGCGGAGGAGTAGTGGGCACCATCTTGTTCGGGTACAGCGGATGTCCATATCACATCGCCTGTGTTACGATTAAAGGCGACGATGGTGTTTTTTCCACCGGGAGCGATAATCACTTTGTCGCCGTCTACGAGGGGAGATTCGCAGTAGCCCCACGTGGGAACAGAGCCACCGAAATCGGAGACTAGATTTTTGTGCCAAAGAATTTTGCCGTTAGCGGCGTTCATACAGACGAACTCGCCGCTGACCCCTAGGGTGTAGAGTTTGTTGCCGACGATGGTAGGGGTACTACGCGAACCGTATCCGCCTTGCCCCGCTTGTAGGGTGGTTCCGGGGGCGATAGGAACACTCCATGCCTCCTCACCAGATTTCACATCTACTGCCCAAACGACCTCCTCACTACCGCGCAACCCCATGCCATACACGCGCCCATTGGCGACGGAGGGGGTGGCGTGTGCCTCTCCGCGGTTTGCAATTTTCCAGAGGAGTTTAGGTCCTTCGGAGGGCCAAGTTTTGAGAAGCCCCTTCTCTTTGTAGATGCCGTCGCGATTGGTTCCACGAAACTGCGGTGCGTCGTCGCCAAGAGCGGGGTAGGCGATTATTCCTGCGGTAAGGGTAGTAAGCAGGGGAAGTAGGGCTTTGCCAAGTATGCGGTGATGAAGACGGTTTGGTTTCATAGTTGCGTATCTCTCCTTAGTGTGAGATATTTTCTCTCTTCTTCTCCTCGATTCCTCTTTATTTAGAGATTGAGAGCGATGGTTATTCGGCTTTTCCTAGTTTGCGGTAGATAACTTCGGTGAGTTCTGCGACTACCTCATCTACCAGTTGTTGCGATTCCTCTTGTGCCATTACACGGATAAGCGGCTCTGTGCCAGAGGCACGAACGGAGAGCCAGATGGGGTCGGCAAATCGGGCTTCTGCGTTTTTGATGGCGTTTTGGATGTCGGGGTCTTTGTCCCAACCGGTACGGTCTTTTACCTTTAGCCCTACCAGTTTACGCGGGTACTTTTGTACGACACCTGCTAGCTCTTGAAGCGATTTACCCGTCTCGTGTACGAGTGCAATGACGAGCAGGGCTGTTACCATACCGTCGCCTGTGGGAGTGATGTCGGGGAGGAGAATATGTCCACTCTGCTCACCGCCTACTACGGCTCCGAGTTCGTCCATCGCTTGAGATACATAGCGGTCTCCGACTTTAGTGCGAACGAGGCGAACACCTTCGGCTTTAAGAGCCATCTCTAGCCCCAAATTGCTCATAATAGTTGCGACAACGGTATTCCCTGTGAGTTTCTCTTTTCTTTTGAGGTAGAGTGCGATAAGTGCCATCATCTGGTCGCCATCGACCTCGTTTCCTTCGTGGTCGGAGAGCATAACGCGATCTGCGTCTCCATCGAACGCGACCCCGACATCCGCCCCGACCTCTTTGGTTTTCTCGCGCATGGCTCTGGTGTGAGTAGAACCGCAATCGGTGTTGATATTGACTCCGTTGGGGCTATCCGAAAGTACCGTAACTTCTGCGCCTAAATCGGTGAAGATGTGTGGGGCAAGGTGGTAGGCGGCTCCATTAGCGCAGTCCATCACGATTTTTAAGCCTCCTAGCGGCTTATCACCGAACTCTGCAAGGGTCTGCTCTACGCATCTTACATACGCTTCGGCGAGTTCTGGGGTGTGGTGGACAAAGCCGATATGTTCGTTGGTGGGCAGTTCGGCTGTGTGTATGTTGTCTAGTAGGGCGATAATGTCGTCTTCTATTGCGTCGTGGAGTTTTTTGCCGTCTCTTCCAAAGAACTTAATGCCGTTATCGGGGAAGGGGTTGTGCGAAGCGGAGATAACGACCCCTGCCGCCGCGTTTTGCGAGATTACAAGTTGGGATACGCCCGGAGTAGGGATAACACCGACTAAGCGGACATCTACTCCAACGGAGGCAAACCCTGCAGAGATTGCTGTCTCTAGCATATCTCCCGAAAGGCGGGTGTCGCGCCCTATGATTACAAAGGGACGCTCTTCGCCCTGTTCGGGGTGTCCGAGTATCCACTTTCCTGCCGCCATGCCTAGTTTTAGGGCAAGTTCGGCGGTGAGTAGTTTGCCGTTTGCTTTGCCCCTAACGCCGTCTGTTCCAAAAATACGCTCACTCATTAGGTGTCCTTTAGTTTCTGATAAGTTAAAACGCTGAGACGCGCCTTCCCCGCAACGGTACGTTGTGGTAAGAAGGCGCGTGGTGGTCTGGTTAGCGCGAGTATCCGAAGGGGAGACGCTCACTTAGAGGGGCTATTAAGCCTCCTCTGCCCGTCTCTTGATAGCCTCCATCGTGGCTTGTAGGTTTTCGGTTATCTTCTTCTTGATAATCGTTTTTACCATTGCACCGATAAGAGGCACGTTGTATTCGTAGTCCAAAACGGAGTCGAAGCGGGTGACGTTGGTTGCCTCCTCGGTGAACTGCCAGTAGCCGGACATACTATCCATATCCCCTTTTAAGAGGGTGAAGTCGTCGCGGTAGGTTTCGTTGTTCCAGAGGTCTTCCTGTGTCCACTTCATCGTCATTTTGAACTCACGAATCAGCCCCACCCACTCCGTGATGGTGCGGTTCCCGTCAGGGCTGGTCTCTAGTACGGTAAGCGACTTGAGGTCTGCCATGAAGTTGGGAAACTCTTCTACCTTACGCGCTATAGCGTAGACGGTAGAGACGGGGGCGTTGATAGTGAGCGTGTGTTCGATACGTGGCATGATTTTAACCGCCGATTTCGCGCCAAGCGAGTTCTGCCGCGCCCATGATACCTGCGTTGTCGTCTAGTTCTGCACGGACGATTTTTGCGGTTGCGAGGATGGAGCCGATGGCACAAGCACGGGCGGTTCGGTTCGCAACTGCAAAGAGGGTATTAGAGCGGGCGATTTTGCCGCCGAGCACCATGACTTCGGGGTTGAAGACGTTTATCATGCTGGCGATACCGATACCGACGAAGTGACCGATTTCGCTAAGAACCTCGATAGCCATAGCGTCGCCGGCTTCTGCGGCTTCGTCGATGGTGGCGGGGGTGATGTGTTGCATGAGGGCTTCGGGACCGGTGATGTAGTCCCAGAGTTTGGTGGGTCTACCCGACTCCATCTTGAGGGCGGCGCGTTCGGTAATAGCATCGCGCCCGGCAAGCGATTCGAGGCGACCATGTGCGCCGTACTGACTTCCGCCCACGCCATCTGCGATGATGATATGCCCAACCTCTGCCGCACCGCCAGTAGCACCGCGTAGCACTTCGCCGTCTACGACGATACCACCGCCTACGCCAGTTCCTAGCGTGAACATTACTAGGTGCTTGGTTCCACGACCTGCGCCGTAACGGAACTCACCGAGTGCCGCTACGTTGGCATCGTTATCCATGACCATGGCGATACCGAGTTCTTCCTCCACCATGTCACGAAGATAGACGTTTTTGTAGGGTACATAGGAGTCGTTTACGAAATCACCAAAGTTAGGAGCCCACACAATGCGCCCTTCGGGTACGTTGATGTGACCGGGTACGGCGACACCTACTGCGCCGATGTCGTTGATGTCTACGCCGGCATCTTTTGCCGCACCACGCACAGCGTCCGCGATACGTACCACCGTTTTGGCGGCTCCTAGTTTCGCATCGGAGGGGGTCTCGAAACGCCCTCTCGCTTTTTCGTCTCTATCTAAAACGGAAGCACGAACATTCGTACCTCCTAAGTCCACGCCTACAACATAGGGCGCGTTGGCTTTGGGTTGCACACGATTGCCCACGCGGCTGTCCTCCCATAAGGTGATTTAGGGTATCCCGTGCTATACGGGACAGAGCCTTATGGAGAGTATAGAATTTATAAAAGAACTTGTCAAGGTGCAGAGGTAGGGCGTTGGGAGATTATTGTGCTTTTCCTACGGGTGCGTTCCATCTTTTTACTTGTGTACGGGTTGTTGTTGACGGTGTAGGTAGCCTTTTGCTTTTGCGAGCGTTACTCTGGTGGCTTGTATCAGGGTTGCTATGTCTTCTTTGGCTTGGGTGTCCTTATTCCACCTTTTGGGGCGGTTGAGAAGTTGTGCCGATACATATAACTGACCGTCTATTGTCTCTATCTGCCCATAGTCAAAAGGGTGTTCATGAAGTAGGAGAGACTTGCTGATACGGCGGTAGTCTGCAGGGGAGTAGTAGGGTAGCACTACCTGCTGTAGTGTGCCAATGGGCTTGTCAGAGAGTATTTTTGAGGCGTGTTCGGGAGAGATAGAGCCAACACTACGCATTGAGTTTTGGTAATTTAGGTACTCTTTGGGGGCTTGCGCGTTTGGAAATTGGTAGATGTCTACTACAAGCAGGGGGCGTAGAGCGTCCTTTCGCTTACTCCAAAATTTAGAGACGAAGT
>OMJJ01000012.1 GCA_900299305.1 bacterium | reverse complement strand
AGATGGAAGGAACCTCTTTACCCTAACCGAACCCGGTACAGGCGAAAACGACACGGTTCCGAGTTGGTCTGCCCGAAACTACATTGCGTTTGTACGCTCCAAATTTGTAACGGGTGGGCTTGAGCAGAAAATGAAGGTCATCGACACTGATGGGGCAGAGTCTTTCTCGAATCCTACAACCGGTATAGGTCTCTCGTGGTCTCCTGCTGGTGACAAAATCGCTTATGGAACTCCCGGAACCAGTTCACAAGACATCTCGATCCTGAACACACGTGGAGGTAGCGTCACCTTATTACAAAAAGGAGCGTTTGCCCCCTCATGGGCAAACCCCAATCGTAGTAATCGCCATCTTGTCGGCGGAAGCGGCGAAATGAGTCCTTCGGCTACAGGCATGATATTCGGAGGTCGCCCCGCAGGTCGTGCCGCCAACGACACCCCCACCTCTCTCCTAACCTTCGATAGCAGTAGTGTTGCTTCTAGTTTTAATGTTACGCTTCCCGCCGACATGAACACTGGAACCAACATCGTCTACAAAATCGAAGGCAAAACCGCAAGCGACACCCTCAGCACCCTCGTCTACTGGAACTTTAGCGCGAACGACCCCATGAACGCACTTGCAGGGAGCAGTGCAGATGGGGCATTAGTTACCTTCGACTCCAGCAGTGGCGAAATCTCTTCGGTAACGACCTACCAGATAACAGGACGTGCCGCAAACACAGGTAGCCCCAGAGCCTCTAAAGAGGGGGCTAACCTCGTGCTACGCGGTACCTTCAAAGCCGTGTGGGACAAAAAAGGCAAGAACCTGGCTCCGCAAGGCGCAACCGAAGTGCGTTACGATTATACAGGGCGTGTACTCTCTATACGCTAAGAGAGACTTGTCTGTAAACCTACTCTAAGGGGAGGAGATTTTCCAAAAATCTCCTCCCCTCCTCTTGATATTCCCCTCCTAGATAGTGTACAATTCCCTTGTATTTAGCACTCAAACCTTTCGAGTGCTAAAACCATATTAAAACAAACGTTCATCGTAGGCGAAACGTGCTGGCGGCTCTAAGAAGAGAGGCGGCACTTCCGCTACAAACACGATACACTAACGAGGAGGTTCCTATTATGGCTAACGTGCGACCCCTAAACGATAGGGTCATCGTCAAGACCGTTACCCCCGAAGAGAAGACCCTTGGGGGCATTATTCTGCCCGATTCCGCTCAGGAGAAGCCCACCGAAGCGGAAGTTATTGCGGTAGGACCCGGCAAGACACTCGACAACGGCAAAGTGGTTCCCGTAGATGTTAAGGTCGGAGACCGTGTTATCTACGCAAAATACGGCGGAACCGAAGTAAAAGTCGGCGGCGACGACTACATCATTCTGCGCCAAGACGACATTCTGGCGGTAAAGGAGTAGAGACATGGCAGGAAAGATACTACTATTTGATGAAGAGGCGCGACGTGCGCTAGAGCGCGGCGTAAACCAACTCGCCGACACCGTTAAAGTGACGCTTGGACCTCGTGGACGCAACGTCGTTCTCGAAAAGAAGTTCGGCTCTCCTAGCATCCTAAACGATGGTGTTACCATCGCCAAAGACATCGAACTAGAGAACCCCTTCGAGAACATGGGCGCACAACTTGTTCGTGAAGTGGCAAGCAAAACCAACGACGTAGCCGGCGACGGTACGACCTCCGCTACCGTTCTCGCGCAAGCGATGGTAAAAGAGGGGCTGAAAGCGGTTGCGGCAGGCGCAAAGCCCATGCAGGTAAAACGCGGCATTGATAAAGCCGTAGAAGCCGTTGTTGCCCGTATCCAAGAGAACTCCAAAAAGGTAGAAGGTAAATCCGACATCGCACAAGCCGCGACCATCTCGGCAAACGATGCAACCATCGGTAATATGCTCGCCGACGCGATGGAGAAAGTGACCGCTGACGGCGTTATCACCGTAGAAGAGAGCAAGGGAACCAACACCCAACTCGAAGTAGTAGACGGTATGCAGTTCGATAAGGGCTACATCTCCCCCTACTTCGTCACCGATGCAGAGCGCATGGAGGCAGACATCGAAGAGCCGTTTATCTTCCTCTTCGAGAAGAAAATTAGCGCGGTTGCAGACCTCGTTCCTGTTATGGAGAAGATTGCCCGCACAGGTCGCCCCATTGTGATTATCGCCGAAGACGTAGAGGGCGAGGCTCTTGCTACCCTCGTCGTCAACAAAATCCGCGGCAACATCCAGAGCATCGCCGTCAAAGCCCCCGGCTTTGGAGACCGACGCAAAGCCATGATGGAAGACATCGCCATTCTGACGGGTGGTCGCTTCATTACCGAAGACCTGGGTCTCAAACTCGAAAGCATCGAAGTCACCGACTTGGGACGTGCCAAGCGCGTACTCATCACCAAAGAGCAGACCACTATCGTCGATGGCTACGGCGACTCCGAAGCGGTTGCAGGGCGCATTGCGCTTCTGAAAAAGCAGATAAGCGAAACCGAGAGCGAGTATGACCGCGAGAAACTGCAAGAGCGGCTTGCCAAACTCTCTGGTGGAGTTGCGGTTATTCAGGTAGGAGCATCTACCGAGACCGAGATGAAAGAGAAGAAGTACCGCATCGAAGACGCGCTAAACGCTACCCGCGCCGCCGTCGAAGAGGGTCTCGTTCCCGGTGGTGGAACCGCACTTCTCAACGCGCAAGCCGCGCTTGAGAGCCTCACGCTGGACGGTGACGCGCAAATCGGTGTGAACATCGTGCGCCGCGCCATTGAAGAGCCGTGCCGCCAAATCGCCGAGAACGGCGGTAAAGAGGGCAGTGTTATCGTGAACCGCGTTAAGAGCCTCCCTGTAGGACATGGCTACAACGCCGCTACCGAAGTTTTTGAAGACCTCGTAGCCGCCGGCGTAGTAGACCCTGCCAAGGTGGTTCGCACCGCGCTCCAGAACGCCGCTTCGATTGCAGGGCTTATCCTCACGACGGAGTGTCTTATCTCCGAACCCCGTGAGGTTGCACCACCTGCCGCCGACCCGCATCATCACTAAGCGATAGTCCGCAAAAGTAAGCCCCCTTCCCAGATTGGGAGGGGGGCTATTTTTTTATGGGAGGTTTGTCGCCCTCTCGTGGTGTATATTCCTCTTATCCAACACACCTCCTTAGGGGGTATGTTATGAATAAAGAGAGGAGGATAGTCTCTTGGGTATGAATAACTCTTTACGCAAGCGGTTTCGACAACAAGGCACTGCCTACGGGCTTTGGGTCACTACCGAAAGCCCTTCGGTAACAGAAGCGGCGATTGCGTTGGGGCTGGATTGGGTCTGTATCGACATGGAACACGGACACCAAGATTTTCGGGAGGTGGTAGAGCATCTGAGGGTGCTACGCGGCACAGAGACCACTCCCATTGTACGGGT
>OMJJ01000011.1 GCA_900299305.1 bacterium | reverse complement strand
GCGGATTTCCAATCGCTACCGCCATCTGTCCCGGAACCAGCGCGTTCACATCGCCTATCTTCGCCGCGACAATATCGTCGGTACTCGTATCCAACTTTACGAGGGCGATGTCGGTAGTGTGGTCTGCCCCTACCACCGTTGCGCGTAGCCGTTTACCGTGTACCGTAGAGACGATAATCTGCCGATTCTCCTCGTTTACGCCGCCTACTACGTGTTCGTTGGTGAGAATGTAGCCCTCTTTTGCGTCGATAACCACCCCCGAACCCTGCTTCAGGTTCACGCGGTCATTAGAAGTCCAGTCGTCAAAAAGGGAGGGGCGTACCAGTTGCCGTGTGTCGATGTTGACTACCGACGGACTCGCCTTCTGTGCCGCGTGGGCATACGCCTCCTGCTCTCCCAAAGGTTGCGCGGGTTCCACCTTGGGCATACCCGCGAAGTTGAGAGAGTCTGTGTGGGAAGCAGACTGCTTCCAACTTATCTTAATGTTTGGTAACACGAGTCCTGCTACTAGCACCAGCAGTATCGCCCCAAACAGCCATGCACGGGAACGCGGTTTAGAATGTGGTTTTTCTTGAAACATCGGTCTTACTCCCAAAAGGACGGTCTTTACACAAAATAGAATACGAGATATAGGCTACTCGGTTTCTCCCGAAACCTCCGAATTTTCTAACAAAATATCGGGGGTGTGGGTTCCAAATCGTGCAAACGGGTACGGAATCGAGACAAAGAACAGTCCCACCCGTAAAAGCGTAGGGTAGCCCTCCAAAAAGCGCGGTGTACCCTGTGGAAGAAGGAGGCTCTTGGTAGCGGCGTTATCCAACATAGAGAGAAACAGGTATCCCCCGAAAAACGCGGTAAGCAACCCCAGATAGATAGACGTAGCGCGGCGGGTACGGGTCACTCCTCCCAACGCCAAGCCCACCACACTCCCAAGTATACCCATTCGCAATAAGATTCGTAACGCCAATGGGACGCAGTGCAAGAGAACCGAAGGGGCAAGCATCAGCCCGCCTACAAGAAGGCAAGCCCAACCCGTGCGCCTCGCTAATCGGTTAGATTCCATCCCTCTGCCTCCTCTATCATGTGATTACGCTACTCTCGCTTCTCGCTAGAGCGTAGTAACTCTTGGGCAGGTTCTGCCTGTTCTTGGCTAGGGCGTAGTAGAGTGTTATCGTCGTTTGGCTGGGAGGGGCGCAGGAGTGTGCTGTGCCCACTCTCTTTTAGAACACGTGCCTCGATTATAGGTAGTGCCTCTTCTATCAGCCCATAGAGTCGCTCTTTTTCTGCATCAACGGTAGTAGGTCGCTTCTTGAGTAGTTGCCTCATAATACGGGCTGATTCTTCATTTCCCACATATTTGAGGGCGTTTAGAACGGCAAAAGGAGAAAGAAGGCTACTTTTTAATAGAGAAAAGTTCCACAATTGTAGATGGACGTTTAAGGTATAGACATTAGGCTTCTGAAAATAGACGATACTCTCGTCGCTTACTTTCAACAGCAACGTGTTCATAAAAGGGAGAAATACCTTTGTAGGTACTTGTTGGTTCTTTTGAATGAACCTAAGCAGATGGGGGGCAAGTCTCGGATGTGGGAACTGCTCGATTTTTGCAACGAGGTCACTTAATCGATTTTGAAACGAGCGTTTCCGGAGTACTAACATGGATAGTACGTGTGCTAACAGGAGAGAAGGTAGTATAGTCAGTATGGGTTGATACTTTTTATGAGTATGTAAAAACAGGAAATCGTTGAGGGTATCCAACATCTCGTCATGCCCATTTAGGGCGAGCAGAGATATACCAACCAATATAGCGGTTGGTATAAAAAACGTGATGAAGAATACCCATGTAGACTGTTTAGTCAGTTTCTTAGCGGACTGACTCAGTTTTTCTATCTCCGCAATCAGTGGCTCAAGGTTCTCCTCTTGCTGTATCCCTTGGGTTGGTAGGGTTGGGAGTACGCTCTTCTCTTCGGGGGGTTGTAGAAACTCTTGTATTGGCTCACCTCTTCTTCTCACTGGATTGTAGGGAGAGTCGCCTCTTTGCATCTGGGAAACAAGCTGTTCCTTGTTAATGTACCCAAAACCCGTGTATTTTGCCCCTATCCCCCATATTAAATCTTGACAATGGCTACTAAAACCTGTATACTGAAACGCTGTCTTGAGGGGGTAGAATGACCCCCTCGAATCCATTTTTAGGGGAATCCTTACGGCATACCGAAAGACCTGATGCCTTGTTGCCCCTTTTTGTAGTGCCTTTTTAGGAAACAGAGACGAGAAACCGAAGGCGATGTTCGATAGCCTTTCCGAAAAACTGCAAGATGTGTTCCAACGCCTACGCGGCAAAGGTCGGCTTACCGAAGCCGATGTTACCGAAGCCATGCGCGAGGTGCGTCTTGCCCTGCTCGAAGCCGATGTCAACCTCACCGTAGTCCGCGACTTTATAGCGCGTATCAAAGACAAAGCGGTGGGTGTGGATGTACTGGAGAGCCTCTCTCCCGTTCAGCAGGTCGTGAAGGTGGTGAACGACGAACTGGTAAGCCTCTTAGGGGGAACCCAGACCGGGATTCAACTCGCGTCCACGCCGCCCACCGTCATAATGCTCTGCGGTCTGCAAGGAACCGGTAAAACCACCCTCTCCGGGAAACTTGCCAACTACTACAAAAAGCAGGGGCGCAACCCACTCATGGTCGCGTGCGACATCTACCGCCCCGCCGCCAT
>OMJJ01000010.1 GCA_900299305.1 bacterium | reverse complement strand
GTCTGGTTGGCGTTCGCATCTATGTACGCTGTCGCGAGGCGCGTGTTCACGTCTAACGCATAGGTGGAGACACCTCCCACATTGTCTACGATGTTCACACCCGTATAGATGGCTCCGCTGGTCTGAGCGAAATACGTATAAGTCCACACGCTACTCGCACCTTTTACGGTATAGATATAGGTGGACAGACCGCCATGCCCGTCCCCATACCCTGTATACGTGTAGGAGGTGACATACCCACGAGGGTCTTCGTACTCCGAGAGCAGGTTCTTCGTACCGTAGGTGTTGGTATACCGGTATTTGGTGATACATCCCGTCGAAGACTGATACGTCGTCAGGTTGTTGCTACTGTCGTACTGGAAAGTGACAAGACGACCTCCCCAGTCCTGAACCGAACTGAGCAGGGAGGTCGGAGAGCCTGCCGCGTAGGTGAACGTCACAAGGTTGCCACCCGGAACCTGAATGGACTTGAGGAGTCCCGCCTCCGCACCAGAGCCGTATGTGTACGACTGAGTGACTCCATCTGCATCCACCACCTTGTAGAGTTGCAGGGTGACCGGGTTCGCCCCTGTAGACTGCGCCGAATAGACGAACTGCATCCCGTTGCTATAAAACTGAGTGAAGTTGATACCATTGTAGGAGAGGGAGGAGGTCACTCCATTGCCCGACACAGCGGAGTAGGTGGTGATACCGCTTGCCGTCCCTACCTTGTCGTAGCCGTAGGAACGCATATCTCCAGTGATAAGGGTGACGCGGGTAGCGGAGGTGGAGGAGACAATGCGGCTGTGAACACTGGCAGAGCGGTTGAGTCCGTACTCAAGGTTATCGGAACTGTTCCCGTCGTAGTAGAAGTTGAGGGCGAGGTTGTACTTAGCGGCAGGGAGAATAACGCCGCTACTGTCTCGCAAGCGTCCTGAGCCGATGTCCACGACGGGGAGGGAGTCCATTCCCCCTCCGCAGGAGCTATCGCTTTCGTTTCCAACCGGGAGAGAGGGATCCACTCCCGGTGTATTCCCAAAGAGACCAGACCAGACGAAATTGTTCACGACGCACCTACCTCCATCTACAGAATGAAAACATCCTCAAAACAAACACCATCGCTTCCAGATAGAATTGTACCACCTCGAAAGCGACACTATCTATACTGCTTCGCGATGAGACCCATCTCAACCCACTTCTCAGTAGAGCCTTTACTCGCCTCAGTTGCGACATGAACCACTCTCCAGTCATGATTCTTGTATCTGGTAGCGAGGTGCTTGAAAGCCTCCTTCGCTTTTACAGGTTCCGTAGAGGCAAGCGACATAGCGTTACACCACGAACTCATAATCCCAATTTCGGGCAGATCCGGATACTTATTCTCTATATCTACAAACTGCTTTGCTAGGTTAGGGGTATGCTGTCTTTTATGCATTTTGAGAATAGCACTACACAAGTTTGCATATGCCCCAAGATAATGGTCTTGGGGAAAGAGTGTGTTGAATGCATTGAAGTCAGTAATGAGTTTGTCCAATCGATTCTCGTCAAAGTCCCCTATCTCCCCTCGGAAGTGTTCGCTCCATGTACGGTATTTAGCCTCGTGTGTAAGTATGTTAGTATCCCACAGTTGAAAACAACGAGAGGTAAAGTACTGTCTTGCCATGGGAGAGACATGAGGAAGGTTAGCAAAGTCAGGTTTCGGGTTAGCACGATAGGAGATATTACAAACCGAAAGGAATCTGCATACCGCATTGTGTACTTCGGAAGTTTCAAATAGAAAACTATGTGACCCTGAAGATGCTATAACGAGAGGCAAACAAAACGACTCGTCAACAATGCGACTCCAATCGAACAATAGGGAGGTGTTCAGGGTAAGGTTTGCCACCTCTTTCTGCGTCACTTCCATTGAAATACTGTTAATCGATGCAGTAATGGGTTTATGCAGCGTCTTTGGGGGAGAGGCACATGATACAAGGGAACTTTGCACAAACAACAAGCAAGCCAAATAAAAAGTTGTATACATCAAAAGGTCTCCTATTTCGTGAATATCCACAGAAGAAGGCTGTTTACCACGCTGGGTCCGAAGGGCATGACACTAATGGATCCGGCCAGCCTAGTTCAACACTTGCACTGCCATCAAAGGCAAATGTCTGATAGTCTGACGTTGAGACTGACCAATTAAATTTGAATTTCCACTTTTTTTCAAGAGATACAGCCTCTTGCACAGGCTTATTCGGTATTGCGTCATACCCATTAGTCATCTTGGCAACAAATGTGTAGAACACCATCGTCAATTCATTTGTATATTTGCCTCCTGCCTCTTGTACCAGGTTCTTCGGCCACGCAAAAACTCCCTCCTCCCTGTCCTTAATCGTAGTGTTAGGCCATGTATCAGCGTTGACAATACCGGATGTGGGCAATCCGGGTGCGTCAATCGAGAGGAGCGACCATGATATAGGTAGGATAAAACTTCCATCCCACAGGTTACCAGGTGTATGAGGACTTGATTCCCTTTGTCCACAGGGGCCATTATAGCAATAGGGAATGGCTTGGTTGTTGCCAGGATCCCACGACCATCGACTTGAATTAGCACCTTTGCTTTGCTCCTTGCCGTTTATCTTATAGGAATCACCACACTTACGTTGGTATATATTCCAATTATAACTTGTTGGTATCGGTGCTGGCCCCATCTTATCCTGTGTACAAAGAAAATGGGCGCGGTAAGCCATCATGGCAGAACATTTACCATAAAAGACTGCATGAGGACCGGGCGCGCCTTGGAACACTTCTTTGCATTCGTTCCCCCTGTCTTGCCATTCCGAAGACAAAGGAATGCAAAGAAGCCCACTTGGGTCAATCGCTACCACGAATCTATTGTTGACATACCTGTAGAGATTGAAGTCACCACCATCGAAGCCAATAGGGTCTTGCTCGCTCCATCGCCCCAAGTTGTTGTGGTAGTTCCTTGCACGGACATACTTTCTCGTAGAACTGTCTGTGAAATAGCCACTTCCCCCATTCCACTGAAACGGGGTCGGAGTCGTACCTGTCCTAGCCGCTACTGTACCACTCGGAAAGTAGGAGAACGTGTCCGTCTTCGTCTGGGTAGCATCGTACAAAGCACGAGTGTTCCCTAACGGGTCAAGCGAGTAGAGTTTCCTAACTCCCCCACGCACCTCCGAATGCACCTCACCATTCATCACATTGTAGCGGACTTTCATTGCCATCTCAGATACTCCTCTAAACGTTAAGTCGTAACTAACGCTTCAAAAGTTACCATCACTACTTAAATCTCTCCAAGATAGTCATGCAGAGCCTCACACACAGAGTACCATTCCAGATAGGAACCTCACTCCGAAAAAGCGTCTCGTAGCGCCTCGATTGCAAGGTTGGCGCAGTATTCTTTCCCCTCGGGCAGTCCTCCCAGAAGGAGTTGTATATCTTTAGAGGTGATAAGGAGAGCCTGAGTTACGGTGCGTCCCGGCAATATCTCCGCGCAGACACTCCCGCTGGCGATTGCCGACGGACACCCGTAGGTCGAGTACGAGGCGCGTTGAATTACGCCCTCCTCCACTTCAAACCAGAGGTGCATATAAGGACCATCGCCCGGAACTCCTGCTATTCCATGATGGGTCGCGGTCTCAAGTTCCCCGACATTGCGAGGACGCGCGGTATGCTCCAGTACGGTGGCACTAAACATCTGCCTTGCTCTCTGCTCCCTACAAAACTGACAATGACATAACAACCCATTATAGCGGAGATTCTACTGTTACGCAAGCCGTTTTAGAGGTTTTTTGTTAAATTTTTGTGAAGAAGATTGCAAACGGAAAAAAGAAGCCCATTCGCCCTCGTTTCGCCCTCCGTATGTTATCTCGAAACAGGGGAAACACCGCTAGAGACCCTCTCCTGCAATCGCCGTTCGCAGGTTAGCGACTTGCTCTTGTGTAGGTACATGGTCGGGATTGAGTGCAAGGGAACGTTCCATCCAGAGCAGAGCGGTTCGAGCCTCGTTGCGCTGTATCGCTATCACTCCCAGATAGAACGCCGCCTCCGCCACACCCTGCTGACTCAAGTGAACAAGGTGCGGTTCCGCCTCAAAGGTACGCTCGGAACGCGCCAGAAGTCGCGCCAGATGTAGACGCGGAGCAAGTGCCTCCGGCTCCCGATGAACGCACTGCTTCAGGAACTCCTCGCACTCCCCGGTGCCTCCGGTCTTCTCCACATACTGGAGAGCCATCACCGTCCAGTTCTCGCTCATCCCCTCGCGAAGGCGAATATGCTCTAACGCCTCTTGAGCCGAAGCGAGGTCACCGCCCTGGAGGGAATGCTGGAACAGTTCAAAGGCACTCGGCAAAAACTCCGGCATACTCTTCAACGCCTTACGCCAGCACGCCTTCGCCTGAACGGAGTCGTTCAAGAGTAGATAGACCCCTGCAAGGTTATGATAGGTCTTGTGTCCCAGAATGCCTCTATCGACGCTCGTGAAGTAGCCCGAGATGTCCGCGGAGAGAGTGCGTTCGTAACTCGCCTTCGCCTCTTCGTACCTTCCCAAAGAACTCAGCGTGTAGCCCAGATGAAAGTTCAATTCCGGGTCGTCTGGCGTTATCGCAAGACCTGCGTTCAGCGTTGTGATACACCTATCTACATCCCCTCGTTCTCGGTAGGAGAGGGCGAGAAGAGCGTAGGCTTTACGGACAATCGACTCGTCGGGAGCCGCCACCGACAGACATTTTTCTAGCCAGAGAATCGCTTTCTCATGCTCGCCCATGTAGTGATGTGTCATCCCAAGATTAAAAAGAACGAACGGGTGGTCGGGGCGTTCCTGAAGCTCTAGTTCGAGAATGGAGATGTCTCGCACACGTTTCCGCGCCTGTCCCTCCACGCTGGTGTCATAACCCGAATGG
>OMJJ01000009.1 GCA_900299305.1 bacterium | reverse complement strand
CCTTCGATTTCGATACCAATGGGCTTTGGTAAGAGTCGTTTACCACTAGGTTTGGAGATTATCGCCGCGCCGTTTGCAGAACAGACGATACTCTCCCTTGCCATGCTGTTTCAGAGGGAGACAGATTGGCACAAGCACCTACCCAATTTAGCATAAGATAACAAGGAATTTCTTGGTATGGCGGTGTATATAGCCGTAGAGCAGGAGGGACTCCCTCCTTATCAACCTATTTAGGAGGCAAAACTATGTCGTTACGCTCTTGTTTTAGTGCGCTACTTCTTGCGGGTACGTTTGTGCTATCGGTGGGAACGGTTCGCGCCGAGAACGCGATTCCCGAAGAGTATAAGTCCGGCGGTTTCTTTGTGGGATGTCAGGCGTGGACTTGGAACCACTTCACGGTGATGGAGGCGATAGAGAAGACCGCTCAAGCGGGTGGGAAGGTCATTGAGTTCTTTCCCGGTCAGGCTCTCAGCCCCGACGAGAAAAACGTCCATTTCGACCAAAATGTGAGTGCCGATGTACTTCAGAAAGTGAAGGACAAACTTACCGAACACCACATAAAAGCCGTAAACTTTGGAGTAACGGGTATCTCTAAAGACCCCGCGCAAGCACGCAAACTGTTTGAGTTTGCGAAGGCACTAGGGCTACGCGCTATCACCACCGAATCGGTGGATTCGATAGATACTTTTGAGCCACTGGTAAAAGAGTTCGATATTATGGTCGCTTTCCACGACCATCCCAAACAGCCCAACAACCCCGGCTATCGAATGTGGGATCCCAACTACATTCTCGAAGTGGTAAAGAATCGGGATAGCCGTATTGGGGCGTGTGCCGATACCGGTCACTGGGTACGTTCTGGTCTTAATCCGGTGGAGTGTATCCGAATCCTGAAAGGGCATATCATCAGCAGTCACCTCAAGGACTTGAACGAGGTGGCTCCCAATGCACACGATGTTCCCTTCGGCTTTGGGGTGAGTAACGTTCCTGCTATTTTGGACGAACTAAAAAAGCAAGGCTTTACGGGCAA
Organism: bacterium; assembly: GCA_900299305.1. GTDB lineage: Bacteria > Armatimonadota > Chthonomonadetes > Chthonomonadales > Chthonomonadaceae > CAIJLM01. Next base: position 1,749 of record OMJJ01000009.1, on the reverse strand, counting down.
TATCTCTATAGAGTACGAGCATGAGATGGAGAAATCTATGCCGATGGTAGCGCAGTGTATCGGGTTTGTACGGGGCTACGGTATTGCCAAAAAAGGCAAGTAGAGTTACCCCTCCCCGTCCTTCAGACACCCCTCTCCGATACGGAGAGGGGCAGTGTAGGCAGGTGGTTCTGTTCGCTCATAAGAGGCTGAGCAGTTACATAGATTATATAACAGGCACAAAAAAGAACCGCTCTCCAGAACGAGAGCGGTTCTTTTTTGTGTTAAGTACCCTGTGGTTAGCCTATCGCTTCACGTAGCATGGCAACGCTTCGCGGGAGTACCTCGTCGGCGCGCCCCGACAAGCCGCACTCGAACGCCATATAACCCCCGAAGCCTATCTCTTTTAGAGCGGTCATAATCGCTTTGAAGTCGATGTCTCCGCTACCCGGCTCTTTGCGGGTGTTGTCGGCTAGGTGAACATGACCGATGCAGTCTGCCACTTCGCGTAGAGTGTTCGCGCTATTCGGCTCTTCGATGTGCATATGGAAAGTGTCGGACATAAGGCGCACCCCTTTACTATTCAGGTGGCGCACGATGTCCGCGCCGTGCTTCTGTTGGGGGAGTACATTTGCCTCGTAGCGGTTGAGTGGCTCTAGGAGAATGGCGGCTCCCACCTGCTCGGCGTGTGGTGCTAGGGTCTCTAGCATGGCGATAAGCAACTCTTTTTCGATTTCGGCGCGTGTTCTCCAAGGGGAGAGGTCGGGAACGCGCTCATTGCCGTTGAAAATGGGAACCGTGATGGGACCCACCGCCCCCAACTCTGCCGCGTAGTCGAGGTGTCGTTTGAGTGCATCGGCACAGGCTTGGCGACGGCTACGGTCTGCATGAACCAGTTCGGCAGGACATCCCCCGCAGATGGAGGAGGCTTTTACCACGCTGTCGCGCAGTACCGCTTTCCTCTCGGCAAAGCCCTCTGCGCTGTTAAGGTGTCCGCCGTTCAGTTCTACCCCATCAAAGCCATATTTCTCTAAGTTGCGAACCTTTTCGGCGAAGGTCTCTCCGGGAATAAGACCCTCTTGGCAAGATATTTTCATCGTTGTGCAAATCTCCTTTGTTATGAATGGTTCCTAAGAGGCTTATACTCCGCTAAGGAACCGTAACGATTCCGTTAGTCCCTTCTTCTCTCCGGCTTCGCTACCCATGTAGTTTTCGTCTTCCAGTTCGATGCTTACCATGCCATCGAAGTTGTTTTCGGTTAGGATGCGGAATATCTCGGGCCAGTTGGCTGTACCCTCGCCGGGAATGGTGTACCGCCATACCTGTTCACCCCACCCGTGCGGCTTGGTGAATACGGAGGGCTGATATAGCCCATACTCGTAGACGGCATCGGGGAAGAGTTCGGTATCTTTGCCGTGTACGTGTCGGATATAGGGTAGGAACTCTTTGAGGAAGCGGATGTGGTCGATACCCATGCGGATAAGGTGAGAGGGGTCGTAGTTCAAGCCGACACCGTTGCCTCCTACGTCCGCAATAAAGCGTCGGCAGGATTCTGGGTTACAACAGAGTGCAGGTAGCAGAGGCGCACCGCCGGGCCAGCCCTCAATCGCGAGGGATGCCCCGCGTTCGGCAAGAGCGGCGGCAATCGGGGTATAGGACTCGACAGCACGGGCATAACTGTCGGCGCGTTTCATGGTGGGGTCGGTCATTACCACCAAGAAGAAGGCTTTCGCACCTAGTGCCGTCGCCGAGTCGATGTAGGAGATTACT
>OMJJ01000008.1 GCA_900299305.1 bacterium | reverse complement strand
GCTTTTCAGTAAATTCACTGCGAAATCGATATCTTCTTCAGTGGTAAAGCGACCAATTGTAAAGCGGATGGAACTGTGTGGATATGGGGTGATGGCAAACCTAATGCTACTCAAGTACCCGGAATCGATTCCGTCATACAAGTTGCTGCTGGAGGCGGACACTCTCTAGCTCTCAAGTCAGATGGAACGGTATGGGCATGGGGGAACAATGGGGTCGGGCAGTTGGGAGATGGAACCACAATATATAGACCTACTCCCATTCAAGTCACTGATGTGTACGATGCGTCGGGCTTCCTACAAGGTATAACTCAGATAGCAGCAGGGGGGAATCACTCGCTTTTCTTGAAGTCGGATGGAACCGTGTGGGGATGGGGGCTAAATGATCTAGGGCAGTTGGGAGACGGAACTAGAACCTCTAAAAACTTTATCGTTCAAGTATCTGGGCTAACGGGAGTAACTCAAATAGTAGGTGGATGGGACTACTCTCTCGCTTTGAAACCAGATGGTACTGCGCGGGCTTGGGGAAATAACAGTGAAGGAGAGTTAGGAAATGACAATAATGGTGTTTCAACCACTCCCGTACAGGTTTCTGGGCTTACAAATTTAGTGCAGGTCGCAGCAGGAGGTTATCACTCCCTTGCTTTGAAATCAGATGGAACCGTGTGGAATTGGGGGCGTGGAGTAATGGGAGATGGGCAAAAACTTAGAAATGCACGTTTACCCGTCCAAGTTCTCGGTCTGACGAGTATAACTCAAATTTCAAGTGGTTCGGTACACTCTCTCGCTTTGAAGTCAGATGGAACCGTATGGGCATGGGGGAAAAACGGTTATGGTGAGTGTGGCAAAGTAGGGGATGGTTCCGACATACTAACCCCTGTTGTAGTTGAAAACCTTGACCCACAGGCACTGATAACCGCGATAGGGTCTGGAAATGGTCCAGGAGTAAGTTACTCCGCATATCCTGTTCCTCAATCCGGCAACCCGCACAGTACGAAAATCTCCCTCTATAGTCAGGTTATGCACTATGGAAAGCCAGTCACCATAGCCCCAAAACTCCTTGCTCTGGACAAAGGTCTACCAATTCTCCATGAAGCCCTTACTTATAGTATTGACGGCATCGTATTGGGTAGTGCGATGACCGATACAAGAGGGGTTGTCTCCTTTACTCTCCCCTCTGATATTGCGGTTGGCAAGCACACCTTGAGCGTCAATTTTGTAGGCGATAGCCCTTTTTATACTGCCGCGAACAAGACGACCACTCTGAGTGTCACGAAAACCGACACATTCCTAAAAATGGATAGCGTTACAAAGCGATATGGGCAAACAGCAGTTTTCAACGTAGTTATTCGACGTACAACAGATAGCGGAAGGCTTTCAGGCAAAACGATTTCGCTTACACTAGATGGAGATTCTATCGGTCAAGCGGCTACCAACAGCAATGGGGTCGCCTCTTTCTCCTATTTTGTAGACGAGCAACTACAAGCGGGAGTTCACGACATAGAAGCCTCTTTCGCAGGAGATGAGAGTTATAAAACCTCTTCGATTGACGTTTTTCTCTCCATTGACCCAGCGGACACACGCCTTACACTCGGTAGCATAATAGGAGCTTATGGACAAAGCAAGATTCTTACCGCTACTCTCAAGCGTAACACAGATGGGAAACCCGTAAGTGGTAGAGCAATAAACCTCTCCATAGATGGAAATAGCATAGGAACCGTAACAACTGATGCAAATGGGCAAGTAGCCACTTCGTACCTATTTGAAGAACCCCTTACAGCAGGCACACACTCGGTAACTGCGACTTTCACGGGCGATGATGGATACAATGCCTCCACAAAAACGGCTTCACTTACCGCGAATCAGGCAAGCACAAAGGTCACTCAGGTATCTGTATCAGGAAAGGTAGGAGCCACTGTTCAACTCACTGCGAAACTGAAACGTACTACGGATAGCAAATACCTGAATGCTCGCACCATTCATTTCTCTGTAAATGGGAATGAGGTAGGCACTTCTCAAACCGATTCCACAGGAACGGCTATATACTCTTATACCATTCCAAGTAGTCTTGCGAAGGGGAAATATACATTGAAGGTGTCCTTTAATGGGGATGCTTTCTACCTGAGCAGTTCAGATAGTAGCGCAACTTTGACGGTAAAATAGCCCAAGTTGCTAGTAGGCAGTGTATTTGCCCTCTCTCCCAGAATTGGGAGAGAGGGTTGGGAGTGAGGGCTACAACCCTGTGAATCTTAGGGAAGAGGAGGCACTATGCGCGTACTTGTGGGACATACCGTCTGCTATCCAGAGACGTTACAAAATCAGCCTTTACCGGGGCGAGAAGGGGCAAACGACGAGATAATCTCGTTTGGGTTTGCCTATCCTCAGTTTCCCTATCATAAGGGCATGACCTTTGAGGAGATACTGGCAAACTGCCCCGAAGGATGGAAGCCGGAGGTCTATATACACTGGAGCCCCGAATACAACCCCGTGCCTCTTGGTATCGAAAAGGCAGACTGCCTTACCGTAGGCGTTTTTGGCGACTGGAATCTTGGGGGGCAAGCCATTCATGCCATAGGCGGGGCGTTCGATGTAATGGTAGCGGATAGGGGCGGTTACGAGTTGTTACGAAATGCGGGGTTTACGGAGGTGCTACACGGTCTGCTTTGGGCGCAAGACCCCGCTCTCCACCGCGTACTTCCCGACGCAGAGCGCGACATAGATGTACTGATGATTGGCAACTTTAATCATGCAGTACAGCAGGAGCGTTCTCTGTGGCTGGCGCGGGTATCTCGGCTTGCGGAAAAGCATAACGTGGTACTTACCAGCGGACTGTATGGGGAAGACTATGTTCGCATGATGAACCGCGCCAAAATCGTTTTCAACCGCAGTATTCGCGGCGAACTGAACATGAGGGCGTATGAAGCCCCCGCGTGCGGTGCACTGCTCTTTTATGAGCGCGGCAATGCGGAGGTCGATTTTGTGTTTCGGGATAGGGAGGAGTGCGTACTCTATGGGGACGACGACTTAGAGGCGTTACTAGACCACTACCTCGCCCCTGAAAACCAAGCCGAACGCGAACGCATCGCCCAAAACGGAACGGCACGGGTTCAAACGCACACCTATTCGCACCACTTTGGCGAGATTCTAAACCAGATTGAGGCGTATCGAAAAACATCTCTTCCTAAACCCCGTGCCTATACCGCTACGCAACACGCGATGCAGTGGCTTACCTGCTACGAACCGAACTTGGCTCACAATCTCAACCACTTACTGCAAACAGCACAAGCGGAGGCGAAAACTCCTGCCGAACAGTCCGTAGTAGCCAGCCTTGAGGGGACATGGCGAGCCATTGCGGGGCAACTCATGGGCGCACCTAGCGAGAAGAGCCGTCTTTGGAACGAGGCGATACCCTATTTCCAGAGGGCAACCGCTCT
>OMJJ01000007.1 GCA_900299305.1 bacterium | reverse complement strand
TGATAACACACGCCCTTGCTCTATGTACCGCGCCTGTAAACGGCGTTCCAAATAGTCCAATGTGGTCTTGTATTCCGTAAAGACGATAAGGCGTTCATCCTCGCGCCACTCTCCCGTATCGTTAAGCAAACTGTTGTCAATTACCGCGCACAACGCCTCAAACCGTGCGTCGGCGTTAGGCGTACCGTTCGCTTGCCCGGAGTTGAGACCCAACGCTTCAAGCGCAGAATCTACCTCCAGCATTTCATATTGAAGGTCTTCTGCCAAGGGTTTGAGCCATGCCCCGACGATATGCGCGGCGTGGGCGATACGGCTCTCCGTTTCCTGATCGTTGCCTGTATCCTCATCGGTAGCGCGTTCCGCCGCCTGAACCTCCTCCGCTTCTGCTTGCTCCGCTTCCTGTAGTCCTGCCTTATAGCGATACCACGAGTTCGCAAACGTATAGGGGCAGGAGAGTAGTCTCTTACCCAATATCTCCACCGCAAATGCGCCTGCGAGTTGTTCTCGCCGTTGCGACTCTCGAATTAAGGTGCGTACACGACGACGGAACAGTTGGAATGCACTGGATAGATTCCGTTCGCCAGGAGAGAGTTTAAGGGCTAGTGCCTCCAGATGCCTTTCCGCAAATCGCTTTGGCGTGGTGCGTGCATTGATTTCGCTCTTGAGCCGTCGCACTAAAACATCTTCGACCCGGTTTCGTTCGGCAGGAGACATCTCACTCGTCTGTGTGAACCGAACAGGATCAAGCATCTCAAGTAGCCCTGTAAAGGAGCGCGTCCACCCGTTGTGCGGAGTCGCCGAGAGAAAGAGTTTATGCTCGAAGTAGGGCGCGAGCGTTCTCAGCATACGAGTGAGTTCGCTATCCTCGCCAAAGGGAGCGGGAGCGAGGTTATGCGCTTCATCTACGATTAAAAGATCCCAGGGCAGGTGCGGCGTACCCTCTGGAACACGACATGCTGAGAGGAAGGACTCTAGAACATCAGGTTGCTTGAGATAGTAGTATGAGGTGATGATACGTGGAAAGGTACGCCAGGGATTGGCATCCAGCCCAAGGTTTTTTCGGAGGGCGTGTGTTTCGTCACGGTTTACCGTATCGAATGACAGAGAGAATTTGTCTTGCATCTCCTGTTGCCATTGACTACGGAGCGAAGCGGGAGAGAGGATGAGAACCCGCCGAATACGACGGCGCAATAGAAGTTCACTCAATATGAGCCCTGCTTCAATGGTTTTACCTAATCCCACATCATCCGCAATAAGAAGTGAAATACGGGGCATTCTCAATGCTTTGAGAAGAGGAACCAGTTGAAAGTCATCTACCTGTATTGCGCCGTGAAAGGGAGCGACGATGGGTGAGCGAGTATGTGTACTGTTTGTTGAGCCGGCGGTGGTGTATGGAGTAAGGGCTGTCCACCTTGCTGAGCGCACTAGCGCATCCTCGTCGCCTGTAGCCATGGGAGCTGTTTGGGTTGGATTTGGGAGCGCGGTTGGGTTTAGGAGTACTGCGCTTGGCTCTAATTCCCACACAATCTGGTCGTCTGTATTTCCATCTGTGTCAATGTATTCAATGGTGACAAGGTGGAGCCGTCCGGCAGACTTGCCGTCAAAGGGATCAACGGCGCTTATCAATCCACGCCGGTTACGCAATGTAGCGAGCATACCTATACGAGGGATCTCGTTTGCACCGACCTTGGGGGCTGAACTTGAACTAGTCTTAGGTTGATTAGGAGACAAAGAAACCCTCCAAGTCCGGATGATGGTTCATGTGCATCCACTTCACAAACAAATCTCGTGTTATAGAAGAGGATTCAGAGTCGGAAGTAAGGTACGAAACACGTCGGCTTTGGTATATCGTAGGAACAACAAATGTAGAGTAGTTACCCAGAGTATGTTCACGGTGTTGTGTTGAAAACGGGAATTGCTACCACACATAGTTCTGTTTTTGAATCAAATCTTCCTGCAAGTGCTAGGTGACATGAAATGGTATTTATCGGGTAATCGTCTTGTAGCAGGGAATATGTGTTCTCGTCCCTTTGTGATATGTACAAACATTCACGGCGATGGGCTTCCCCCGAATCTACGTACATTAAGTTAAGAGAAACCTTGCCTGACGGGTAGACTCTCTACCAAGAAAGGAAAGGTACAAAAGATGACAGATAGAAAACTCTACACAGAAGAGTTCAAAAGGGAAGCCGTTAGGCTCGGTAAAGAACGAGGCAACCTTACAGAAGCCGAACGAGACCTCGGTATCACTGGTAAAACCCTCTCCGCGTGGAAGCGACAAATGGAGCAAACTCCCGATAATCCCTTCCCAGGTAATGGCAACCCAAGAGACCCTGAACTCGTTCAACTCCAAAGAGAAAACGCACGCCTGAGGGAGGAGGTAGAGATACTAAAAAAGGCAGTGGGTATCTTCACCAAAGCCCCAAGGTGAGATACCAGTTCATCAAACAATACGAGGGGCAGTTCTCTCTTTCTGCTCTGTGTCGTGCCATGAAAGTCTCTCGAAGTGGCCACTCCTCTTGGAGGGGGAGAAAGCCCACTAAGAGAGACGAAGCAAAGCGTTCTCTCATGGAACATATCAAGCGGGTCTTTACGGAGA
>OMJJ01000006.1 GCA_900299305.1 bacterium | reverse complement strand
AGTCAGCGGATTAGCCCTCATTCTGTCCTTGCAGGACATCTTTCCCCCAATTTTGGGGGAAAGAGAGAGTAGAGAGGTATTCTCGTTATGAGCAAGGTTTGTTTGTGCCAAAAGGCAGGAACCTTACTACATAGTGCATTCGCCTCTTCGCCCAAACTTGGGAGAAGAGGTTGGTGATGAGGGCTAAAACCTACCAGCACGCAACACCCAAGAGTAATGTGATTGCCCTAGGTTTTCGGGGAGATTTTAGCCGGTATTACGTAACCCCGACGCAATACCGTTGATGGTTGCGGCAAGGGCGTAGTTCAGCTCTTCGCTCTCTTCCCCTGCTCGTTTTCTGCGTAGTAGTTCGATTTGCATAAAACTCATGGGGTCTACATACGGGTTGCGGAGGCGGATGGAGTGCGCGAGAACGGGGTTCTTCTCCAAAAGTTGAGATTGCTCCGAGACCAGTAACACCGTCTCTACCGTGCGATGATACTCCGCCTCTATCTTCTCGAAGACCCGCTCCCTTAGTGCCGCGTCCTCTACCAGTTCTGCATAGAGGCGGGCGACCATAAAGTCGGCTTTTGCAAGCCCCGTTTCGGTATTCTGAATGAGTACCCTAAAGAGCGGAAAGCCTTGCATCATCTCTTTCAGCAGTTCGGCGTTTGCGGGGTTCTGTTTTTGGAACCAGTCGAGGGCATAGCCCACCCCAAACCACGCTGGTAAAACGTGTCTGCTCTGCATCCAGCCAAACACCCATGGGATAGCGCGAAGGTTGCTTAGACCAAGTTGGGTGTTGCGCCGTGCGGGGCGAGAGCCGATACGCGCCAAGTCGAGTTCCATAACGGGAGTAGCCCCCTCGAAGTAGGGGATAATGTCGGGGTTCTCCATAATGTTCTCGCGGTAGTAGCGAAACGCCTCTTGCGACATCGCCTCCATTGCCGCTTCCCATTCGGGTTTGATATGTGCGCCGTACCCCTGTGAGCGGGTAAGAGCCTCTAAAGAGGCGGCGACCATCAGTTCGAGGTTGCGCTCTGCGATAGAGGTATCGGAGTATTTCCAGTTGAGCACCTCGCCCTGCTCTGTAATTTTCAAAGACCCCGTAAATGCCTCTGGAGGTTGAGAGGTTATCGCTTGGTGGGTAGGACCTCCACCTCGCCCAACGGTTCCGCCACGTCCATGAAAGAGCCGCAGATGCACGTTGCACTCTTTTGCCACGCGGTGCAAATCGCGGTGCGCCTTGAAAATCTCCCAAGTGCTCGTCCACATACCGCCGTCTTTATTCGAGTCGGAGTAGCCTAGCATCACCTCTTGTACTCTACCCCACGAGTCGAGGAGTGGTTGGTAGGAGGCAGAAGACCAGAGTTCGCGGCAGATACTCGGCGCGTTTTGCAGGTCTTCAATACTCTCGAAGAGGGGAACGGGCATAAGACCGGGGTCGTTACCGCTTGCCTGAACCGATACCCCGCACACCTGCGCCAACCAGAGAACTTGATACACATCTTGCGCGGAGGTGGCTCCGCTGATAATATAGGTGCGAATGGATTCGGGAGGGTACTTCTGCTTGAGTTCTGCGATAGCGCGTAGCGTCTCTACAACGGTATTGGTTTCGGCAGAGGGGAGGGGGGGAAGTTTGGGGTTTGCACCGCTCTGCATCTGTGCGCCCTGCCCTAGTTCGTAGACGGCTTTTTCGTGAAAGGCACGGTGTTGGCGCACATCGAGGGTATGCAGGTGAAAGCCGTAGGTAGCAATCTGCCGCAGTAGTGGGTCGATGGTAAGGTGAGCAATACGCCGCCCTCCGTTACCGAGTAGGCTTTCACGTACAAGCCGAATGTCGGCGGCAAACTCGCCAGCATTTGCATAACCGTTCGAGTGAGAAAGGCTCTCGGTGGTTCGGCGCAAGCGGTGCAAAACATAAGAGAGGTAGCGGCGGTAGACCTCTTCATTCGAGCGGAGTTTGATGTCTTTGTCGATAGCACGAATACGTGTTTCGTACTCCGCAAGTGCCGCTTTGAGGTCGGGTGAGACCTGTGCTTGCCGTGTAGAGGGGCTAATGAGTTCGAGCAGTGCCTCTATTGCGGTGATATAGTAGTTTAGTACGGCTTGCCGTGCCATCTGAAGCGAAGTAGCCGTACTCTCTGCGGTAACAAAGGGGTTTCCGTCTCTATCTCCTCCTATCCAAGAGCCAAATCGCACCACTTGGGGGAAGTCAGCAGTGGTTAGTTGCACCCCATAGACGCGCCGAAATGCCTCTGCCATGTTCTCATAGAGGCGGGGTAGGGTCTCGAAGAGAGTACTCTGGTGGTAGTCTAACCCCATCTGTATTTCGTCGCGAACGGTGGGCTTTCTACGGCGTACCTCGTCGGTTTGCCACAGAGCTACGATGTTCGCGCCGATAATGGCTTCGCGCTCTTGCGCCTCTGCATCCGTCAGGGGGAGCCAGTCTATCTGGTCGAGTTGGCGGGCAATCTGCCGCCGCTTGTAGAGGACGGTGCGCCGTGCGACTTCGGTGGGGTGCGCCGTAAAGACGGGGATAACCTCTACTT
>OMJJ01000005.1 GCA_900299305.1 bacterium | reverse complement strand
GTGGTATGGCTGGTATGATGGGCGGTGGCTTTAGCGGTGGACCTTCCGGCGGTGCAAGCGGCTCTGGTGGAGGCGGTGGCGGTGCTGCGGGCGGCTCTGGCGGCGGTGGCACACCTAGCCTTGGCGGACGCAAAGGTTCCGAAGAATAACTAAGGAGAGCAGAAGACAATGTTTAAGAAGATGACCTTGCCTCAACTTCATATTACGGGTTTCGCGCTCGTGCTAGTGCTGTTTCTCCTCCTATGGGGTTTTGGGGTACGCGCTTACACCAACAAGCAAGCCGATCTCGAAAAAGATACCAAAGCCAAGCAAGATAACGGTGGAACCGCAGAAAAGGTTCAGGCAAAAACAAAAGAACTCGAAAAAGAGAAGAAGAACTCCAAGCAAGCAGAGGCAGACTGGAAAGTCTACTCCGGCAAATATATGCCCGACCTCAACTTCTCCGAGAAAACCGACCTCATCACCCTCTATCAAACTGGTCTGGTGAAAGTAGACGGTGCTACCTACGGGCTGAAAGATATGCCCACCGTTTGGGGGCGCTGGGTAGAATCTTGGTACGATGCACAGCGTGATAAAAGCGTTACGCGAAACGTACCCACCTTCGCCATAGGCTCCTACGCAACCGACCCAAACACCATTAGTACCCTCAAAAGTATTACCTTCCCCGATGGAGGGAAGCCTTGGGCAGTAAGCGTAACGGCAAAAGATTTCGATTCCGCTATGGCACACCTACGCCGCTTCAACTCTATGGAGCATCACGGAGTGCCTGTAGTCAGCGGTGTCGCTATCTCCGGACATAGCCCCAACCTCCTTCTCAACTACAACCTCGCCCTCTACGTCATTCCCGGCGCAGAGCCGCCCAAGCAAGACCCACGCATCGGCGGCGCGGCAAAATCCGGCGGTGCTGGCGGCGGTATGAGCGGTATGATGCCCGGTATGGGTGGTATGAGCGGTGGTCCTTCTGGTATGAGCGGTGGACCTTCTGGTGCAAGTGGCTCTGGTGGTGGTGCGGGTGGCTCTGGTGGCGGCAGTAAAGCAGGAGCCGCAGAGTAGACACTCCTTTTCTCTAAATGAGGTGATAGATACGTGAACAAACAGACACAAATTGGTATCGGCGCAGGAGTAGGAATACTGGTTATCGCCATTGTCCTCTTTATGATGAATCGTCCATCCGGAGAGACAACAACGACCACCCAAACCCAAACCCCTGCTCCCACCGGCACTAAAAAAGCCGATGATGGTACAGGAACTGCCTCTGCGACCCCGCCCTCCAAGCCCGGTGCATTCGGCACTCCCGACATCAAGAAACTGGGTGGGCTACGCTCCGACCCCTTCCTTATCTCTTGGAAGGATAACACCCTCCCACCTCCGAACGTATTCGATAGCGTTCAACCCATTCGTGTCACTCCCGCGAGTTACGAGGAGCCCGTCGAAGAGGTCGTAGAGGTACGTGAAGCACCCACCCGCCGCTTCTCTGGCTTTATGAACGGCGATGGTGTCTTTGCGGTACTCGAAGGCGGAGGCACAGATACTGAGATAGTCGCCCCCGGTAGCGAAACCAAAGATGGCTTCAAGGTCGTCTCTATTACCAGTGAGCAGGTCTTCCTGCGTAAGCAAGAGGGTAACGTTATCCGTACCCAAACCGTTCTCTACGGCGATGCACCTCCCACTGCGGCTACCAACACAGGTCGTCCCGCATTCGGCGGCATGGGGCAGGCAGGTGCAAATTTTGGCGGTAGCGTTGGCGCAGGTCGCCGTCCCGGCGGTAAAGGCGGCGGCGCGGGTAGCGAATAGAGCCGTTTGTGCCATAATAAAACTGGGAACTTTTCTTACAGATTTGACGTTGTGTGACGTAGAAGAGGGCGCACTGCAAAATGCCCCTCCCTACATCGCAAAGAGGTTCTTCCTATAGAACGGGGAACGTGGAGACTGTTCAAACCGTCCTAGAAGAGATTCTAATACGAAATCCACAACGTCAAGCGGTTGTGTTGTTCTACCACTTGACAAAGGGTCGCCCCACTCCCAAAGGGGGCTGTAAATACGAGGAGGAAAATCCTAATGAAGTTACGACTGGGCAAAATTGCAATGACTGCCCTTGCATTCGGTGTACTAGGGTTCGCTACAGCAACCACCCCTGTCCTCGCACAGGGAGAGGGCGACGCTACCGAGACCCTAAACAACAAACCTATCAGCCTCGACTTGGAAGGCGTAGACCTCTATCAAGCACTTACCCTGCTGTTTAAGCAAGCAAAGGCACAGTACTCGCTAGATAACTCTTTGCGTGGTACGCTCGTAACCGTGCATATCAAGCAACCCTTCAAGAACGCTCTCGAAGCCGTCCTAAAGGCTTCTGGGCTTCCTATCACCTATCAGTTCCTAGATGGTGTCTATAGTGTAGTCCCCATCAAAGACGAGGCTCCCGATGCTACTCCCGGTGAAACCGACACGGACAAAAACACCGAAAAGCGTATGCGCCTCTCCCGTATCTTTATGACCACCCTCAACGGTGTCAACATCGCGTCCTATCTCGGCGCACGTACCCTAACCTTTACCTCCGGCTACAGTAGCATGGGCTTTAATCCCTTTGGCGGCATGGGTGGTGGTATGGGCG
>OMJJ01000004.1 GCA_900299305.1 bacterium | reverse complement strand
AGTGCAACAACGTTCGTATTGATACGTAGACCCATGGATGAAACTCCTCCGTGATGTAAGTGCGTGTGGCATCCTGCCACTGCACAATGGTTTGGAAACCCCGCTCCAAAACGAGGTGTTTGTACCTGTTTTTGGTAATCTGGTATTTCTTCGAGGTAGTTGTTCCATAGCACCCCGTATTTTTAACATGGTGAAAATAAAAAACCAAGTATTTTTTAGGGGTTTTGGGGTAGGGGATACAAAGTAGAGGGCTAAAGAGGCTCTTCCTAACGGAAATTAAAGCCGAACTCTGCCAAAATCGAGTTCACTTTGTAGTTGTAGAGGGCATTTGCAGGGTCGGAGTTGGTACGGCTGTTAGACTGCCACCCAAATGAAAACTTGAACACTTGGTTTAGGGCGTAGTCGGCTCCAAAGCGGAAGCGCGACTCATTACCGCCGAGGTACCCTTTTGTGTCGGAGTTTTGTAGTTCGGTAAACAGAGTCCAGCGCGTGCTTAGGTTGTAGTCTATGCGGGTACGTAAGGAGGTTAGATCGATACTGGTATCGGTGTTCGTGCTACCTGTGCCTCCCGTAATGGCGTTAAAGTTGATGTTACTCGCGTTATGGCGCACCATCCAGTCGATAGCAAGATTGAGACGGCGGAGGGGGCGCGTGGTCATACCAAGCGAGAAGGAGTTTCCGGTAGAGCCGCCGATAGTGCCGCTATAGTCGATTTTCTGTATCCCGATAGAGGTGTCGAAGCGCAACTTGTCGGAGGGCTGTAGCCCCATCATAAAGAGGGTACTGCGGCTACTACTGTTGTACTGATAACTGCCCGTGCTGGAGTTCATGTCGCTACTCACGCCTGCATTGAACGCTTTTAGGTGGTAGTCTATATGCAGATGGTTGCCGGTACTCTTACCCCCAAAACTGCTCACTCCGTACCCCGTGTTTAGTCCACTACCCAAGAAGCCGCTATACCCGCCGTAGTTTCCCAAGTTGTAGTTAGAACCGCCTCCCAGCACCGAACCCGACGTATCTGTACCCCCTCCTGCCGTGAGGTCACGCCCCCCAAACCCTGCCAATAGCCGTGAGTTGGGAAGACCTGTCCCGCCAGTTCCTGTGCCAGTGGTAGTATTACCCAAGTTGCCCGTATCAGAGAGGTTGAAGGTGTATCGGATGCTCCAAAGTTTGTTGGGGGTGATTCGTGCCGTCATCTCGCTCGTGTGTGCGACTGTATCGAAGTTGTTATTCACACTACTAGAGGAGGTTCCCACGCTTTTAATCGCGTTGGTGGCTATACTACCTGATAGGTTTAGCCAAGAACTGGTTCGCCATGTCATGCCATATCGGTAGCCGGAGTTGGAAGCGCTGGAGTTGAAGAGGCTGGTGGTAGAGCCGTTTGCAACGAGGGTTTCAGTATCGCTGTGGTTGCTGTTTAAGGAGAAGTCTAGCCCCACACTTCCTAGTTTGTAGTTGAACGCTAGAGTATCGCTTGCGTTGTTGCTGTTTCCTCCGATCGCGAAATCGGTTTGGGTGGTGTTGTGGGTAAAGTTGGTTCCCAAACGTCCATGTTCGTATCCTGCGCCCAATGTGTACTGGTTATAATTATCCGTGCCGTTTGTGAGAATTTGGGTAATGTTGGTACTACTGCTTGCCGAGTAGGAGGGGCGTTTGGAGTTTTGGAAACTGGTGTTTAGGTGAAGTCCATCGGAGGGGCGGTAGTCCACTCCAAACTCATACGCCTTCTCATTACGGTTGAAGTTCGCCGCCTGAACCGACGAAAACGTGGGGCTGATGTCGCGAAATCCGAGTGTGGTTCGCAAGGTGGGTTGGAAACGGGTTCGTTTTTTCGCCTTTTTGTCTTTCGGCTCCTCTTCCTCCTCTTTCTGCTTTCGCGGGGAGATCAGGTTAAGGTCGGCACGCATCTGAAAGGCGTTCCCTCCGTAGTTATTTCCTTGCAACGATAGCCCCGAAAACGCCAGTTCGGTACGCACACTCCCCAACTTACCCAGTTGCAACAGGTTGTCTATTCCGAAAACGCTTCGGTTGCCGGGAGTGGGACTGGTGTTTAGCGGGGTATAGGTTATCTCGATAAGAACGGTGGTCGGAATCGCGCTCACTATGCGAATCTGGTTAAGTAGGCGCGCATCCACTACAAAATCCACTCCTTGCTGTAGGGGAACACCACCCACCTTTACCGAAATGGGGCGTGTCGTATCTATAGGCGCGTCCAGAATATAGGCGGCTCCGGGGGTCGCAAAGCCATAAAACTGTTGGGTGCGCGTTTGGAGGGCGTTGTTGGAATCGGAGGTCTGCCCTAAATAGGAGAAGCCTATGGTGTCGTTTTTGCTGGCGAGTAGCTCGGTGCGAACGGCGTAGATGTTTCCATTTCCCTGATTATAGCCTATCGTCTCGAACGTGACCGCAACGGTATCGGTGGGCAGGATTATTCGCCCGTTCAAGAAGCGTAGTTCTCCCGTGTACTGGTCTAGTGTGAAATCCGTCCCAATAGTCATCTCTATATCGTTAACCCGTACCCGCGCCGAGCCGTCTACTATCTGCCCCGCATAGACGTAGTAAGGTCCTGCTGAGCCGTTTCCGTTTATCGTAATGGTACGGGTTTCGGCACGGGTACGCGAGTAGAGTAGGGAGGTTTTGAGTTGCTTCGACCAGGTTTGGGTATACAGTACCCCATTAAGGTAGCGGTTGAAGTTGATGAGCGAGTTACCCTGTATTCCTGCGCTAATGTCTCCAAAAAGCACTTTCGTATGAGTGGTGCTATACTCCAACTGACTACGGTTATAGTTGGGGTCGTTGGCGTTATTGAGAATGTTGTTATTGATAAGGGTACGATAGTGGAAGTGGTGCAAAAACTGCGCGTCTACATCCAAACTGGTTTCGTTATAGAAGCCGTTCGACCCGCGCCCCAAGTAACTGTCGCTTAAAAACGAGTCGGAGTTCCCCGAAACGCTGTCGCTTCGCAAGGTAAAACGGCTCTCCCCGCTCAAGTCCACTTTGGTTCCCGTCTTTGCCTGCATCTTTTTTAACCAGTCGCCAAAAGAGGCGAAGGTGTTTTTTGCTTTGCCCTTTTGGAGAACAATGGTGTCGTTGGTGCTTACTTGAAGGCGAGGGGGGGCAGGAAGTGTAAAACCAGGAACGGGACCGAGTTTTTGGCGCGGCGTTTCGGTTTTTTGGGGGGCAGTTGCAAGGGCGGCTTCGGGGGGAGTTTGGGAGAGT
>OMJJ01000003.1 GCA_900299305.1 bacterium | reverse complement strand
AAGTTGAGTGCAAATGGGAAATCTCTCCTTTATTCCACCTACTTGGGGGGGAGTGGTTATGATTATGGTAACGCTATCGCAGTAGACAGTGTGGGAAATGCCTACATCACTGGTGATACCTACTCCGCCGACTTCCCTGTTACCACAGGGGCATTTCAGACCAAATATGGTGACGGTGCTGATGCTTTTGTTTCCAAGTTGAGTGCAAATGGGAAATCTCTCCTTTATTCCACCTACTTGGGAGGGGCGACTAGTGATGACTTTGGTTGTGCTATAGTAGTAGACGGCAATGGGATTGCTTACGTTGCTGGACGAACATCCTCCACCGATTTCCCTGTTACCACAGGGGCGTTTCAAACCAAATACGGAGGTGGTCGCTCAGATGCCTTTGTAACTCGATTGAGTGTAGATGGAACGAAACTGCTCGGCTCTACCTATCTGGGAGGAGAGGATTACGATACGAGCAGCGGGATAGCCTTGGATAGTAGCGGCAAAGTCTATGTTGTCGGAAATACCTCCTCCCATAAATTCCCTGTTACCACGGGAGCATTCCAGCAGGCTCTGAAAGGTTACTCAAATGCCTTTATCGCCAAGATAGACCCTACTACTATGTCCCTTGTTTACAGTACTTACTTGGGAGGAGGTGATTGGGACGAGGGGAATGCCATAGCGGTAGACAGTGCAGGGAGTGCCTACGTTACAGGAATTACCGAATCCAAAAACTTTCCAACCACCAAAGGTGCGTTTCAAGAGAGTACATTGTGGGAAAAATACCGATTTGGCGTTATCTTCGTTAGCAAATTGAGCCCGGATGGAGCCTCTCTTGTCTACTCCACTTACTTGGGTGGAACCTCTGGCAACTTCGTTTTTGGAATAGCCCTTGACTCCTTAGGTCAAGCCTACATTACAGGAGGTACCGGTTCTACTGACTTCCCCACCACACTAGGGGCGTTCCAAACAAAAACAAGTACCTCTGGAACTGCTTTTGTTACCAAACTCTCTGTAGCAGGCAGTTATCTCCTCAACTCCACCTATTTGGGAAGGAATGGCATCACGCTCGCCAACAGTATCGCTATTGATAGTAGTCGGAATGCCTACGTGACAGGAGATACCGAGGCTACCGACTTCCCTATATCAGATGGAGCATTCCAAAAGACAAATGCAGGGCGGAAAGATGTCTTTGTCACCAAACTCAGCATGACCGACATCGCAGGGAAGGCAGATGTGGATGTCAACATCGTGAGTAGCACTATCGAACTCGGAAATCCTTATGCCGTTGCTACCCTCACAAGAAAAGCAGATGGGTATCTACTTGTAGGACGTACCCTCTCCTTCTATTGGGATGACGCGCTTATGGGAATCATAACTACCATTGGGTTGGGTACTAAGGCAAACCTCTATATTCCGAACCTAACGGAAGGGACACACACCCTGAAAGTGGACTTTGCAGGAGATGGGAACTACAATCCTGCCTCTACTACCGATACGGTTACCGTTACAAAAAACAAAACACAGATACAGGTCGACAATGCAAAAGGGAAGCCAGGTGATAAGATAACCCTCAAGGGGCAGTTGACTACTGTGTTCGATTACCCAAGTGGCGAAATCCTAACCTTTAAGGTAGATGGAGCGATGGTGGGTACAAGTGTTACGAATAACAGTGGTTCTGCTTCTCTGGACTATACCATCGCGGATAACTTCACTTCAGGAGTCCCTGAAATCAAAGTCGAGTTTGCAGGAGATGCCACCTATCTCCCCTCTGTAGGTACTGGTGTGCTTACTGTTGTAATGACAAACACTATCATCAGAATGAGGAGTGTAACAGGGTACTACGGCAGTACTCAGAGCCTCAAGGCTACCCTTGCCCGTTCGGATACCTCTGCCACACTCTCCAACAAGACGATAACCTTCAAGATAGACGGAACAGCATTAGGAACCGCTACCACCGACACTAGCGGAGTAGCCACTCTTGGTTATGTGATGTCGGATGCCTTCTCGGTGGGAGACCACACCCTCACCGCAGAGTTTGCAGAAGATAGTAGATACACTGCCTCTACGGGTACTGCCAAGATTACCTTTGTTCAGACCACAAGTGTGCTCTCTTTGAATAGCCTTTCTGGGCGTATTGGAGAGACCAAAAGCTTGACAGCACCCCTCACACGTGCCACAGACAAGGAAGGGATTGCAGGGAAGACTATCACCTTTACCCTTGCTGGAACTCCAATCGGAACAGCTACCACCGATAGTAGTGGGAAAGCCGTACTTGCCTACAAATTGGAGGAGGGTTTTGGAGTAGGGAAGTTGACCCAGAATGCCGACTTCGCAGGGGATAACCAGTACCTCAAGTCTACGAAGAGCGCAACGCTTACGGTGAACCAAGCACCCACCAAAATCAACCCCAATAACGTCAGCGGGAAGCAGGGGGGCAAGATAACCTTAACAGCCACTCTTATTCGCACAACCGACAGCAAGGGGCTAAGTGGGAGGGTACTCAAGTTCCAGATAGACAGTAAGGATGTGGGAACCGCTACCACGGATGCAAATGGAGGCGTGAGCCTAAGTTACACGATACCGAGCACCATGAGTGTAGGCAAGCACCCCATCACGGTCATTTTTGATGGAGACACCTACTACCTCAAGTACACTGCTACAGGGAATAACCTTACCGTTAAGTAAGGGTGTTCTTGACGTAATCAGGGTGCTACCTTCCCGTGTAAGGGGGGTAGCACCTTTTTGTATCGAACTACTTTTATACTCTCTGCTACCAGAAACCTAACGAGGGGCTAACCCGTATGGTATACTGTACTCTTGAATAAGACACTCCCACATATCCCTCTCCTCTCAACAAGGAGATTACGAGGTAATCGCAATCCATGGGTTTTCTAGCCAAATTTTTTGATAACACGGCACGCGAAATCGATAAGTACCGCAAGGTCGTTACACAGATAAATGCACTTGAGCCGACGATAGAGAAGCTGTCCAACGACCAACTCCGCGCCAAAACAGAGGAACTTCGTCAGCGAGTTCAGACCGCTTACCGCAAACAACGCTCTGCCGTAGAGGCGAGTTGGGCAAGCCTTACCGACGCGCAACGCCGCGACGAAGACCGCAAAATCTACGACCCCATTCTCGACAGTGTACTCCCCGAAGCCTTTGCCCTTGTACGCGAAGCATCGCGCCGAACGATTGGGCTACGTCACTACGATGTTCAGATGATTGGCGGCATGGTGCTTCATGCGGGGCGCATTGCAGAGATGCGAACCGGAGAAGGAAAAACCCTCGTCGCAACCTGCCCCCTCTACCTAAACGCACTACTAGGAAAAGGGGTACACCTCGTCACCTCCAACGACTACCTCTCCAAGCGCGACGCGGTTTGGAACGCGCCCATCTACCACCTCCTCGGTATGAGCGTGGGCATTATTCAAGGGCAGTCGCCGGAGACAGGAGACGAGGGCGGTAGTTTTATCTACGACCCTGACTACCTCGACCCCGACCCGCGCTACACCTATGCTCGCCCTGTCACTCGCGGTGAGGCTTATGCTACCGACATCACCTATGGAACCAACAATGAGTACGGTTTCGACTATCTACGCGACAACATGGCTTTCTCCAAAGAAGACCTCGTGCAAAAAGAGTT
>OMJJ01000002.1 GCA_900299305.1 bacterium | reverse complement strand
TTTCGCGGCGGTCTTCTAGGCTTGCAAGCGAGATTTCTGTGCCGTCCAGAGGTCGGGGCGGCAGGGGCATACCAAGACGCGGCAGGTTGATATTGCCCTCATTCGAGGAGAGTACCATCACTTCGCCGTCGCGTTCGCCGTTTTTCAGGCGTACCCGTGAGACGAGGTTCGCCATCTGGAAGTAGTCGCGCTGTGTCCACTTTTCGAGGGGGTGGTTATGGCATCGAGCGCAGGTAAGCGACATCCCCAAAAACGCTTGGGTGGTGGTCTCGGTAATCTCTATGGGGTCTTTGTGCAGAACAAAGAAGTTGGTTGCGCCGTTCTCCATGCTACTGCCTTGTGCCGTAAGTATCTCCTTTGCAAACTGGTTCCAAGGATGGTTCTCCTTCACGCTCTGCCGTATCCAGTTGGAGAAGGCGGTAAGCGAGTTCGGGAACAGTTTTTTGCTACTCACAAGGAGGAGGTCGCTCCACTTGTACGTCCAGTAGTCCACATATTCGGGGCGTTGTAGTAGGCTCTCTATCGCTTTTTCACGCTTATTGGGGCTACTGTCGGAAAGGAAGGCGATCACTTCGGCGGCGGTGGGCAGTATACCACAAGTATCCAGAAACGCACGGCGCAGGAAGACGCTATCCGAGCAGGTGGGCGATGGGGGAATACGTAACGACTGGAGTTTGTTCAGTACGAGGTCGTCGATAAAGTTGGTACGAGGTGCGCGGGTAAAGGTATCCGCAGAAACACGGTTAGGATAGGCAGAGGAGACACGGGCAAAGGTCACTTTACTAGAGAACCAGACGGTAATGGCGGCTTCTCCGCTCCCCATCATCTTCACTTTGCCGTTGTCGTCTACCATGGCGATACTGCTTTCGCTGGTTCCATACTTCACCCAACGGGTCACGTCTTCGGTATGCCCATCCGAGTACTGTCCGCGCACTACTATCTGCTGTTCGTCACCTAGTTTGAGGTGTGCCAGGCTAGGAAATACGTCTAGGGAGACGAGCCGGGGGTCGGAGGCTTTGGGACGAGGGATGCCCCCACGAATCCAGTTTGCTACGCGCATATAGTCGATAGAGTTCTTCTCGATGCGCTTGCCGCCGCCGTGTCCAATCTCCATAATCGGCTTGAGGAGGAGGAGGCTACTCTGCGGCTCTCCTGCCACCACTCTGCGCCCCCCCGCTTGACGGGTAAGAACGCTGTAGTCGGCTTCGGGGTCGTAGCCGCGCAGAGAGAGTTTTAAGCCGCCCTTACCTGCCGCCGCCCCATGACACGCCCCCGCGTTGCACGTAAACTTGGTGATGATAGGGAGAACGTGGTTCCGAAAACTGGACGCGAGGGGCTTGCTTGTCCCCGCTACCCGAACGCGGGTCGTGGCTTTTTGGCTTCCTACTTGGGCGGTGATAACAGCGGTTCCATCCTTGAGGGCGTGAAGGGTTCCATCTTTGTCGATAGTCACCGTTTTGGTGTCGGAGGAGGTGAACTGTGCCTTTATACTGAGGTCTCCAGCATAACCTTCTGCGGTCTGTGCCTCCACCAAAAGCCTTTGCGTGGTGCGAGAGCCAGTGAGGGTGGTATCATTTGGGAGCAGGGTAAGGCGCGTTTGGGCGTGTCCCGATGCCGCTACCGTAGCGAGAAGTAAGATTGACCAGATAGATGCAGTTCGCATGGAAACGTCTCCGTACCGAAGGGATAGAGTAGAGTAGATTTCGCGGTTGAGGGCAGGATTCCCTCCTAAGTTGTGTATGCTTAGTGTACCCCGAAATCGGCAGTCCATATCTTTGCTGTATTGTCATAACTCCCTGTGACTATCCGCTTTCCATCCGGAGAGAAGCAGGCGGAAAAGATAGAGTCTGTATGTCCTTTGAGGGCAATAAGTTCCCTACCAGTCTCACTGTCCCATACTTTTGCCGTTTTGTCGGTACTCCCTGTCACAATCCGTTTTCCGTCCGGGGAGAAAGCAACGGAAGTGACGGCATCGATATGTCCCTTGAAAGTAAGCAAGTTTAGATAGCACAAGCGGTTCCAATATCCCCACTCAAAGCCCCTATCTTTGTAAGAACGGGTCTCCTCTAATAACTCTAAAACACGACCTACATTGTTGTTCTCCCACTCAAGTTGTATTAGGTTCATGCTCGCAGTATATGAAATGCGCTCTGCGATTACCTGTCGCTCTTGTGCGAGTCTCTTCGCCGCACCCTCTGTTCGTTGAGAGCGGTTCACCTGTTCCAAACGGGTTTGCGCCAATTTTAGGTTTTCGTCTGCCAAACGCTTCTGCTCTTGTGCTTGTTGGAGTGCTTTCTCGGTCTCTTTAGACTTTGTGTCCACTATCCCCTTCTGACGCTTAACTTCACCCAGTGCATCCAACGCAGACTGTTTCTGAGAGTGTGCCTCTCTTGCATTTCTATCTGCTCGTTCCGCGTTCTTCTCCGCGACTAACTTCTGCTCTCGTGCCTCACCTGTCTTTCGGATACTGTAGAGAGTTAGCCCTGCGAAGATGGCTACCAGCACTCCACTCACACTCAAGGCACGCACCAAACCGTTACGATACGCCAACCTCTGCCGCCGCAACTCCGCGTCCGGCATCTGAGACTCTATCCAACTCAAATCAAACACACTCTCATAGATACGGTTCCGTATCTTGAGTGCTCCACTCTCTACCCGCGCTACCCCCGATAACTTGATTACTGCCGTTACCGCATTCGCCTCGTCATCCAAAACACGCTTACCACTCCGTAACTGTCGCAGAGTGTCCAACAGGGTCGCTAAGTCCACCTCACTCCGTAACAATCGGTTACGAACAAACATCAGGTTATCATCGCTCTCACGCGCCGACTGAGTGAGAAACAACTCTCTGCACACCCTGTCCACATCCCCATCACCACTCTCCGATACTGCAACACACAATCTTTGAGTAAGATAGGGATGACCATGCGTCCAGTACAACACCCTTCGTAACGCCTTCTCACCTCCCAACAAACCACCCGCCAACACCATCGCCTCACTCTCGGTAAAGTCGCGTATCTCAATACGCTTCCCGATGTTGAACGGACTTATCTTCGTGTTATCAATAAGTTCCGCAGGGGTAGCCGTTCCGAGTAGGCAGAAGCACAATCTCTCTAGTTCTGGTTCTTGTGCTCTTCCCACATAGCACTGCCGTATCGCACCAAAGAACTCGTCGGTGGAGAAGGAGAGAGAACGAGTGACATCTATCTCGTCGATGAAGATAACAATGGGTTGGGTAGTAGCGGGGAGAGCGACCTCCTGTATCGCACCAAACACTCTTTGGAGGGGGCTAAGGTCGCTGTGTTCCTTCCAGTAGAGTAGAAACTCTTTACGGAGACCAAGAGCGCGACCCGTTTCTGAGAGGAGACCTGCATACCACTGTTCTGGAGTGAGGTTACTCCCTCCGAACTTGGTGAGGTCTAGGAATATGGTGGTGA
>OMJJ01000001.1 GCA_900299305.1 bacterium | reverse complement strand
GTAATCTGTACCGCGTTCGTAATTCCCACCACCTGCACAGGCGATACTTGGTCGAAGTTACTCGTTCCGTCGCCACCGGCTCCATTTCCGAGTTGTCCCCGCTTGTTCTCCCCTGCCGCCCAAACCGTTCCATCCGATTTCAGAAAGAGCGAATGTCCGCCCCCTCCAGCAACACGTATCACCTTCGACAGTCCCTTAACGGCAGTAGGGACGTGCTTGCTAATCCCAGTACCATCGCCTAGTTCACCCGTATAGTTGTAGCCCCATGCCCAAGGCTTTCCGACTTGAGCAAGGGAGGGAGAGAGAGTAGCGGCAAGAAGTACTGCCGCACAACCAAACTGAAAGAGAGGGCGCGCCAAGTAGGTGCGCGTTTTGCTTACCATAGAAACCTGCATTTTAATCAAACCTCCATTAACATCTATTACAAACAGATTCGAGTGCTACATTTCAAAGTTTACCTCACAATGCACTCTTCGGTAAATACTGCTATTTTCGCAATTTATGTTCCCACTAAAAAAATTCCAAAAAAATATCTGCGAGTAACCCTGTAAAGAATACCGATAGTATCTATAAGGGGTATCTCGCTATCCCTCTTATAGTTGTTAGACTTCTGTTCGCACGGTTTTAGTTCCAGATATTTTGATTTTTACGGAGAGAACGCCATGCCCTACCCACAACAGCCCTGTGCCAATCTGCGCCGTATTCTCCAACAGCATCTGCTACTGGCGCGTAGATTACTGCGCCTCACCAAAGAGCAGAGCGCGGCACTCGTCGCGGGGGATGTACGCAAACTCTCCGAACTAGAGGCACAACAGCGCGAAACCCTCTCTCAGCAACAGGCACTAGAGCCACAGCGCGAAGAGGCAACCCGCCTCCTCACTACCTCGTTGGGGCTAACAGGCGACCTAAAACTGACCCAATTCATGCCCAAACTGCCCCCCGAAGAGCAGAGGGCGTTTACCCAAATTCGCAAAGAACTCCTCAATGTACAAGAGGAACTCAGCGAAGTAAAACAGCAGAACCTGCGCCTCATTCAAAACGCACTAGAGTTTGTACAGATGGGTATGGAGAGCATTACTCAAACCATTTTCAAACCCAACCGATACAACCCAAACCTTTTCGCGATTGCCGCCCCCGCGCTCCTACTCGATAGCCGCGCCTAAATAGGAACCCTATCATGTCGTCTAGTTTCATGGGAATAGAACTTGGTCGCCGTGCCTTAGCCGCAAATCAGGTGGCGTTGGATACCACTGGTCAAAACACCTCCAACGTAAACACCGTAGGCTACTCACGCCAAGTTACCAACCTCGAAACCACCGACTCCAGCGACATCACCCTCGCAAACGGCTTTCAAGGGCAGATAGGAACCGGAGTCACCGTTGCCAGCATCACCCGCATCCGTGACCAGTTCCTCGACTAACGCCTACGCACCTCCCTCTCCGAACAGAGCGCAGACAACACCCTAAGCAACCAACTCAGCCAAGTAGAAGCCGCCTACAATGAACCCGCAGGAAGCGGAGTCGGCTCTCTACTCACCGGGTTCTTCAACAGTTTCTCTGACCTCTCTAGCAACCCCGCGAGTGCGGGAGCGCGTACCGCCGTCCGCAGTAGTGCTCAAGCACTTATCAACGGCATCAAAAACCTAAACAAGTCGCTACAAGAGACACAAGGGAACATCGCGAAGGGAGTCTCCGATACCGTTGAGCAAATCAATACACTCGCAACCCAGATAGCAAAACTCAACCAACAGATACAACAGAGCGTACAGAGCGGCGGCAACCCCAACGACCTCATGGACAAGCGCGACCTCATGGTGCAAGACCTAAGCCAACTCGCCAATATCCAAGTGGTTCCCACCCTCAACGGAGAGACCCACCGCCCAACCGGTTCCGTCTCTATCTATGTTGGGGGACACCAGTTAGTATACAATCAAGAGAGTTCCCCACTACCCACTCCACCCAAAGACGCAAAAGCCCCCTTCGGGCTAGTAGAAGAGAACGGCGACCCTATCGACATTCACGGGGGGCAACTAGGGGGCTATCTCAAAGCATCGGAGCAAGTACAAGCCTACACCGACGACCTAAACACCCTCACCACAACCCTCATCAAAGCGGTAAACGGTCAACACGCCGCAGGGGCAGGGCTAGACGGCACTACCGGAAAACCCTTCTTTGTAGGAACCGATGCAAGCAACATATCCCTAAGCCAAGCTATTCAGAGCAGTACGGATGCTATCGCCGCCGCAACCGCCCCCACCCCACCCGCAACCGTAGCGGTAGGTAACGGCGACAACGCAAGGGCAATGGCGCAGATAGCACAGCAAGCACTCATCGGCAAGAACACGCTGAATCAGGCGTACATCGGGCAAGTAGCGCGAGTAGGCGCAGACAGCAAAGCCGCAAAGACCCAAGCCAGCAACCAAGACAGCGTGGTAACTCAGCTCCAAAACCAACAGTCAGCCGTATCCGGCGTATCGCTAGACGAAGAACTCAGCAAGATGATACAGTATCAGCGTTCCTATCAAGCCGCAAGCCGCTTTATCACCACCATAGACGACACCCTAGACCGCATTATCAATGGGTTAGGAAAGTAACACGCAAGAGGGCTAGAAGATGCGAATCAGTAGCAACCAGTATCAAGATATAGCACTAGCGGGAATCATGTCTGCCTATCAGAAGATGGGAGAGGCATCGCAAAAACTAACTACCGGCAAACAGATAAACACGCCCTCCGACGACCCGCACGGAATCTCGCAAGCACTCACCGTACAGAACCACCTCGATAACCTAGACCAGTCGGCGCGTATCATCAACGGCGCAAAGGGCTTCCTCTCTGCCACCGATACTGCGCTAGGCAGTGTCAGCGATATTCTCCGCCAAGCCAGAACCCTCGCGGTACAGGCAAGTAGCACAAGCACCACCCCAGAGGCACGCACCTCCCTTGCCCAACAGGTAGACAGTCTCATTCAGACGCTAGGAAATGCAGGAAACACCGCTTTCGGCAATCGCTACCTCTTTGCCGGACAACGCAACGACAAAGCCCCCTTCGTTGCTAGTCAGGGCAGTTATACCTATCAGGGAGGAACCACAGCGAACGGCGACGGCGACATAAAACTCGACATCAGCACCCAAGAGACCCTAACCATCAACACCACCGGCGACAATGCCATTGTTCCCGCTCTAAAAGCCCTCGAAATGCTTCGTAGCAACCTAAACAACGGTAACACTACCGCCATCTCTACCGATTCCATCAAGCAGTTCGATACCGAAATCCAGAACCTCTCGGCGGTTCGGGCAAGCATCGGCTCTAAAATTCAGAACCTCGATAGAACGCTCTCCCAAAACGACACAATAAAAGTAAATTTTTCCAAAACACTTTCCGATATAGAAGATACGGATATACCAAAAACCGTTGTGCAGTATCAAACCGCGCAACTGGCGTATCAAGCCGCCTTGCAGTCCACATCCCGTATCGGGCAACTAAGCCTCCTCGATTTTCTCAAGTAGTCTATTGAGGCAGAACCCCATCACGGAAGCGAGAAGAAACTATATGGCACTCACACTGGATAAGCGCACCACCAACCCCGAAATAGATGTCACTCCCACGCAAGTGGTACAGACGGCAACCATCACGGTTCCCACCACCCGTTTCGGAACCCTAGAAGTAGAAGAGGATATTATCATCCATCTTATCGAAGGTATCATCGGCTTCGAGCAGTGGAAACGGTATGTGGTGGTACATCACGACAACAACTCTAGTTTCCGCTGGCTACAAGCCCTCGACCATGCCGGAATCGCCTTTCCCATACTAGAACCCCGCGAATTCCGTCCCGACTACGCGCCCACCATCTCCAACGCAGATGCCCGTGCGCTACAGATAACGGCAGATACCCCTGTTCTCATGTTCTCCATTATCACCGTACCGCAAGGGAAACCGCAAGAGATGACCGCGAACCTCTTAGGTCCTATTATCATCAACGGCTTCACCCATCAGGGCAAGCAGGTGATTGTGCAGGACGAAGAGTAT